>JAJYHG010000179.1 GCA_021784895.1 Actinomycetes bacterium
CGGGTCCCGCTAAGACCGCGCCCGGCCTGGTGGTCGACGAAACCTCCCAGCTGGTCTCTCTGACACTAGGATCAGACCACCACCAACCATCAAGAACCTACTAAAACAGTCTCCGTCGAACCCGGTCTGGCTCAGCCGCCCACAAACGGCAGCCCGGACTCTTCGCCCACTGGACGACGACCACGCCACAAGCCGGATGACGGGAGCCGGATGACGGGAGACTGTCACGTCCGGTTCTGCGAGCGCCGAGGGGTGCGACTCCCCTCGGCGACTCACCCAGCGCCGCATCGAGCTGGAGGCGTGCACCGCGCCTACCGCACCCCCAAGATCCTCGACCGCCAGATCACCCTGGCAGGCTGCACCGGCCCGATCCGCCAGATCGCGATCACCGACCTCGGCCACGAACAACCCACGCTGCTGCTCGCCAACCAGCTACGACGCGGCCCGGCCGGACTGATCGAGACCTACGCCAAACGAATGCTGATCGAGAACGCGATCTCCGAGGGCGTCGACTTCTTCCACATGGACGCGCTCTCCTCCATGGTCGCGATGAAGGTCAACTGCGACCTACAACTCACGCTCATGGCCTCAAGCCTCTACCGCCTCTTTGCCGCCCAGATCGCCGGCACCTACACGACCGCCGAATCACGCCACATCTACCGCGACTTCATCAACGCCCCTGCCCACGTCACGATCACCGACACCACCATCGAAGTCCGCTTCGGCAAACGCGCCCACAACCCCTACCTCCTCGACGCCGACCTCGCCAACACCGACGTCTCCGTCCCCTGGTGGGAAGGACGCAAGCTCAAACTCACCTTCGGATGAGCCGCGCACGTGGTGCTAACCCATGCACCTAACGTGGGAGTCCAGGCTAGGAGGTTAGGTTCTCGACGGGGCAGGTGGCCATATCGGTATCTACCAGGCGCACACAGCTCGAGGGCGCCGGCGGATCTACATCAAGCCGCGTGAGCGGCGGCGACGCACCTGCGGTTCAGCACTGGAGATCTAAACAGTGAGTTAGCCAAAAAGCCAGTAGATCTAACACTTCCCGTGTGGCGATTGCATCCGCAGACTAACGGCTTGTGAGCGGAGGCAAGGCTAACCGATGATGTCTGCGCCCTGCAGCGATGCCGGCTTGGATGCGCCGCTTTCAGTGCTCGACCCAGAGATTGCAGAGGCGATCTCGGCCGAGTTGCGGCGTCAGCGTGGCACGCTCGAGATGATCGCCTCTGAGAACTTCGCCCCGGTGGCGGTGCTCGAGGCGCAGGGCTCGGTGCTGACCAACAAGTATGCCGAGGGATATCCAGGGCGCCGGTACTACGGGGGCTGCGAGCACGTCGACGTCGTGGAGCATCTGGCGATCGACCGCGCGCGTTCGCTGTTCGGAGCCGAGCACGCCAACGTGCAGCCGCACTCGGGCGCCCAGGCCAACGCGGCTGTGATGCATGCGCTGCTCGATCCGGGCGACACGATCCTCGGGCTCGACCTGGCTCATGGCGGTCACCTGACGCACGGGATGCGCCTGAACTTCTCGGGCCGTCTGTACAACGTCGTCGCTTACCACGTGCGCGAGTTCGACGCGCGCGTTGACATGGCTGAGGTCGAGGCGCTGGCGCGCGAGCACCGCCCCAGGCTGATCCTCGCCGGCTGGTCCGCGTACACCCGCCAGCTGGACTTTGCCCGCTTCCGCGCTATCGCCGACGAGGTAGGCGCCTACCTGATGGTCGACATGGCGCACTTCGCCGGTTTGGTCGCCGCGGGGCTTCACCCGAACCCGGTGCCCCACGCGGACGTCGTCACTACCACTACGCACAAGACGCTCGGGGGTCCGCGCGGAGGCATCATTCTCGCCCGCGAGGAGCTCGCTAAGCGCATCGACTCCGCCGTTTTCCCGGGCCAGCAGGGCGGCCCGCTTGAGCACGTGATTGCCGCCAAGGCAGTCAGCTTCAAGCTCGCCGCCTCCGAGGAGTTCCGCCGCCGCCAAACGCGAGTGCTTACCGGCGCCCAGATCCTCGCCGCGAGGCTGCTGGAGTCGGATGTCGCGAGCGCCGGAGTCGGCCTGGTCAGCGGTGGGACCGACGTCCACCTCGCCCTCGTCGATCTGCGCAACTCGCAGCTCGACGGCAGGGAGGCGGAGGATCGGCTGCACTCGGTCGGGATCACGGTGAATCGCAACGCGATCCCGTTCGACCCGCGTCCGCCGATGGTGTCCTCCGGCCTGCGGATCGGCACCCCCGCGCTGGCCACCAGAGGCTTCGGGGACGACGACTTCCGCGAGGTCGCAGACGTGATCGCGGCCGCACTGCAACCGCAGCCGGACCTGGACGCTCTCCGCGGGCGCGTGAGCGCCCTGGCGCATCGCCATCCGCTCTACCCGCTGCTCGACGGAGGTAGGCTGTGATCGAGGCCGAACATCCTGCGCACCTGTGGCGCAACCCCGAGCCGAAGCGCTCCTATGAGGTGGTGATCATCGGCGGCGGCGGCCACGGCCTCTCCACCGCCTATTACCTGGCTGCGCACCACGGCATCACCGGCATCGCCGTGCTCGAGAAGGGCTGGCTGGCAGGTGGCAACATGGCGCGCAACACCACGATCATCCGCTCGAACTACCTCTGGGATGGGAGCGCCGGTCTCTACGAGCACGCCCTGCAGCTGTGGGAGGGGCTCTCCGAGGAGCTCGACTACGACATCCTCTTCAGCCAGCGCGGCGTGCTCAACCTCGCCCACTCGCTCCAGGACGTGCGCGACTCGGTTAGGCGCGTGGAGGCCAACCGCCTCAACGGCGTCGACGCGGAGTGGCTCGAACCCGAGGAGGTTGCGGAGGTCTGCCCGATCGTCAACGTCTCCGACGCCGTCCGCTATCCGGTGCTCGGCGCCACCTATCAGCCGCGCGCCGGGATCGCCAAGCATGACCACGTCGCCTGGGCGTTCGCGCGCGCGGCGGACGCGCTCGGGGTGGACCTGATCCAGAACTGCGAGGTGACCGGGTTGGAGGTGAGTGGCGGCCAGGTGACAGGGGTCAGCACGTCGCTCGGCCTGCTGGCCGCGCGACGTGTCGCGATCTGCGCGGCCGGCCACAGTGCGGTGATCGCCGCGACGGCCGGGCTGCGGCTTCCGGTCCAGACCCATCCGCTGCAGGCGCTCGTCTCGGAGCTGCTCGAGCCGGTGCATCCGTGTGTGGTGATGTCCAACGCGGTCCACGTCTACGTCAGTCAGGCGCACAAGGGCGAGCTGGTGATGGGCGCGGGGATCGACTCCTACAACTCATACGTCCAGCGTGGCTCGTTTCACCTGATCGAGAGGCAGATGGCGGCGGCGCTCGAGCTGTTCCCGATCTTCGCGCGGGCGCGCGTGCTGCGGACGTGGGCGGGGATCGTGGACGTCTGTCCCGATGCCTCTCCGGTTATCGGGCCGACGCCGATCGACGGGCTCTACGTCAACTGCGGCTGGGGCACGGGCGGCTTCAAGGCTACGCCGGCCGTCGGTGACGTGCTCGCTCACACGATCGCTCACGGCGAGCCCCATCCACTGGCGCAGCCGTTCGGTCTGGAGCGGTTCGAGTCCGGTGCTCTGATCGACGAGCACGGCGCCGCTGCGGTGGCTCACTGAGTGAAGAGAGGAGATAGCAACACATGCTGATCGAATGCCCGTGGTGCGGGGGCCGTGAGGAGCAGGAGTTCCATTACGGCGGCCAGGCGCACGTGCCATATCCTGCCGCGCCGGCCGAGCTGAGCGACGCGCAGTGGTCTGAGTACCTGTTCTTTCGGGACAACCCCAAGGGCCGGTTCGCCGAGCGCTGGGTGCACAGCGCCGGGTGCAGACGCTGGTTCAACGCCCTGCGTGACACCGCGAGCAACAGCTTCATCCGCGTCTGCGCTCCCGGTGAGCCGCTGGAGGGATACCGATGAGCGGTTTCCGCCTCTCCGCCGGCGGCTCGCTCGTGCAGCGTGACGAGCAGGTTCCGTTCACCTTCGACGGGACCTCCTACACCGGGCTGCGCGGCGACACGCTCGCCAGCGCGCTCCTGGCCTCCGGTGTGGGGGAGGTCAGCCAGAGCATCCACCTGCGGCGCCCGCGTGGGATCTTCTCCGCCGGTGTCGAGGAGCCCAACGCACTGGTCGACGTCACCGGCCTCGGCACGATGCTGCAGGCGACCACCGTCGAGCTGTACCAGGGGCTGGAGGCCAGGTCGCTGCGCGGCCGGGGCGTGCTCGAGCCCGGCGATCACTCGCGCTATGACAAGGTGCACGCGCACTGCGACGTGCTGGTCGTCGGCGGCGGCCCCGCCGGGCTGGCCGCCGCGCTTCAGGCTGCCCGGGCGGGCGCCCGCACGATCCTCTGCGACGCCGACCGGCAGCTCGGAGGCACCCTTCTATCAAGCGGTGATGTGCTCGATCAGGCGCCGGCGCAGCGGTGGATCGCGTCGGTGCTGGAGGAACTCTCCTCCACGCCCGAGGTCCGGGTGCTGACGCGCACGACGGTGTTCGGGGTCGTCGACCGTGGGCAGTTCATGGCGGTCGAGCGGCGAACCGACCACCTCGACCCCTCCACGCTCCCTGACATCGCACGCCAGCGTGTGTGGCAGATCCGTGCGGCGCAGGCGATCATCGCGACCGGCGCGCACGAGCGTCCGATCACGTTCGCGGACAACGATCGTCCGGGGGTGATGCTGGCCGGCTCCGCCCGCGCCTACGTGAACCGCTACGCGGTCGCACCCGGGCGCCGGGCCGTCGTCTTCACCGCCAACGACAGCGCCTACGCGTCGGCGATCGACCTCCACGACGCCGGTGTTGAGGTGGCGGCGGTGATCGATGCGCGGCCGGGCCCGTCCCACGCCTGGGTGGAGGCCTGCGCCGAGCGCTCGATCGAGATCCGCCCGCAGCAGGTCGTGGCGCGCGCCCTGGGCTACTCGTCTCTGTGCGGGGTGACGGTGGCCTCGCGCGCGCAGCAGGCGCGCGAGGCCGAGGAGATCGGCTGCGACCTGCTGCTCGTCTCCGGCGGTTGGAATCCGGTCGCGCACCTGTTCAGCCAGGCCGGTGGCGTCCTGCGCTTCGACGCGGACGCCGGTGCGTTCGTGCCGGCATCGGAGGTCGACAGGGTGAGCGTCGCCGGGGCCGCACGCGCGCTTGAGACGACCGCGGCGTGCCTCGCGGACGGCGCCGCTGCCGCGGGAGGTGCATTGCGCGCGCTGGGGCTGCCGCTGTCCGAGGTCGAGCTGCCGGACTGCGAGCAGCCCGAGGCGGCGCCCGCCGAGGCATTGTGGCTGGTGCAGGCGCCGGAATCGGGGCAGCCGTGGGAGTCGCACTTCGTCGACCTCCAGCGCGACGCCACCGTGGCCGACGTGATGCGCGGGCTCGACGCGGGCCTGCTCGGGGTCGAGCACATCAAGCGCTTTACCACGATCGGAACCGCCCACGATCAGGGCAAGACCGGCGGGGCGCTCACATCGGGTGTCGTGGCCGAGCTGCTGGGCAGAACGGTCGCGGAGCTCGGCACCACAACGTTTCGCGTGCCCTACACGCCCGTGTCGTTCGCGGCGCTCGCGGGGCGTGACCGGGGCGATCTCCACGACCCGGTGCGCACGACCGCGATGCACGACTGGCACGTCGAGCACGGTGCCCGTTTCGAGGACGTGGGGCAGTGGAAGCGTCCTTGGTACTTCCCGCAGGGCGCGGAGAGCCTGGAGGATGCGGTTGAGCGCGAGTGCCGCGCGGCACGCGCGGGCGTCGCGGCGATGGACGCCTCGACGCTCGGCAAGATCGACATCCAGGGCCCGGACGCACCCGTGTTCCTCGACCGGATGTACACCAACATGATGAGCACCGTGCCCGTCGGCGGGATTCGCTACGGCCTGATGTGCCGCCCGGACGGGATGGTGTTCGACGACGGCACCGCGATCCGGCTGGCCGAGGACCGGTATCTGATCACGACAACAACGGGCGGCGCGGCGGCAGTGCTCGAGTGGCTCGAGGAGTGGCTGCAGACGGAGTGGCCGCAGCTGCGCGTGCACTGCACCTCCGTCACCGATCACTGGGCGACGATCGCGCTAGCGGGCCCCTCCTCACGTGACGTGCTCGCGCTGGTCGCGCCGCAGCTGGCCGTGGACAACGAGAGCTTCCCGTTCATGACCTGGCGCGACACGACGGTGGCGGGCGTCGAGGGACGGGTGTGCCGGATCAGCTTCTCGGGCGAGCTCGCCTACGAGCTCAACGTGCCGGCCTGGCACGGCCTGCATCTCTGGGAGGCAGTCTTCGCCGCCGGCGCGAGATTTGGGATCACGCCATACGGGACGGAGACGATGCACGTCCTCCGCGCCGAGAAGGGCTACGTGATCGTGGGGCAGGACACGGACGGCACCGTCACCCCGCACGACCTCGGCATGAGCTGGATCGTGTCCACCAAGAAGGAGGACTTCCTCGGCAAGCGCTCCTTCAGCCGCCCCGACACCGCCCGCGCTGACCGCAAGCAGCTGGTGGGACTGCTTCCGCTGGAAGATCAGCTACTGCTGCGGGAGGGAACCCAGCTGGTCGACGGGGAGGAGCTGCGTCCGCCGGTGCCGATGCTCGGCCACGTCACCTCCGCCTACCGCAGCGCCGCGCCCGGGCGCACGTTCGCGCTGGCGCTAGTGCGCGCAGGGCGGGCTCGCCACGGCGAGACGATCCACGCCGTCGTCGGAGATCGGGCCGTGCCGGTCGCGATCTGCGAGCCGGTGTTCTACGACAAGGAAGGAGCGAGGCGTGATGGCTGAGCCTGACCCCCGGAGTCCGCTGGCCTCCATGAGCGAGCTGTTCTCGGATGTGGATAGGCAGTCCGACGGGCAGCTCGCGATCCGCGAGCTGCTGTTCGCCACGCAGCTGACGCTACGTCTGGACCCCGGCGGCGCCGCCGCCGCGGCCGTCGCCGCGGAGCTCGGCCAGCCGCTTCCCACCCTGCCCAACACGCTGGTCAGCGAGGACGGACTCGAGGCACTGTGGACGGGCCCTGACGAGTGGCTGCTCGTGAGCTTCGCTCGGACCCCGGCGGAGCTTGAGGCCGCGATCCGCGCGCGACTCGTCGCCGAGGGCGCGGGCGACGCGATCAGCCTGGTCGACGTCTCCGCCCAGCGCACGATCGTCGAGCTGTCCGGACCGGCCGCCCGCAGCGTGCTGTCCAGGGGCTGCGCGATCGATCTGCACGAGTCCGTCTTCCGCGCCGGGCATTGCGCCCAGACGCTGCTCGCTCAGTCCCCGCTGACCCTCCAGCCGCTCGCGGGCACCGACGCCGTGCGCATCTTCGTGCGCGCGTCCTTTGCGCACCACCTGGCCGCCTGGCTGCTCGACGCCAGTATGGAGGAGCGCACCGGAGCCGCGCGTGCCCTCGCCGGCGAGCCGGCGTCCCTCGCACGATGAGCACGAGCGTCTTTGAGCTGTTTAAGGTGGGCATCGGCCCATCGAGTTCTCACACGGTCGGACCGATGCGGGCGGCCCGGGCGTTCGCCGAATCGCTGCGGGACGGGCCCGGGTTGGAGGCCGTGGCCGCAGTCAGGATCGAGCTGTTCGGCTCGCTGGCCGCCACCGGTTACGGGCACGGAACGCCCGGAGCGCTAGTGCTGGGCCTGATCGGCGAGCGTCCCGAGTCGGTCGATCCGGATGTGGGTGCCGAGCACGTGCGCGATGTGCGGGAGAGCTCGACCCTTCGCCTGCTGGTAAGCCAAGAGATCCCGTTCGACCTCGGGCGTGACGTCGTGCTCCGTCGCGGCAGGCGCCTGCCGCGGCATCCGAACGCCATGCGCTTCACAGCCGCCGAGCACGACGGCGAGGAGCTGCTCGCCACCGACTACTACTCGATCGGGGGAGGCTTCATCCTCAGCGGAGAGGAGGCCGACGAGCCATCCTCGGGCCTGTCGGGCCGCCAGGTCCCGTATCCGTTCACCACCGCCGCCGAGCTGCTCGCTCAGACGCGTGCCACCGGCCTGCCGATCAGCGAGCTGGTGCTCGCCAACGAGATGGCCGAGAGCCCACGGGAGGCGATTCGCGAGCGCATTCTCTACATCTGGGAGGTGATGCAGCAGTGCGTGCGTCGCGGCTGCAGCACCGAGGGGGTGCTGCCCGGAGGGTTGGAGGTGCCGCGCAGGGCAGCGCGGCTTGCGCAGACTCTGGAGGACACGGTCTCCTCCGAGGACCCCTTGCGCGCGATGGAGTGGGTCGAGCTCTACGCCCTCGCCGTCAACGAGGAGAACGCCGCCGGTGGCCGGGTTGTGACGGCCCCCACCAACGGCGCGGCTGGGATCGTCCCCGCGGTGCTCCACTACTACACACGGTTCGTGCCAGGGGCCGGTGATGACGGCGTGGAGCGCTTCCTGCTTACCGCCAGTGCCATCGGCAGCCTCTGCAAGCGCAACGCCTCCATCTCCGGGGCGGAGGTCGGCTGTCAGGGGGAGGTGGGCTCGGCCAGCGCGATGGCGGCGGCGGGCCTGGCGGAGGTGCTGGGCGGCAGTCCGGAGCAGGTCGAGAACGCGGCCGAGATCGCCATGGAGCACAACCTCGGGCTGACCTGCGACCCGGTCGGCGGCCTCGTGCAGATCCCCTGTATCGAGCGCAACGCTATCGGTGCCGTTCAGGCGGTAGCGGCCGCACGCCTGGCGCTGCACGGGGACGGCGTCCACCACGTCAGCCTCGACACGGTGATCAGGACGATGCGCGACACCGGCCGCGACATGAGCGACAAGTACAAGGAGACCTCGCGCGGCGGCCTGGCCGTGAGTGTGCCCGAGTGCTGAGCCGCACCGGCCGGTTCCGTTTCCTGATCGCTTAGCACTGGCGGTACGCTCGCGCAATGTCGCTCACGGTGGGAGAGCTCCTGTCGCGTCCACACCTTCGGCTCGAGCTCATCGTGGGTGGGGATCTGGATCGAGCCATCCGCTGGGTGCACGCCAGTGACCTGCCCGATCCGGCTCCATATCTGCGCGGCGACGAGGTCGTCCTCACGACGGGCATCTGGTACTGGCACGGAACCGCCTCCAGTTCGTTTGCGGCGAGTCTCGGGCACGTCGGCGTGGCCGCGCTCGGATTCGGCACCAATCCGCTCGTCAGCGAGGTCCCGCCCGAGCTTATCGAGGCCTGCAGGGGTTGGGAGCTGACGCTGTTTCGCGTGCCGGCGGACGTCTCGTTCATACAGATCTCCGAGGAGTTCGTGGAGGCGCAGCACCGGTTGCGCGAGCGCCAGCTGCTGGAATCACTGAATCGCAGCAGCCAGTTCGTCGGCAGCCTGCAAATCTCCGGCGGGCTTGCTGGCCTGCTGCGAGTCCTTTGGCAGCTGCTTCCGCGCCCGGCGGCAGTTGTGCAGCGGCGGAGGGGTGTGATTGCGTGCGTGCATGAGCCGGCTGGGCTGGGCGAGTACGCTGCCGCGATCTCTGGCGCAATAGCCGCGGGCGCGGCAGGCGGTGCGGCGCTCGGAGAGTTGAGTGTCTTCTCCATCCCTACGGCGGCGATCGACACCGCGCTGGTTATCGGGGGTTCGCTCGAGGAGCTGAGCGTCAATGAGCGCACGATCATCGACCAGGCGCTCGCCTTCATTGCGATCGAACTGCAGCGCCAGCATGCTGTCGAGGAGAGCGAGCGTCGCTTCGTAGGCGAGCTGTTCGACCTGCTGGTAGCAGGCGAGGCACAGCTCCCCGCGGTGACCGCCCGGCTGCAGTCGCTGGGCGTGGCACCGGAGGCACGCTTCTGTGCGGCCGCCTGCATAGGCGGAGATCCCGAGAAGGCGCGTGAGGCGGTGGTGGCGCACCTCGCCGCTACCGGTCGGCCTGGTGCGGTCGGTGTCAAGGCCACCGCGGTCGTTCTCATCGCGCAGGTCGAACCGGATGAGGATCTTGTCGCGTTTGGCCAGGAGCTCCAGAAGGTCGTGGGCCCGACGTTCTCCGGCGGCGTGGGCGGAATCGCACAGACCGTCGGCGAGCTGGGGCGGAGCGTGATCGAGGCAAACCACGCCTGCCGCTTCGCTCAGCGCCGGCGTGACGGCGGCTTCGTGACCCACGACAAGCTGGCGTCCCATGCGCTGCTGATCGGACTCGAGGACGAGCGACTGCTCGACGCCTTCCAGCAGACCCTGATCGAGCCGCTGCGCGAGCACGACCGCCGCCGGCACACCGACCTGGTGACAACGCTCGAGATGTTCCTCGGCTCCGGCGGCCGCTACCAGCAGACCGCCGCAGCCCTGCATCTGCACGTCAACACGCTGCGGCTGCGGCTCTCGAGAATCGAGCAGCTGACCGGCCGCGACCTGTCATCGATGGACGACAGGGTGGATCTCTGGATCGCGCTCGGCTCGCGCGACCACTGAGGCGGCACGCCGGCACAGCAGCCCGCAACAGCGGAGACGCGCGTCCCCGCGGCGACACTGTATGTCTGCACAGCGGCAGCGATCGAAGTACGGTGAAACAGCCACTTCCGACGCGGTGGGATGGGATGGAGACTCCCCGGCTAGGGAGCAACCAGCCACAGCAGGAGGAGAGGGAATGAGTAGCACAGCGATGGAGCGTCCGCAGGTGATCAACCTGCCAAACGGGGACCGCGTGCCCCCGATGTTCTCGCCGCAGGAGATGGAACGGCGGCTCGGCTCGCTACGCGCACTGATGGGCGAACTGGATGTCGAGGCGGTGCTCTTCACGAGCTACCACAACATCAACTACTACGGCGACTTCCTGTACTGCTCGTTCGGGCGCCTCTACGGCCTGGTCGTCACGCAGACGGACCAGACCAGCATCTCGGCGAACATCGACTACGGTCAGCCGGGACGCCGTACCTACGGAGAGAACCTCGTCTACACCGATTGGCAGCGCGACAACTACTTCCGCGCGGCCGCAAAGCTGCTACCGGGCGTCAGGCGGCTAGGGATCGAGTTCGACCACATGACGCTGCAGGTGCGCGAGAAGCTCGAGCGTGCCCTGCCGGGCGTCGAGCTCGTCGACGTGAGCGCCGGGTGCATGCGCCGGCGCATGATCAAGTCCCCCGAGGAGATCGCCATCATCCGCAACGGCGCGCGCACGGCTGACATCGGCGGTGAGGCGGTTGTGAAGGCCATCCACGATGGGGTTCCTGAGTACGAGGTCGCCCTGGCCGGCACCCAGGCAATGGTCCGGGAGATCGCAAAGACATATCCCCACTCCGAGCTAATGGACACGTGGGTGTGGTTCCAGTCGGGCATCAATACCGACGGCGCCCATAATCCCGTCACCTCGCGGCGCGTCCAGAGTGGTGACATCCTCAGCCTCAACTGCTTCCCGATGATCCAGGGCTACTACACCGCCCTCGAGCGCACGCTGTTCTTCGATCACTGCGACGACGCCTCGCTGCGCTACTGGGAGATCAACGTCGAGGTGCACGAGCGCGGGCTCGAGCTGATCAAGCCGGGCGCCCGCTGCCGTGACATCGCCACCGAGCTCAACGAGATCTTTCGGGGCTACGGGGTACTGGAGAACCGCACCTTCGGGTACGGGCACAGCTTCGGGGTGCTCTCGCACTACTATGGCCGCGAGGCCGGACTGGAGCTGCGAGAGGACATCGAGACCGTGCTCGAGCCTGGGATGGTCGTCTCGATGGAGCCGATGATCACAATCCCGGAGGGGCAGCCCGGCGCGGGCGGCTACCGCGAGCACGACATTCTCGTGATCGGCGAGAACGGTGCCGAGAACATCACGAAATTCCCCTATGGCCCCGAACACAACATCGTCCGGGCATAGTCCGAGAGCCACCTATGAACATCGACAAGACCCTGAACGGGCCACCGCTGCCAGCAGACGAGCTGCGCGAGGAGGTCAAGCACGACTACTCCTCAAGCCACGATGGCATCGTGCCGGCGGATGCCCGCCGCGGCACCTGGACGCACCACGTTCCGCTGTGGGTCACGCTCTACGCCGGCTTCTCCTACATGACGCTCGGCTCAGAGCTCTACACCTACGGGTACGGACTCGGGCGTCTGCTTGAAGTCGTCGCCGTCAGTGCGCTCATCTACCTGCTGTATGCGATCCCGTCGGCCTACCTCGGCGCCTGGCGAGGACAGACGCACGCCCTGATGAGCCGCTCGGTTTTCGGCCGCGTGGGCTCATGGTTAGTTTCTGCTGTTGTGTTGATCGCCCCGTTGGGCTGGGTCGGCTACCAGTCGAGCACACTCGCCTCCATCTGGGGGGGGCTGTTTGGGTTGGGGGGAATCACCATCATCGGGATACTGATCGCTGTGGTCGGAATCACGAACAACGTCTTCGGCTTCACTGGTATCAGTGCGTTTGCCAGATGGGTGGCCGCACCCATCACCGTCCTTTGGGTTCTATGGATGGTGATCAAAGGGCTCGCAACGACTAACGGCCAAGTCCTGCAGTCGCACGTACATGTCGCAGCCATAACACCATTCGCGATCGGTGTGACAATCGCGATCGGCTTCGCAACGTACGGGAACGAGCCAGACCTGTTCCGGTACGCCAAACCCCGTGTGCGTTCGGTTGTGCCGCCTCTCGCCATCGGGCTATTTGTGGGCCAACTGCTGTTCCCCATCGCAGGCTGGATAATCGCCGCACGCGTGCACAGTGCTGACTTTGGTAAGGACGTAGCAGGAGCAGTCAGCTTTTCGCTGTTCGGAGCCACGATCCTCGCGTTTCTGTTGGCTACCGCTACGCAAGTAGCGGTCAATGACGCAAATTACTACGAATCACTAAATGCCGGCCAGAACCTATTCGGCGGCTGGAGCCAGTGGCGGCGCATCTACACTTGCCTATTGATTGCCGCTGGTGGCGGCTTCATGGCCTGGTGGGTGCCACAAAGCCTGGACAACTTCTTCAGGGTGGCCACCTTCCTTGCCGTGACGGTGCCGACCGCCACCGTGATCATGTACACCGACCAGCTGGTGCTGCCACGGTTGCTGGGAGTGACTAGACGCCTCGACAAGGTGCCGTCCTGGAATCAGGCTGCGCTCGCCAACTGGCCCGCCATCATTGCGCTCGTTGTGGCGGCCGGCTTAGGGTCCTTCGGTAGCGGAATCCTTCCGGGCCAGTCGGGATCGCCACTCAATGGGTGGGGGATCGTGCCCCTCGAAGCATGGCTGCTGGCCGCCATCCTCTACATCGGCCTCGCGGCGGGTGTCTCCCGGAGCACGGCCAGAGAGCGACTGCTCGGCTTCCCAGAAGAGTCAGTCCCCGCCAAGGAAACCGTAAGCAGCAAAGAGGAAACAACGGCCGTAAGGGTTGGTCTTTGACATGCCATCAGTAGATCACAGCGAGCTTAAGGAGTTCGACCTCAGATCGGTGCGTCTGGACGAACTAACATGGCCTGAGATACGGGAGGCGGCCGGGCGTGATGTTCCGGTGATCGTGCCGGTGGGATCGACCGAGCAGCACGGCTACCACCTTCCGCTCTGCACCGACGTGGTGTTGCCCGAGTCGCTGGGTCGCGAGGCCGCTCGGATGCTCGGGCTGCTGGTGGCTCCGCCGATCGCCTACGGGTACCGGTCACGGCCGCTCTCCGGAGGAGGGGAGGGATTTCCGGGCACGATCAGCCTGAGCGGCAGGACACTGATCGCGCTCGTGGAGGACGTGCTGGCGGCGCTTGCCCAGAGCGGGTTCCGCCGGCTGGTGGTCCTCAACTGGCACTTCGAGAACAGCAACTTCGTCTACGAGGCGGCGTGGTGCGCCAACGAGCGTCTTGCCGCTCAGGGTCTGCGGATCATGGTCGTCGAGGCTGCCTTCTCGGAGCTGTCTGAGCCCGTGATGCAGACCCTCTTCGGCGACGAGTTCCCCGGCTGGGACGTCGAGCACGCCGCCGTACTCGAGACCTCGCTCATGCAGCATCTGAGGCCCGACCTGGTGCTGATCGACCGTGCGGTGGATGATGAGGCACGGCGGCACCCGCCCTACGACGTCGTGCCACCTCCGGCGGAGTTCATCCCCGAGAGCGGCACGCTCTGGAAGGCGACACGGGCAAGCGCTGAGAAGGGCGCTATCGCATGGGAGGAGATCGTCTCCCGCGTGGCGGCGGCGATCAGCGCCGAGTTCGAACTCGTGAGTCCTGGGGCACCGTTTCAGCCACGAGCGGCTTCTCCGGCTGGTGAAGCTGTCGCTGCGCGCTGACCCAGCTGCTCCGTCTACCGAAGCTGTCGGCGGCTGCTGACCGCGACCCCGCCGCTGCAACCGGGCGGGGCGGTTCCGGCCGATCCGGCACGTCAAGGTCCGTGGAAGCTCAGCCAGTCGAGTGTGGTCACGAGTCGCACCTCGGGACGTGTCCCGCCGGGACCTGCGCGGCGCCGAAACAACGTTGAAACTTCACGCGATCACCGCCAGTAACGAGTCGAAGACCTACTGGCCCTACCACCTCACCAACGAGCGAGACCGGAACCACGTCTGCCTCTAGGCCGTGTGGTCTGCTGTAAGGTCAGTGAGAAGCGTTCGGCTGCGCTGCACGTGCTGGTCCGACTGGTCTGGTTTCGCCCCGTCGAACCTACCGCCTCCGGCGCTCACTCAATACGAGCGCTATTGCGATGGCATCATCGTCTACGCCCGAAGCGAGGATCAGGCCCAGCACGTGCGGGCCATGATCGCCTCGCGACTAGCGGACTGCGGACTCTCGCTCAACGAGCGAAAGACCCGCATCGTGTACTGTAAGGGGTCATGGTAGGGTCGGTGGGAGGCGCCCGACTGTGCCCTGGGACCCAGGCTGTCTGGTTTCGGCGCGATCAGAAGTTGCCAGCGCGCCGACGGACCCTGCAGCGGGCACGATGCCCAGAGTCGAAGTAACAGCGGTTGTTGACCCAGCGGATCGCGTAGTGGTCTGTCCACTCGGTGGCGCCGGACACGAGCACGTTCCAGACTGATACCTGTCCGTAATAGTCGTTCGTGCCTTGCCACCATGCGACCGCGCACAAGAAGCGCACACGCGAGCGGCGCTGGCATCGGAGCTGTTGCACGTGCCGGACCGCCCACGCACGGCGAAGCGCTCCGTGCAACGTCTCATGTGTGTCATATCTCGCGTCGGCCAGCGTCATCGTCTGCACGCGCGGCCGCGCCGTCGTGGTCGGCGTTGACGGTGGCGGTGGCGCCGCGGATGTCGTGAGGGACTGATCAGCGCCGTACGCGGTCCCGTCGGCGCTGGCGGCGACAAGCCGGAGGTGGTAAGTGGTGCTTGGGGCAATCCCTGTGAGCGCTGCCTGCGGGTCAACAGCCGTGGAACTGGAGGCTGCCACAGCGGCGGTTGTGTTGCCGTAGGCGGTGGTGGTTCCCCACTGGTAGTACACGCTCGCCGCAGCACCGACGGCCGTGGCCGAGCCGTTGAGCACCGCACTGCTCTCACCGACACTGCTAGCGGCACCCGTGGTCGCGGTCGGTGCTGCGAGCGCGGCGATCCACTGCTGCACTCACCCGTAGATTGCGTCGGTGCGCGTGAAGTACTGTGCCAACGCCGTGTCACAAGAATTCATGCCGTAGCTCGTGAGGCCGATCTCGACCGGCGTGGTCGTGCCAGGCAATGCCGCGATCAGCGGACCGCCGCTATTGCCGCTGCAGGTCCCGTCCGCGTATGTCGGCGCGTCGATCTCGCACAGCTGACCGGTGCTGTCGAAGAAGTTGCCGCTGCTGGCAGCTAACTGTGCGCAGTAGCTCGGATCTTGTACGACGGTCTCTCCGTACTGAAGCGTTGTAGGCTCCATGTTCACGCTCGGGTCGGTCAGCCCCCACCCGGCGGTCAGAGCGCCGGTGCCGGCGTCAAGCAGCGACAGATCCGAGGGGTCGCTGGCAAGCTGTACAGCTGGTGCAGCGGTCGGGGTGCTCAGTACGAGCAGCGCCGCGTCGCCATCGGCGAGGTTGCTGCCGTCGGGGTTGTGACCGGCGTGAAGCCCGGGTATGGGATGACCTGCGAAACCGCGCTCGGCGTCCCGTCTTGCCAATCGACGTTGCCGGTGTAGATCATGTAGCCGGACGGGCTGTATGGAACGCTGGTCAGCTCGCTTGCCGCGTAATGCCCGGCGGTCAGCACCAGCTCGGGGGCGACCACGGTGCCGCTACAGCGAAACCCGACAGCGCTGTTCTCCACGAACGCTACGAAGCCCCAGCCACTGGGTGCTGACGTACCGCCGACGATCATCGGTCGCACATCGGCGTTTGCCGAGATCGCGTAAATGCCGAACGCGGCGACCGCGGCGGCTGCCACGAGCCCCAGCGACCCTCTCAACCTGGAGAACAACCGCCGACGGATCGGCACGTCACGACGACGGGCGCCTGGTTCAGGCATAGCACAAGCCCGTGCAGATCTACTAGCGGATGCGCCTGCCTGCCGGACTACCGTGTTGAGCGGTTCTGATCCTAGCGGCGATTTGGTAGCCAAATGTGGTAGCCAAATCCTCATGGTGTCGCGGCCAGATCATCAGGCAATACAAACAACCTGCAAATCGGCTACTTTCGAAGCAGGGGAGACAGGACTCGAACCTGCAACCCCCGGTTTTGGAGACCGGTGCACTACCAATTGTGCTACTCCCCTTCGGTGGGGCCATTGTAGGCGCCGGGGAGCGGCCCGCAGTCGCCGGGATCTGAGCCGTACCCGCGGCGGACGGGAAGACTCTAAGCTTTCAGGAGCACCGCGGGCGAAGTGTTGTGGTGGCACCGAAGCCTTCCAAGCTTCTAGGGCGGGTTCGATTCCCGTCGCCCGCTTCACGCAGATAGCGGTCACACGCCGCGACGGTGCGGCAATGACGGGGCAGATGCGGCAGGCTCGACTCACCGGGGTTGGATGGGTAGGGGTGCTCGTGGCTTTCGCGGCCGTGTGCATGGCCGCTGCTGCGGCCGCGGCTTCGAGCGGCGCGTCGCGATTCGCGGTCGCCACGACCCTGCGGTGGGTCGCCTTCAGAACCCCGAGCGACGGCGCCGGGTTGTTTCAGACTGAGCGCTATCCGGTCAGCGGCAACGGTCCTGTCAAGTGCGTGCTCTACACGCGGGCCACCACCGATGGAGGTGCGAGCTTTGGGCCGGTGGGCCAGCTGCTCGCGCACACCAACTGTGGCAACGGGGTCGCCTACAGCGCGGTCGCGTTCGCGGGGCCGCATGATCTCCTTGCCTATGGCCCGAACCTGGCGGTCAGCCACGACATGGGCAGGAGCTGGCAGCGTGAGCGGCTGCCGGGCCCGCTCGCCGGTATGACCACGCACGGTGCGAGCGCGTGGGCAATCGTGGCAGACCGCTGCCGTGCGGTGGCGCAACTCTGCGGCCTCGAGCTGCTCCGCTCACAGAACGGCGGTGTCAGCTGGCAGCTGCTGCGCCCGCAGCCGCCCGATCGAACAACCCCAAGCGCACCCGTCTTCGACGCCGAAATGGCGACCTCTACGCTGCTCGCTCGCACCCCGGATGGCACGCTGTTGCTCGCGCTCCCCGGGAGCCTGCCCGGCATCGGCAAGCCGGCCCCCGCCACTGGCACCGTGCAGCGCCTCGTGCCTGGCCACCGCCACTGGACCCATGTTGCGGCCCCATGCGACTCAGGGCTCTACCAGAGCGAGCTTGCGGTCGCCTCCGATGGGGTCGCCTGGCTTGCCTGCGCCGGCGAGCCTGGGGTGGGCTTGCAGATCAAGAGCCTCGCCCTGTCCAGCGACGGAGGTGCGCGCTGGACTGTCGCCGTCGCGGCCTGCGGGCTCTACCTGCGCCACTGTCACGTCCAGATGCCGCTGGGCGGCTACCTGGGCGGACTCGCGGCAGTCAGCTCCCATACGGTGTTCTATGTCGGCGACCGCGGCTCGCTTGCTGGTACCTTCGACGGCGGGCGCAACTGGCGGGTCTGGCCGCAGATCGGAAACGACGCTGCTGGCAGCCTGCAGGTCACGTTCATCAACGCACACGACGGCTGGGCTATAGCCCAGGGACTCGGTCCGTCCACGAGCCTGTGGCGCACGCGCGACGCCGGCCGCACTTGGAGCCGCGCCTGAACAAGCGATCCGCCCGCAGCTCAGGCCCGCGGTGCGGGCGCCAGCTCCAGCTCCAGCTCCGCGGCCGGCTCTGGCGCCGGGGCCGCGTCGAGCGCCGCCAGCAGCTCCGCCGCCCGCGCCCGCATCCGCGCCACGTTGGCGAGCTTGATCTGCTCGTAGCCGCGGACCATGTCGGGAAGCTCGAGGACCTGCATGACCACGGCGGCGTTCATCGGCTCCAGGCGCGCGACCGCGCGGGAGGCGAGCTCCCGGTACTCGTCGACCAGCGCCCGTTCGACCCGCCGCACCTCGGTGCGGCCGAACGGGTCAAGCGGCGTGCCGCGCAGGCGCCGGGCGCGCACGAGCGTCCGGAAAAGCGGCCCCGCCGAGCGGTCCAGGCGGAGCTTGCGCTGCATGCCCAGCTCGCGCAGGACCGGCGGGTGCAGCAGCACCTTGACGCGCGCATCCGGACCGAACTCGGCATCCAGGCGGGCGCGTTCAATCGTGTCCAGGTGCAGCCGCGCGACCTCGTACTCGTCCTTGTAGGCCATCAGCTTGTAGAGCCCGCCGGCGTAGGCAGCCGACAGCGGCTCGCCGCCCTCGCCGAGCCGCTCTCTCACGAGCGCCGCCAGCCGCTCCACCTCGCGCCTGAAGCGGGCCGCGTAGCGCGCGTCCTGGTAGGCGGTGAGCTCACGCGTGTAGCGCTCGATCCGGGCGGAGAGCGGCTCGCTCGCCGTGGCAGCGGCAGCCTGGGGCGCTGCCGCGTCCGGCCCAGCGGCGGGCAGGAGCTCCGGCCGCGCCACCGCGGCCCGGCCCCAGCGGAACGCGGCGACGTTGGCGGCCGCGGCGGTGCCGTTGAGCTCGATCGCGCGCTCGATCGCGTCTGCGCGCAGCGGCAGGCAGCCGTGCTGGTAGGCGGCGCCGATCAGCAGCATGTTCGCCTGCAGGTGGCTGCCGAACAGCCGCTCGGCGAGCGTCTCGGCGGCGATCGCGACGCACTCCTCGCCGCGGGTCATGCGCTGCACGCGCGTGACCAGGCGCTCCGGGTCCGGTGCGGGCGAATTCACGTCGAGAACCATCGACGCGGTCGGGGAGACATCCAGATTGAGGACGGCGACGGTGCGCTCGCCAGAGAGCGTCTCGACCGTCTGCGGGGTGACGCAGCCGAGCAGGTCAAAGCCGAGCAGCAGGTCGACGCTGCCGCGGCTGGCGCGCACCTGGCCGGCTATCGGCGCGCTCGCAATCCGCAGGTCAGAGACCACCGGCCCGCCCTTCTGCGCAAGGCCGGTCTGGTCGAGTGCGGCGGCGTGCGCACCCCCTAGGTGGGCGGCGGTGCGCAGGATCGCGGCCGCGGTGACCACGCCCGTGCCGCCGACGCCGGGCATCCGCACGAGCGCGTCGCTGGGTACGCGCAGCACCGGCTCCGGCAGGTCGCCGGGAGCCTCGGGGATCGCCGCACGTGCAGCCGGCGCGGCTGGCTTGGCCCGCTTGGCCGGCTTGGCCGGCTCAACCAGCAGAAACGACGGGCAGTCGCCCTTGATGCAGCTCATGTCGAGGTTGCAGGAGCTCTGGTGGATACGCGTTTTGCGCCCGAACTCGGTCTGCACCGGCTGCACCGACAGGCAGGATGACTTCTCGCCGCAGTCGCCGCAGCCTTCGCAGACGCGCTCGTTGATCCAGACCCGCTCGGTCGGCGCCGGCAGCAGGCCGCGCTTGCGCATGCGCCGCTTCTCGGTGGCGCAGCGGTCGTCGTGGATCAGCACGGTCACGCCCTTGACCGCCGCCAGCTCGGCCTGCACGGCCGCGATCTGGTCGCGGTGGCGCACCGAGGCGAGCGGTGGCAGCGTCACCCCGTGGTAGCGCTCGGGCTCCGGCGTGGTGACGATCACCTGTGCGACCCCCTCCGCCGCGAGTTCGGTCACGATCTCTGCGACCGACATCTTGCCCTGCGGCTGCTGGCCGCCGGTCATCGCGACGGCGTCGTTGTAGAGCAGCCTGTAGGTGATGTTCACGCCCGCCGCCAGAGCGGCGCGGATCGCCAGCGAGCCGGAGTGGTGGAAGGTGCCGTCGCCGAGGTTCTGGGTGAAGTGCTGCTGGGCTGAGAAGGGCGCCAGGCCGATCCACTGCGCGCCCTCGCCGCCCATCTGCGGCATCCCGAGCACGTGGCCACGGCGGTCGCCGGTCTCGAGCGCGACCATCGTGTGGCAGCCGATCCCGACGCCCACCAGCTGCTCGGCGCCGAAGCGAGTCGAGGTGTTGTGCGGGCAGCCAGAGCAGAAGTAGGGGGTGCGCGCCAGCTCCTGCACGAGCCGGTCCAGCGGGTGCGTGCGGTCCTCGAGCGCCGCGTCAAGGCGGGCACGGAGCTCCGGCCAGACGAGGTCGGCCGGTAGCACGCGTGCGAGCGCGCGGGCAACATCGTCAGCGGACACCGCGCCGCCGGGCGGCAGCAGCTCGCCTCCACCGACCGGCAGCAGCTCACTGCGGTCGTGATCGGCCTTGCCGAGCACCAGCGGCGCGGACGGCGTGCGGTAGAGCGCCTCCTTGAGCGCCGCCTCGACGAACGGCAGCTTGTCCTCGATCACCAGCACGCTCTCCACGTCCCGTGCGAACTCCCGCAGCTGGGCGGCCTCGAGCGGCCAGGGCATGCGCACGTGGACGAGCCGCAGCCCGAGCGCCTCCCACTGATCACGGCCAAGGCCAAGGTCAGACAGCGCCCGCAGCAGCGCCTGCTGGCCCATGCCGACCGCGACCAGCGCCAGCCGCGGCCGCGAGGGCTCGAACACAACCCGGTTGAGGCCCGCGATCCTCGAGTACTCGAGCGCGCGTGCCAGCCGCGAGCTGAAGAGGTCGCGCTCGGCGTCGAGGGTCGTCGGTGCCAGCAGCACCGGCGGCGCCGTGCGCGGGCGCCGTGCGAGCTCTGGGATCGCGGCCAGAGCCGCGCCCGCCTCCGCCACGCCGGAGGAGTCGGCCACGTCGGTGAGCACCCTCAGCGCGGTCCAGACCCCGGCGTGCCGGGACATCTCGACCGCGTGCAGCCCCAGCTCGACCAGCTCGGCCACCGACCCCGGGGCCAGCACCGGCATCCAGAGGCTGCGGCAGGTCTGCTCGCAGGAGCCAGGAACGGTCGAGGACTTGGCCATCGGGTCGTCCCCGATCAGGGCGACGGCACCGCCCAGCGGGGCGGTGCCGGAGAGGTTGCCGTGGCGGATCGCGTCGCTCGCGCGGTCAAGGCCGGGCGACTTGCCGTACCAGAAGCCGGTCACCCCCTGTCGGGTCGCGCCCGGCAGCTCACCCAGCAGCTGGGTGCCTGCGACCGCGGTTGCCGCGAGCTCCTCGTTGAGGCCGGGCTGGAAGACGATCCCGGCGGCCTCGATCCGCCGCGTGGAGCGCTCCAGCTCGAGGTCGAGCCCGCCGAGCGGCGAGCCGGGGTAGCCGCTGACGAACACGCCGGTGTCATAGCCACGCTGCGCATCCAGGGTGCGCAGGTCGAGCATCATGCGCACGATCGCCTGCATCCCGTCGAGCAGGATTGGCCCGTTCGTGGCCTCGTAGCGGTCCGCAAGCGTCAGCCTGCGCAGCGGTGTGAACGTGCTCATACGGCCGTCAGGCTCCGCTCGCCCTCCCGGCGCGCTGCGCCGCTGCTACGCGCGCCGGCCGCAGCGTCCCGTGCGTCGGCCAGGATCCGGCGCACGCGCTCGGTCGCGACTGCTAACGGCGTCTGGGCGGTCCCTGACGCCGACTCGAGCACCTCGCGGGTGCGCGAGCCGATTCGCAGCACGTCGGCCCGCAGGCGCTGCTCGTCGTGGCCTGCCCGCAGGCTGTGGATGTGGATCACGCCACCGGCGTTTGAGATGAAGTCGGGCACGTAGGTGATGCCGCGGGACGCCAGCAGCTCGGCGCAGCTCTCGTCCGACAGTGTGTCGTTGGCGGCCCCGACGAGCATCCGGCAGGCGAGCGCCGGCACCGTCTGCGGGGTGATCACCTTGGCCACCGAGCAGGGGGAGAGCACGTCACAGGGTGTGGTGAGCACCTCGTCGGCGGCGACGGCGCGCCCGCCCACCTCGGCGGCGACCATGGCAGCGCGCGCGGCGTTGATGTCGGCGAGGATGATCTGCGCCCCGTCGGCCGCCAGGTCGCGCGCCAGCGCGGCGCCGACATGCCCGGCGCCCTGGATCAGGACCCGCGCGCCGTCGATCCCCTCGCGCTGATCCACGTGCTCGATTGCGGCGCGCACGGCGGCGGCGACCCCGACCGCCGTCCAGGGTGACGGATCCTCCTGGTTGCATGAGACCTCGGCGCCGGCGTCGGCCATCAGCTGCAGGTCAGCGACGCTGGTGCCCATATCCACGCCGGGGATGTAGGCGCCGCCGGTGCGGATCACAAACTCGCCGAAGCGCCGCATCAGCGCCTCGCGGTCCACCTCGGGGCCGGGGGCCTCGATCACCGACTTGGCACCGCCGTAGGGCAGGCCGGCGAAGGCGTTCTTGAGCGTCATCGCTGCGCCCAGGCGCTGCGCCTCGGTGATCGCGGCGCTGTCTGAGGGGTAGCGGACGCAGCGCACGCCCCCGAGCCCGGGTCCGAGGGTGGTGTCGTTGATCGCGATCACCGCGCGCAGGCCGACGCCGTCGTCGTGGCACAACACGAGCTGCTCGCTCTTCCAGTAATCGATCGGTTGCCCTGCCATGAGCCTCCTGCCCCTCCTCCGTCTGGTTGCAGCTGGCACAAGCAAAGTGCAGTCGCGCCGGGTCGGCAACCAGCTCGCAGCCTTCGCGCTCGCGGCGCATGAATCAAGCGTTGCGGTGGCGGTCTAGATAGGATTTTTTGCGCTATGGCCGGTCATGTGCAGCTCGACGACATTGATGAGCGGATCATCGCGCTGCTGCGTGATGACGCCCGCCGCACCATCACCGACATCGCCGGCCGGGTGAATCTCTCCTCAGCTCCGGTCAAGCGCCGCCTCGACCGCCTCGAGCGCCTCGGCGTGATCACCGGTTACACGGTGTCCGTCGACCACGCCATGATCGGGCCGTCGATCGAGGCTTTCACGGAGCTGCGCTTCGCCGGCAACGCCGACATCGACGAGATCCTCGGCGAGGTCGAGCGGATCCCGGAGATCTGTGAGGTCTTCACCATGGCCGGTGACCCCGACGCCCTGCTGCGGATCCGTGTCAGCGACGTCGAGCACCTCAAGACGGTCGTCAACCGCCTGCGCCGCACCGGCCGCGTGACCGGCACCAAGACCCTGATGGTGCTGGACCGCTGGTCACGCCCCGGCTGATCTTTGTGCACCGAGCGCAGCGAGTTGGGCGAGCCTGCGGTAGGGTGGCTGGGTGGCTGCAGGTCTCGTTCCCGGCTCGCGCGCGAGCGCGCTGATGCGCTCTGGCAGCAGGCTGCCGGCGGCCTGGCTTTTGGGTGCGGTCGTGGTCCTGGCCGCTGCGCTCGGTGGCGCCCCGGAGTTCAGCGGACCCCGGTGGTATCCGCGCCTGAGCCTTGGCGGCCATGCTAGCCGCGCGCGGCGCCTGGCGGGTGCGGGTGAAGCCTCGCGCAGGCACACGGGCGCGCACGTGCGCACGGCCCCGCTTCCCGGCTGGCTGCTCGTGCTGGCGATCGTCGTGGTGGGGGCGCTGGCGGCCTGGGTGCTCGCGCGGCTGTGGCGGGACCGGCGCAGTGCGCTGCCGTCACCCGGGCTGCCGGTGAGCGCTGTGGCGGTTACGCCGGCCGCCTTCGTGCCCGAGCCAGAACCCGAGCAGATGGTGCTCGCGAGCGGCATCGAGCTCGCCCTGCGGGCGCTGGATGAACCCGGAGAGCCAGCCGACGCGGTGGTGCGGGCCTGGGTGGGCCTGCAGGAGAGTGCCGCGCAGGCGGGGGTCGTGCGCAGCCCGTCCGAGGGCCCGACCGAGTTCACCACGCGGGTGCTGAGCCGCGCGTTTGCCGACGAGCGTGCGATCAGAACGCTCCTGCAGCTTTACCTGCGCACGCGCTTTGGTGACCACCCGGTGACTGCTGCGGACGTGGATACCGTGCGCGAGGCCCTGGAGCGGCTCTCCTCGAGCTGGCGGGAGCCGGAGGCGGCCGGGCGGTGAGCGTCTCACGCGACGTCGCCTTCAGGGCACTGATGGCGGCGGTGATCGCGCTCGTGTGCTGGTACTTCGGCGCCAGCGCCTGGCATGCGATCGCGCTCGGCGCAGCGATCACGGTGGCCTGGCTCGCGGCCGATGCTGCGGCCTCAGCGGCGGGCGGCGGAGAGCCGGCCTGGCGGCCGCTGCGGCGGGGCAGCGCCGATGGCGCCCGCCGCGACGTGGACAGCCTCGCCTGGTCGCTGCGCGGTGGTCTTGGCGGGGTTGGGCTAGCGGCCGAGCGGGAGCTGCGCCAGGTGGCTCGCCACCGGCTGGCGCTCGAAGGCCTGGACCTCGGCGACCCTGCGCAGCGGGGCGCGATCGAGCGGCGGATCGGCGCCTCCGCCTACCGCGCACTCACGCGCAGGCGCTGGGGCCGCCTGCGGCTGGCTTCGCTCGCGCGGGTGCTGGATGCGCTCGACGCGCTGAACCCCGTCTACTATCCGCTGCCCCGAGGTGGCGGGCTGGCGCATCGCGGCCCGAGCCCGGCCGGACCGCGGAGGGCACGTGAGCGCTGACGGCTTGCAGGTGGATGAGATCGCCGTCCTGGCGGAGCAGGTGATTGAGCGCGTTGCCACGGTCGTGGTCGGCATGGGCGAGCCGCTCGAGCTGGCGCTGGCCGCGATCCTGGCGGGCGGCCACGTGTTGTTCGAGGACGTGCCCGGGCTGGGCAAGACGCTCGCCGCACGCAGCCTCGCGACCGCACTTGGCCTGCAGTTCCGCCGCCTGCAATGCACGCCGGACCTGCTCCCGGCCGACATCACCGGCTC
>JAJYHG010000254.1 GCA_021784895.1 Actinomycetes bacterium
ACTGACGCCCGCGATGCTGGCCCCCGACGAGCGCGCCGACGCCGTCCTCAGCCCCGCTGAGGTGTCGCTCTCGCTGGCGGAGGAGCTGCAGACCCTGGCCCCGTTCGGCAATGCCAACCCGGAGCCACGGCTCTACGTGCCGGCAGCCACCTTCGAAGCGGTGCGCTCCATGGGCGACGCGGGCCAGCATGTGCGCTTCAGCCTGACTTCGGGCGCTGCCCGCGCCAGCGCCGTCGCTTTCGGGTATGCGAGCAGCAGCCCGGGGCTCGACGGGCAGCGGGTGGATGCGAGTTTTGCGCTTCAGCGCAACGTCTGGAACGGCGTGGTGGAGCCGCGGCTGGTGCTGGCGCACGCGGTGCCGTGCCAGCCGGCTGAGATCACTGTGCGCGGTGAGCCAGCAGACTACCTCGCCGCCGTCTGGGCAGAGCTGGATCGCCGGCTGCCGGAGAGTCACGAGCTGACAGCAAATCATCAGTCGGCCGCTGATGGGCTGCGCACCGTGGTTGACCGGCGCGGCTGCGGCGCACTGGCCACAATCGCCGACGCCCAGTCCGCCTGCCGGCCGGGGCAGGCGGTGCTGGTCGTCTGCGCGGACACGCCCAGGCGGCTCGCCGGTCTCGCTGGGCGCGGCGGGGGATTCGCGCTCATCAGCCACGAGGCGCTGGCGGATGAGCCGCAGCTTGCTGCCGGCTTTCAACACATCGTTGTGATCGATCCGCCCGCATCACCACCGCAGGACCTGGTCATACGCAGTGGTAGCGGCTACATCCACCTGAGCTGGGGCGAGGCTGAGCTACGCTTTGCAGAGCAGATGCATGAGCTGGGGTACGTCCTGCGTACCTCGCTCGGAACCCTCTACAAAGCCCTGCGTGAGCGGGGGAGGGTGGCCGGCGGGGAGCTCGAGCAGCTGCTCCGTGGTGGCAGTCGGCAGCCGCGGCCGGCCAGATTGTCCGGGCGCCTGGTGAGGGTCCTCACAGAGCTTGAGCTCGTCAGCCTCGACCGGGATCTGCCGGCCATTGCGGTCGCTCGCTCAGAGCCCACTGAGCTTGAGCGTTCGGCCGCCTACCGGGCTTACATCAAGGTGAACGAGGACGGTCAGCGATTTCTGAGCGGTTTACAGGCAAGACGGTCAGGCTGAGGTCGCAGTCAGCCGCGTCCTCCCGCGCCGACGGCACGCTGCTTGCCGATGGCGCCACGCGCGGCGATGGCGGCGAGTTCGCGCTCGGCGAGTTTCATCTCAGCCTGCTCGGCGACCTGTTCGCGGTCGTCGAGGAGCACGCCGACGAGGCGGCTGTGGCGGTGGACCACGACCGTGTGCGTGACGCCTTCATCTACGCGTGCGAGCACCATGCGGGCCAGCGGCGGCGTTCCGGTGAGAAGTTCATCGTGCACCCGGTCAGCGTCGCGAAGGTCTGTGCCAGCATGCGGCTTGACACCGAGACGCTCTGTGCAGCGCTGCTGCATGACACCGTCGAGGACACGGAGGCTTCGCTTCAGGACATCGAGGAGCGCTTTGGCGCCGAGGTCGCGGGGCTGGTCGACGGGGTCACCAAGTTGACCGGCCTGACGTTCCAGTCCCGGGATGAGGCACAGGCTGAGAACTACCGCAAGATGGTGGTCGCGATGGCTTCGGATATCCGCGTGATCCTGATCAAGCTCGCCGACCGTCTGCACAACATGCGCACGATCGACGCGATGCCCAAGCAGAAGCAGATTGACAAGGCGCGCGAGACGCTCGACATCTATGCGCCGATCGCTCACCGCCTGGGCATCCATGCGATCAAGTGGGAGCTCGAGGATCTGGCGTTTCAGACGCTGCACCCGCGCAAATACAACGAGATCAAGATGCTTGTGGCGCAGCAGCGTGATGATCGCGAGCGCTACGTCTCGGGCGCCGGTGAGTACCTCTCCAAGGAGCTGGCTGAGCTCGGCATCAACGCCGAGATCTCCGGTCGCGCCAAGCACTTCTACTCCATCTACGCGAAGATGACCAAGAAGGGGCGCGAGTTCAACGAGATCTACGACCTCACCGCGATGCGCGTGATCGTCGGCTCGGTCAAAGACTGCTATGGCGCCGTGGGCGTGATCCACTCGCTCTGGAAACCGCTGCCCGGCCGCTTCAAGGACTTTGTCGCGATGCCGAAGTTCAACATGTATCAGTCGCTGCACACGACGGTGATCGGGCCCGAGGGCAGGCCGCTCGAGATCCAGATTCGCACCCGCGCGATGCATGACCTGGCCGAGTACGGCATCGCCGCGCACTGGATGTACAAGGAGGGCTCCGGGCCGGGTGGAAAGCTCGCCGGGAAAGCCGGTGGTGATGCGGCGCTGCGCGACCCTGATGGCAAGCTCAAGTGGCTGCGCTCGCTGGTCGACTGGCAAAAGGACGTCTCTGACCCGCGTGAGTTCGTCGAGACCCTGAAGGTCGACCTGTTTGAAGACGACGTGTTCGTCTTCACGCCAAAGGGTGAGGTCAAGTCCCTGGCTGCCGGTGCGACGCCACTTGACTTCGCCTACGAGATCCACACCGACGTCGGACACCGCTGCGTGGGCGCCAAGGTCAACGGCAAGATCGTGCCGCTCTCCTACCAGCTGCGCTCCGGTGACATCGTCGAGGTCCTGACCTCCAAGCGCGAGCGCGGGCCATCCCGCGACTGGCTGGCGCTGGTCAAGACGACACGCGCGCGCAACAAGATCAAAGCCTGGTACAAGGCAGAGAACCGCAAGGACACCGAGCACTCTGGGCGCGAGCTGCTGCAGGAGCAGCTGCGCAAGCAGGGGCTACCGGCGCAGAAGATCGTCGCCGCGCCGCTGATGGCCGAGGTGATACGCGAGATGGGCTTTCGTAAGGGCGACGACTTCTATATCGCGCTCGGCTCGGGGAAGGTCTCCCCCCAGGTTGTGGTCAACAAGCTGATGCAGCGGCTGAAGTCCGGGCAGACCGCCGCGATCGAGCCGACCGCCGCCGCCGACCTGATGTCCGCTGGGCGCCGGCGCGCGCGCTCGACCACCTCCTCCAACCGCTACGGCGTCAATGTGGAGGGAATCGACGAGGTCATGCTGCGGATGGCCAAGTGCTGTCACCCCGTACCGGGAGATGAGATCGTCGGCTACATCTCGCTCGGCCGTGGAATCACCATCCACCGCGAGGACTGCCCGAACGTCGAGGTCCTGCGCAAGGACCCCGAGCGCTTCACGCCCGTTTCCTGGGATGGCGACGCGGACACCTCCTTCCAGGTGGAGATCGAGGTGCAGGGCTGGGACCGCCACCGGCTGCTGGAAGATCTGGCCCGGACTTTCGCGGAGGCCGGGATCAACATCATCGAAGCGCGCTGCACCGTAAACCACCCGATGATCCGCAACCAGTTCGTGGTCGAGGTCGGTGACACCCGCACGCTCGACCAGGCGATCACCCGCCTGCGCAACATCGACAACGTCTTTGACGCCTACCGGCTCACGCCGGGAGCGACCGGCTGATGCGGGCCGCCCGCGGTTCAGCCTCAGCTTGCGGTAGGGGTAGGGCCATCATCGGCGCGCAAGCCAGCACTTAGTAGCTCTCGCCAGTCGGCGGTTGTAAAGGCGCGTGCCCTGCCCCGGCGCCACGGTTGTTGCGAAGGGCAGGTCTGCGGGGATGCGGCCCCGCGTTGCGCCCTCACCCTCGCTCTCACCCTCGCCCTCGCTCTCGCCCTCGCCGGCGCCTGCAGCAAACCAGGACGATGCGCTTCCGATCCGGATCGCCGGAGACCCCTGCTAGGCGCGGAGACCGAGGGGCTGTTTCGGAAGTGGGTCGGATTGGGGTCACTACTGAACGGAAGCTTTTGATCGTGGGACGCGGAAACGCCCGGGATCGCTGGGGGTTGGGCGGTTACGGGCGGGTTTTTGTTTGGCTACTCGCTGGTGAGCGCGTGCCTATGAGGGGGTGAGCGAGCCGCGAGCCGCGAGCCGCGCTGATCTGCCCAGTCGGCTGCTGCCACCGCCGCGACTGCCGCCTCGCCCACCAGGTCAGCGTCTGGTTACCGCCCAGCGTCGGCGCCGGCGGCTGGCGGCTCGCGCCGGATCCGGGTCACGGTAGTCCGCGGCACGGGCGCCTTGATCACCACCACCGCCTCTCCCGTGTGCATTGTGCCGATCTGCTCGGGGTCGACGCGGTAGCGGTCGACCAGCCGGTCGCTCACCGTGGTTGAGCCCACCACTCCGGCCGCCGAGGAGCGGTGCTGGTAGCTGCGCTCCCAGGCGCGCACGATGCCGGTGAGGCCGGCGACCGCGCGCGCGGACTCGGGCACGTCCTGGCGGTGGGCGATCTTCAGCGCCGTGTTGCCCAGGATCTGTTCGCGCACGCCCGCCCCGGAACGCGTGAGGTCGGCCAGCTCCTGGGTGGCGAGCAGCACTCCCACGCCCGCTTCGCGACCGCGGACGAGCAGCGCGAGCACGTTGTCCGATCCAAGGGCAGAGAACTCGTCGATGGCCACCACCGCGCGCGGGCGGCTGGCGACGGGTTCGTCGAGGCGCGCTCCTGCCGCCGCAGTGAGGTCCTGAACAGCGAGCGTGCCAAGCATCGACGCGAGACCCCCGTACCTGCTCGAGTTGAGGCTGAAGAGCACCACCTCCCCGCCGCGCAGGGCGCGCCGCAGATCCAGCGTGCCCTCGGGCGGCCCCGGCTCCAGCAGCGGGCCGCTGTCTGACTCACTCAGGACCGCGAGCCGCGACCCGAGGCCGCGGACCGCGCTCACCTGATCAGGGGTGAGACTCGAGAGGTAGTCACGCACGCGCTCACGCATCTGTGGTGATGCGTCACGTGCGGCCGCGATCAGCCGTGGCGGGGACATCAGGTCAACGACGCGCGCGAGGCTCAGCTTCTCGCCTGGCGATACCTCGAGCGCCACCTGGATGGCGGTCTGCAGGTAGCGCTCCGCCGCACGGCGGTAATGGGGCTCGGTGAAGCGCTCGGTGCCGAGGAGCTTGTCCTTGAGCTCAGTGGTGTTGCCTGCGGCCAGTGGGTTCCAGTGGGTGGCGCCGTCCGGGGTCCACTCCAGGAAGGGGCGCCCCGCCGCCTCCGCGGCCGCACGCAGGTGGTCGGAGAACTCCCGGCTGCCCTTGAGGTCGATCGCTACAACGGGCCGCCCGCGGGCGATCTGATCCGTAAGCAGGGTGAGCAGCGTGGTCGACTTTCCGGCCCCGGTAGCGCCGACGATCAGGCCATGGGCAGCGAGCGTCCGCTCCGGGATCGTGACCGGCCGGCCGTCAGCGTCAACGCCGATCACAATCGACGGCCCTTCGGCCGCGAGCGCCCTGATCTCAGCCCGTCGCGCCCGGCGCTGCTCGCTGGCCCGCCACAGCATGCGGCCAGCGACCGCTAGCCCCACCGCGACGATCCCCGCTCCGGGCGGTAGCACCATCAGCGCGACGAATGCGGCCGTCGGCCACAGCAGGCTGCGGGCGCGCGCCGGGGGCCGCGGCGGCGCCGGGACGGGCTGGGCTGCCGCAGTCAGCGGCAGTTGCAGGGCGCGCACCGGCCGAGGCTCCGGCACCGGC
>JAJYHG010000283.1 GCA_021784895.1 Actinomycetes bacterium
GTCACACCGACTCGCTGTGAGCGGGTCACCATTACAGAGCGGCTGACCGGAGCGGGTGGCGGAGAACAGCTCTCCCGTCGCCGGGGCTAGCACCACCGCGGCGATGGCTCCGGCGGCATCCTCGACGGCAATGCTGACCGCAAAGACCGCCGAGCCGTAGAGGAAATTCACGGTGCCGTCGAGCGGGTCGACCACCCAGCGCAGCTCGCCATCCCCGCTCGCGCCACCCTCCTCCCCGAGGATCGCGTCGTGCGGGCGACGCTCGGCGATGACCTCACGGATCGCGCGCTCGGCGCGCAGGTCAGCCTCGGTCACCGGGTCGGTCGGCGTGCTCTTCGAGCCCACCTCGAGCGGCCGGCGCCAGAAGCCGAGCAGCTCGTCGCCGGCGGCCCGCGCCGCCTGCAGCGCGATCTCCAGGAGTTCCTGCTCCGGCGGTGTCGCGCCGCTCTCCGACAGGCCCGCCACCTTGATCAGACGGGCGTGATCGGGTTGTGCTTGGCGGGCCAGTCGCGCCGGCGGCCGGCCACCAGCGCGAAGCGGCGGATCAGCTCGCCGCGCAGCTCTTCGGGCGCCACCACGGCGTCCACCACCAGCTCGGAGGCGAGGTGCAGGATGTCTATATCGCGCGCATACTCCTCGCGCAACTCTTGAGTACGGGCCTCGCGGGCGGCCTCGTCCGCGATCGCCTGCAGCTGGTTGTAGTGCACGGCGTTGATCGCAGCGCTCGGTCCCATCACGGCTATGTGCGCTCCCGGCAGCGCGACGCAGCAGTCGGGTTCAAACGCCGGCCCCGCCATCGCGTACAGGCCGGCGCCGTAAGCCTTGCGCAGGATCACCGAGATCTTCGGCACGGTCGCCTCCGAGACTGCGCTGACCAGCTTGGCGCCATGGCGGATGATGCCCTCGCGCTCGACCTGGGTGCCGATCATGAAGCCGGGCACGTCGGCGAGAAACAGGAGCGGCAGGTTGAAGGCGTTACAGGTGTTGATGAAGCGGGCCGCCTTGTCGGAGGAGTCGGTGAACAGCACCCCACCCTTGACCTTCGGCTGGTTTGCTACCACGCCCACCGCGCGCCCGTCAAGCCGGCCGTAGCCAACCACGATCTCCTTTGCCCAGCGGGCGTGGATCTCGGTAAAGGAACCGGCGTCGAGCAGCACGTCGAGCACGTCGTGGATGTCAAACGGCTTGTTCTCATCAAGCGGGATCAGCTGCGCCAGCGGTGTCGCCGCCGCCGGCGCGACAGCGGGAGCAGCCGGCGGAGCATCCTCGAAGCTCGACGGCATGAACGACAGGTAACGGCGCGCGAACGCGATCCCCTCCTCGTCGGAGGCGACCAGCACATGGCCGACGCCGCTCTTTGAGGTGTGCATCCGGGCTCCGCCCATCTCCTCGAGCGTCACCCGCTCGCCGATCACCATCTCCGCCATGCGCGGCGAGCCGAGGTACATCGAGGCGTTCCCGTCGCGCATGATCACCACGTCGCAGAAGGCGGGGATGTAGGCGCCGCCCGCGGCACTGGGCCCAAACAGCACGCAGACCTGTGGCACGGCTCCGGAGAGCCGCACCTGGTTGTAGAAGATGCGCCCGGCCCCACGGCGGCCTGGGAACATCTTCACCTGCTCGTTGATGCGCGCGCCCGCCGAGTCGATCAGGTAGACGATCGGGCAGCGGACCGTGGCCGCGCGCTCCTGCAGGCGCAGCATCTTCTCGACCGTGCCGGGCGCCCAGGAGCCGGCCTTGACAGTCGGGTCGTTGGCGATCACCGCGACCGGCCGGCCGCCGAGCGTGCCCACGCCGGTGACCACGCCGTCGGCGCCCTCACCGGCTGTTTCACACTTCGCAAGCAGGCCATCTTCGGTGAACGACCCGTCGTCCAGCAGCAGGGAGATCCGCTCGCGGACAGGCAGCTTGCCCTGCTCCAGGGCCTTGGCGCGGTGATGCTCGGGGCCACCGGCGCGCGCGCGCCGCACGGCTGCCTGAAGCGCCGTGTCCTGCCCCCTGGCGGTGTGCTGATCCTCGGCCGTGCTCACGCGCCCTGAGGCTAGCGCCAGTCGACCGGTCCGGCGCTCAGCAGGTGGCTGGTGAGCCTGCGGCCGAGCGCCTCCTGCGCGGCGCGCGCCGCCGCGATCAGCGCCGGCAGGTCAATCCCGGTGGCGATGCCCATCTCCTCGAGCATCGACACCAGATCTTCGCTTGCGATGTTGCCGGTCGCGCCGGCGGGAACCGGACAGCCGCCGAGCTCCCCGAAGCTCGACTCGAACGAGTCGACGCCGGCCTCGAGCGCCGCCAGCACGTTGGCGAGCCCCTGGCCGCGGGTGTTGTGAAAGTGTGCAGTCAGTTCGGTTCCGCTCGGCAGCGCTGCTCGCGCCCGCACGAAGAACTCGCGCACCTGTAGCGGGTTGGCCATACCGGTTGTGTCACCGAAGCCGATCTCGTGCGCGCCGGCGGCAATCAGATCGCTGGCGAGCGCCAGCACGCGCTGCACCGGGACCTGGCCCTCATAGGGGCAGCCGAAGCTGGTGGCGATCACCGCCACGCAGCCCAGCCCCTCGGCGCGGGCACGGGCGAATGTGCGCGTCAGGCCGTCGAGCGATTCGCCGGTGGAGCGGCCGACGTTATGGCGGTTGTGGGTCTCCGATGCCGACAGGAAGCCGCTGATCTCGCTGAAGCGGTCGCGGTAGCGCAGCGCGCGCTCCAGCCCACGCTCGTTGGGGATCAGCACGCTCGCGCTGATGTGGGCAGGCAGCGTCACGCGCTCCAGCACCTGCTCCGCGTCGGCCAGCTGCGGGATCACGTCCGGCCGCACGAAGCTGGTCAGCTCGATCCGGGGCACGCCGGTTGCGGCCAGCAGCTCGATCAGGCGCACCTTGACGTCGGTCGCCAGCACCTCCGGCTCGTTCTGAAAACCGTCGCGCGGGCCGACCTCCCTGATCCGCACGCTGGCCGGTAGCTCGCTCATCGCCGCACATACGTTAGAGCGAGACGGACCGGAGGGGCCAAAGGCACACCCGGGTGTGCCTTTGGCCCCTCCGGTCCCGGTAAGCTCGCGGCCGTTGTCCGAGAGCAGCACTTCAGTGGTGGTCCTCGCCGGCGGGACGGGTGGCGCGAAGCTCGCGCGCGGGATGCTCGACGTGGTCAGGCCCGAGGCGCTGACCGTGGTCGCCAACACGGGCGATGACATAGAGATCTACGGCGGCCACGTCTCCCCCGACCCCGACCTGGTCACCTTCTGGCTCGCCGACCGCATCGACGGGCGCGGCTGGGGGCTCGAGGGCGACAGCTTCCGGGTGATGGAGATGCTGCGCGAGCTGGGTGAAGAGATCTACTTCAACCTCGGCGACCAGGACCTGGCGATCGCCATCAAGCGTGCGCAGGCACTAGCGCAGGGCAGACGCCTGACCGACGTGCAGCGAGAGCTCGGCCGCACCCTCGGCGCCTGCGCAACCGTACTGCCGATGAGCGATCAGCCCGTGCGCACGCGCATCCTGGCCAATGGCAGCTGGCACACGCTGCAGGAGTTCCTGATCGCCGCCCGCGGTGCGGGCGAGGTTCAAGATGTCCAATTCCGCGGCGCGCGCGTGGCGACGCCCACCCCCGAGGTCCTGGAAGCGATCGCCGGCGCGCAGCTGATCGTGATCGGCCCGTCGAACCCGGTGATCTCGATCGGCCCGATGCTCGCGATGCCCGAGCTGCGCGCGGCGCTCGCAGACAGCGCGGCGCCGGTGGTCGCCGTCAGCCCGATCGTCGGCGGCGCCGTGCTCAAGGGCCCAACCGAGGCGCTCATGCGCTACCAGGGCGTCGAGCCCGGCGTCGCCGGGCTGGCGACGCTCTACGCGGGCGTGATTGACGCCGTCGTAACCGACGAGAGCACCGACACGGGCCTGCCGACGCTGCGCACCGACCTGCTCATGGATGGCGCCGCAGGCCGTGCGCGGCTCGCCCGCGAGACCGTCGCCTTCGGCGCCTCGCTCGACCGTCGGCACACGCCACGCCGCACCCATACCGAGTAGCTTTCCCCGCGCAGTGAGCACCATCGCGATCCTCCCCGTCAAACGGTTTCAGCAGGCCAAGCAGCGGCTGGCGCAGGCGGTCGCGCAGGGACACCGGCGCGCGCTGCTCGAGGCCATGCTCTCAGACACGCTGCTCGCGCTCCGCCGCGTGCGGGCGATCGACCAGACCATCGTGGTAACCGCCGACCGGGCCGCGGCGCGGATCGCCGAAGGCCATGAGGCAACCGTGATCGACGACACGGCCTCAAGCCACAGCGAGGCGGCCCTGCTGGGCGTCAGCCACGCGGGCGAGCTCGGCGCCAGCAGAGTGCTGCTCGTCCCAGGGGACTGCCCGCTGATCGATCCGGTTGAGCTCGAACAGCTACTGAGCCGCCCCACACCGGCCAGCTCAGTGCTGATCGTCCCCGACCGGCATGGTGCCGGCACCAACGCGCTCCTGCTCACGCCGCCGGAGGTGATCGTGCCGGCCTTTGGTGACGGCAGCCGCCACCGGCACGCTGCGCTCGCGGTCAACCAGGGCGCGGCCGCGGACGTGGTCGAGCTCCAGTCACTCGCGCTCGACATCGACACGCCCGACGACCTCGACACGCTCGTCAGCACGCTGGCGGACACCCGCGGCCGCGCCGCGCACACACGCGGCCTGCTGAGCCAGCTGACGCGCACGCACGCCTGATGCTCACGGCCACGCCGCTGGACGGCATGCCGGAGATCACGCCCGGCCTCGATCTGGGCGAGACGATCAGCACGGCACTGGCCCGCTGGCCAGTGCCTGAGAGAGCCCGGCCCGGCGACATCCTCGTGATCGCACACAAGATCGTGTCCAAGGCCGAGGGGCGCACTCGCCGACTATCCGACGTGACTGCGAGCGCCCGCGCGATCGAGCTGGCCGCTGGCGTCAGGGACCCGCGCCTGGTGCAGGTGGCGCTGGAGGAGAGCCGGGCGGTGATCCGGGCGGTGCCCGGCGTGATCGTGTGCGAGACCCACCACGGCTTCATCTGCGCCAACGCCGGCGTCGACCAGTCAAACGTGCCCGGCGAGGACACCGTGCTGATGCTGCCGCTCGATCCCGACGCCTCCGCCCGGCGGATCCGCGCACGGCTGCGGGAACTGACCGGCGTGGCACCGGGGATCGTGATCACCGACTCGTTCGGGCGTGCCTGGCGGACCGGCCAGGTGGACGTGGCGCTCGGCCTGGCGGGCGTGGCGGCGCTCGATGACTGGCGCGGACGCAGCGACAAGGACGGGCGCCAGCTGCGCGCGACGGTGATCGCCGTGGCCGACCTGCTCGCCGCCAGCGCCGATTTGGCGCGGCGCAAGGACGCCGCCCAGCCGGTCGTCCTGGTCCGCGGCGCGGATGAGTACGTCACCGAGCCCGACGGCCCGGGCGTCAGCCAACTGCTTCGAGCACGCGCTCAGGATCTCTTTCGTTGATCCCGCCGCGGCTCGCCAGCACGACCGCCGAGAGCACGACCACCACACCCAGCAGCTGCAGGGCGCTCGGCCGCTGGGCGAAGATCACCG
>JAJYHG010000006.1 GCA_021784895.1 Actinomycetes bacterium
ACTGTCCGGCCTTCTGTGTGTGAGGCCTGGGCCGCTTGTTGATTGTGGTTAGTCGGGGAGTAGGTCTCCGAAGTGGATTTTGAGGCCACGGAGCGCGCCTGTCCAGTTTTAGGCCTTGCGCCATTTGCTCTCGGCGCGGCTGATTGCGAGGTAGATCAGCTTGGTGGCGGCGTCTTCGTCGGGGAAGTGTCCGCGGGTCTTGATCGCCTTGCGGATCTGGCGGTTGAGCCCTTCGATCGAGTTCGTTGTGTAAACCGCCTTTCTGAGGTCGGCTGGTAGTGACAGGAACGGGATGATGTAGTCCCACCGGGCTCGCCAGGACTCGGCGATCATCGGATACTTCTCACCCCACTTGGCATCGAACGCATCGAACGCGTCGAGCGCGTCCTCGGCCGCCTCGGCGTTGGGGGCGGTGTAGATGGGCCGCAGGTCGGCGGCCACGCGCTTGCGGTCCTGGTAGGCGACGCAGCGCATGCTTGAGCGGATCTGGTGAACGACACATGTCTGCACCCAGGCTTTCGGGAACACGGCCTCGATCGCCTCGGGGAACCCGGCCAGCGCGTCGACACACGCGATCAGCACATCGGCGACGCCGCGGTGGTGTAGGTCGTTGAGCACGGCCAGCCAGAACTTCGCGCCCTCGTTCTCCTGCCACCACAGGCCGAGCACGTCCCGGTCTCCGTCCACGGTGACCCCCATCGCGAGATAACAGACGCGTTTCTGGACGGAGCGGTCCTGGCGGACCTTCACCACCAAGGCGTCGAGGTAGACGATCGGGTAGACCGACTCCAGCGGCCGGTGGCGCCACTCCTTGACAACCTCCATCACGGCGTCGGTGATCCGGCTGATCGTGTCCCGCCCGATGCTCGTGGTGCCGTAGAGGCGCTCCAGATGCGACTGGATGTCCCGCACCGACATGCCGCCGGCATACAGGTCGATGATCTTCGCGTCCAAGCCTGCCAAACGGGTCTGGCGCTTGGCCACCAGCTGCGGCTCGAAGCTGCCGTTGCGGTCCCTGGGGGTGTTCACCTCGACCGGCCCGAGATCGGTCGCAACAGTTTTCGGGGTCGAGCCGTTGCGCATGTTCCTGGTGCCGCCACGCGGCGCCTGCCCGGGCTCATAGCCCAGATGGTCGGTCAGCTCACCGGCCAGCGCCGCGTCGATCACCCGGCCCGCCAGCTGCGTGAGCAGCCCGCCCGAGCCGGTGATCTCATCCGCAGTCAGGCCCTTCACCGCCCGCCCGAGCGCATCAGCGGGCAACAGGCCAGCCAGCCGATCCAGCGCATGCTCATCAGGCTCAGGGGCGCTATGCACCCGATCAATCGTGACGGACGAACTTTTCATTGTCTTGGTCATGTGGGGTCCTTTCCGGGCCGCGCCCGCCACGGACCGGCTCGTCGCCCCTCGGGGCTCCTCACCGAACCGCGGCGGCCACAAGCCGCTACTCAGACCCAGACCTCACACAGAACGTCGGACAGAACCTGAGGGCTGGCGGTGCTGCGGCGGGTGCTGGACGGGGTGCTGCGTTGCGGCGGGGCGGGCGCGGGGTGCTCGCGAGTGGTGCTGTCCTGGCCGGGCGCGATGATGGGGTCGGCGAACATGATGGTGGTGCAGTTGCGTCTGGATCTGGTGGAGTGTCCGGCGCCGGCGCACGTCTCATTCGCCTCCTAAGGATTCCAGCATTCAAGACGCCAGAAACCCCAGAGACACCGGGGCGTACGCCTCCATCTCAGCCCGTCACTACACCGACGCGAACGTCACAAGCACCCGACAAGCCTCGTATAGAAGCGTCGTCCTTCACTCCGTCAACCCCGGCCTGCCTGTGGGTGAGTCGCCGGGGGGTGCAACTCCCCCCGGCGACTCACCCAGGAGTTCGATGACGCGCAGCCGGGGGTCAAGCCGGATTGCCAATGGCGACTGAAGAGCGAGCGGGAGCGGATGCTGACCCGGGTCGCGCAGGACGCGCAGCGCGCGCTCTCGGCGGTCGAGCAGGCTGACGGGCTGCTGGGCGATGAGACGGTGAAAGCGGCGTTCGATCTACTTGGCGAGTTGATCGGCCAGGACTTCGATGTCGATGATGACGATGTCCCGAGGTTGCATCGCGGGACCAGGCCGGGGCGGATCATCTCCACGATCGACCCGGAGATGCAGCACGGACGCAAAAGCAGCTCGCAGCGATTCGATGGCTTCAAGCTGTCTGCCGCGGTGACCAACAGTGAGACGCCGTTGATCATGGCGGTGCACATCGCGCCGGGTGGTGAAGCGGACGGGCCCCGGGCCAAGCACCTGATCGACTCCCAGGCCGCCGGGCAGCGGCCCGCCCAGATCCTCGGTGACACCGCCTATGGCAACGGTCCTGTCCGGCAAGAGCTCGCTGACCGCGATGTGGTGGTGCTCGGACCGGTTCCTGAGGGTGAGATCGTTGAGGGCCGGGTCGGGAAACGGGACTTCACGATCGATCCGGCTGCGGGGACGGTCACCTGCCCGCAGGGGCATACGACTCAGATCAGCACCTCGAAGAAGGGGGCGCGGACCGCGAGGATCTCCCGGGCTGCGTGCCGGTCCTGCCCGCTGAAAGAGCGGTGCTGCCCCGGGCGGGAGAGCCGCCAAATCCAGATCGGTGAGCATGAAGAGTTGATCGTCGCCGCCCGCGATGCGCTCGCCGATGCCGAAACCGCGAAGCATTTACGACACACCCGTCCGAGGATCGAACGATTGCTCGGTCTGCTCACGGTCTGCTAGGGCGCTCGCAAAAGCAGGTACATCGGCACCAAGAAGGCGACGTTGCAGGCCAGTTGGGCTGCTGCGTTGGTGAACCGCAACCCGATCGGTCAGCGACTCGCGCTGGCGGGTGGGTGACCGTGGTGAGGAGCCACAGGAACGTCTCCACCGGCCGAGAACGGCGCCCGAGCCCGAGCCTCAGCGCTCGACAGTCCGAACGGGCTGCCGACGAGCACGCGACAAGCACCGACGCCAGCCTGCCGCGCGACACCTATCGAGGATCCGCGCCGTGCGAAAAGTCACTTCTTCAGCGCCCTTCTAGGTATCGGATATGCGCTGTTGGGCTGCGCGTTGGAGGCGGGTGGTCACCGGCGATACGATAGTCGCGGAAGATCGTTAGGCAGGTCGCTAAGCGGGAACTCAGTCACCCCCCCGCAGTGATGGCATGCGACGAGTATGGCGCTCTCTGTGAATGTGATTTGGGGTGCAACCCTGGCGCCGTCGAGCGAGCGCGGCGTCTTCCTCGCACTTTTTTTACACACGGCGTCGCGTAACTGTCTTACGCTGAGTTTGAGTGTGATGGCTTGGTCGAGCCAGTGGTCTTGGTCTTCGATGGTGAGGGCGGCTAGTTGGGCGTGGTGGCTCCAGGTGAGATTTTCCCGACGTCGGGAGGTTTCGTATCGGCCGGCGACGTAGGCGTAGTTCGCGAGCGTCTGTTGGTCGTGGCCGGTGATGTGGGCGGCGAGCTGGTAGTGGTGGTCGTTGTAGTGGCGTTTGCCGAACCGGATCCAGTCCCCGAGCCACCAGTTGGTGGCGTTTGCGACGATGGTGAGTCGCCTGCCGCATGCCTGCCATTCCGCAGCTGTCAGTTTGGCGTGGCCGAGCCATGCAACGGGCGTGGTCCTCTCCCGGGCCGCTTGGCGCTCTGTGAGAGCATCGCGTGTGTCTGCGGCTGCCGGCACCACACCAGAGTGTTGGCCGGCGTCTGGCGGGTTTCTGCTTGCTTGTGCGGGTCGCTGGGTGATCGTCATGGCGTCTGCTGGCTGGCGGGGGTTGCGGAGATGTTTGGCGTTGACGCGGTCGTGGGTGTCGAGGGCGTCGTGGCGGGGGTGGGTGTGGTGTTGGTGAGCCCGGGGCCGGTCTGTCCGGGGGCTGCGCAGGTGGGTGGCGGGCCGCTGACGCGCCCGACCGCGATCTCAATCCGGCTGTCGGGGATCTGCTTGGCGGCGAGCACCAGTGTCGTGTTCGCGGGGATCTGTGAGGGTGTGATCCGGATCGTCGCGCCCGCCGATACAGCACCGACCGCCATGTAGCTGAGCGCCAGGTGGCTTTGGCAGGTTTTGGTGATCGGCACGATCGCCACCGGTGCGTGCAGCGACCGGAGCTTCGCCTGTGCGCCGGTCAGGCCGGTGATCTGGCGGATCGTCACGAGGATCACACCGCCGGTGCTCTGGGTGACAGCAAACGACGGCGGCGCTGCGGCCGCCAGAAGCAGCGCGACCACAGCGGCCGCGGCGGCGGTAACTGGGATCGAGATCGCCAGAAACCGCCGGTGTGTGCGCGCAGCCAGGCGAGCAAGCCGGCCACGGGGCGGGCCGGGGATCTGCTGGACCCGCTCGCGCAGTGCCGCGGTCGGATCGATCGCAGCGACGAGATCCTCGAGGCGTTCGGTGAGCGCCTTGGCGAGCTGGTCTTCGCTCAACATGCGTTCTCCTGGCTGGCTGGTGTGGACAGGAGCGCGCGCAGCCGCTCAAGGCCACGGGAGGTGTTTGATTTCACGGTCCCCTCCGGCAGCTCAAGCAGCCGTGCGGTGTCTGTGACCGGTAGGTCGAGGTAGAAGCGCAGCACCAGGATCTCGCGCTGCACGCGCGGGAGCTCCCGCAAAGCCTGCGCGAGCGCGTCACGCTGATCAAACGCGTCGCTGAACGCCGTGGCGTGAGGCTCGTTGACAGCCCCGCCGGTGAGGATCTCCCTGGGCCGCCGACGCTTGTGGCGCCAGTGGTCGCGGCAGACGCTCACCAACACCGCACGGCTATACGGCCTTGGTGCCTCACGTGCGTGATGCCAGTTCTTGAAGACGCGCAGCAGCGTCCCCTGGACCGCGTCCTCGGCAAGATCCACATCCCCAACCAGCAGATAGGCGCCCTTCAACAAGCCAGGCAGAGCCTCAGCGGCAAACCGCCGGAACTCCTCATCCTGGGACAGACGCCTACCCGCAACATGGGGACCGATCTCGGGACGCTCCACGATCACAACCCCTATTAACGCCACCGGACCCGCGCGGGTTCCCGGACAGGCAGAAAACTTTTTCCGGGGCCGGTGTTCAGACGGTTCGGTTAGCTCACAGCGCCCGAGACCGCTCGGTCGACTGCGTGAAACGGGCTGCCGTTGAGGATAGCTGCCAGATCGCGCAGCTGCTCGAGGTTGCTTACGAGGCGGGCGGCACGCACCAGGCCGGTGTGGTCGACCGCGACGGCAAATGGTGTGCCGGGAACACGCCAGGCACACGTCAGCTCGTTGGCTCTCTGCGTGATCAGCATGGAGACAACGAGGGCGCCAAACGCGCTGGCACCGGCTGCGTCGCAGACCACGATCAGCTCGAACCTCGAGAGCGTGTGCGACGCAACCTGTGGGCCGTCCTGGGCTGCGGCTAGCTCGGCGGCGAGCTTCTGGCATGGCCCGCAGGTCGAGCTCAGGAAAAGCACGACCCGGCCGGCCTGACGCTTGGGCAGGCTGGCAAGCAGCTCGTGGCCCGGGACGCGTG
>JAJYHG010000219.1 GCA_021784895.1 Actinomycetes bacterium
CAAGAGAGGGGTGCGCGCCGCGCGACCATCTGATATATAAGTTGTATGAGCAGCCCTAGCACGCCCCTGCCCGCCTCCCAGAGCATCGTCATCATCGGTGCCGGGATCGTCGGCAACAGCCTGGCATACCACCTCACCCGCCTCGGCGAGCACGACATCACCCTGATCGACAAGGGGCCACTACCCAACCCGGGCGGCTCCACCGGCCACGCGTCGAACTTCATCTTCCCGGTCGACCACTCCAAGGAGATGACGCAGCTGACGCTCGAGAGCATGCGCCAGTACAAGGACCTCGACGTCTTCATCCAGAGCGGTGGCATCGAGGTGGCGCGCACGCCGGAGCGCATGCAGGAGCTGCAGCGCCGCGTCTCCTCGGCCATCTCCTGGGGGATCACTCCGGCTTCGATCATCACTCCTGACGAGATCAAGCAGCTCGTCCCGTTCATCAACGAGAAGCTCCTGCTCGGCGGCTTCTACACGCCGGGAGCGGGCGTGGTGGACTCGCTGCGCGCGGCGACGATCATGCGTGAGCGCGCCCAGCAGGCCGGGCTCACGGTATCTGCCAACACCGAGGTCACGGGCTTCGACGTGGAGCACGGCCGCATCCGCCGCGTGCACACCACGCGCGGCGACATCGAGGCCGACCGTGTGGTGATCGCCACGGGTTGCTGGAGCCCAAAGCTCGGGCGCATGGCCGGCGCGTCCATCCCGATCGCTCCGTCTGTGCATCAGATGATCGACATCGGCCCCGTGCCGCGCTTTGCCAACACCAGGGCCATGATCGAGTACCCGATCGTCCGCGACGTCGACACCAACATGTACGAGCGCCAGGAGGGCACGGGCCTCGAGATCGGCTCCTACGCCCACCGTCCGATCATGATGGAGGCCGAGGACATCCCCTCCATCGAGCAGGCGGCCCTAAGCCCCACCGAGCTGCCCTTCACTCAGGGCGACTTTGACCCGCAGATGGAGATCGCGCTCGAGCTGATGCCCGAGATCGTCGGGGACGAGTCGGTCGGCGTCAAGTACGCCATCAACGGCCTGTTGTCGGTCACCTATGACGGGATGCCGCTGCTCGGCGAGACCCCGGAGGTCAAGGGCCTGTGGTCGGCCGCAGCGATCTGGATCAAGGAGGGGCCGGGCGCCGGCAAGACGGTCGCCGAGCTGATGGTGCACGGCGAGTCCGAGATCGATGTCTTTGAGTCCAACGTCGCCCGTGCCTACCCATCGATGAAGACCCGCAGGCACGTCTTTGCCCGCGCCGGCGAGGGCTTCAACAAGATGTACGGGATCGTGCACCCCAGCGAGCAGTGGGAGTCAGACCGCGGCGTGCGCGTGGCGCCGTTCTACGAGCGTGAGCGTGCGCTCGGCGCGGTCTTCTACGAGGCCGCCGGCTGGGAGCGCCCGGTCTGGTATCAGGCAAACGCGGGTCTCCTGGATGAGTACGGTGACCGTGTGACGCGCCGCGAGTCCGAGTGGGAGGCGCGTTGGTGGTCGCCGATCATAAACGCCGAGCACCTGGCGATGCGCGATCGCGCCGCCGTCGTCGACCTGACCGCGTTTGCGATCTTCGACGTCACCGGCCCGGGCGCGCTCGATGTCGTACAGCGCCTGGCGATGCGCCAGATGGATGTGGCGGTCGGCCGCGTGGTCTATACACCGCTGCTGACCCCGAGCGGCACCTTCAAGCAGGACCTGACGGTCATGCGCCTGGCCGACGACGTCTTCCGGGTCGTGACCGGCGGCGCCTACGGGATGTCTGACCTGAAGTGGTTCGCCGACCACCTGCCCGAGGATGGCTCCGCGCAGGTGCACGACCAGACCAGCGCGATCACCACGCTCGGGCTCTGGGGCCCGCGCGCGCGTGACATCCTCGCGAGCGTCGCCCGTGGCGACGTCTCGCACGAGGGCTTCCCGTTTGCCAACTGGCGCGCGCTCGAGCTCGGGCCGCTCGAGGTGATCGCCTCGCGCATCTCCTACGTCGGTGACCTCGGCTGGGAGCTGTACGTGCCGATCGAGCAGGGCCAGCGCCTCTGGGATCTGCTCTTCGAGGCGGGCCAAGACCATGGGCTGATCGCGGCCGGAAGCGGCGTCTACGGCACCACCGGACGCCTGGAGAAGGGCTACCGCGCCTACGGCGCCGAGCTCGACGGCGAGTACAACGTGGTCGAGGCCGGGATGGCCTGGGGCGCCGTCAAGGAGCAGGACTTCATCGGCAAAGAGGCGCACGTGCGCCACCGCGAGGAGGAGCCGGCGGCGGTGATGTGCACGCTCACGGTCGACGACCACACCTCGGCCTCCGGGGTCAAGCGCTACATGCTCGGCAAGGAGCCGATCCTCACCACCGCCGGCGAGCCGATCACCGACCACAAGGGCCGGCGCTCTTATGTGACGAGCGCCGGGTCGGGACCGTCGCTTGGCAAGTACATCCTGATGAGCTACCTGCCGCCCGAGCACGCCAAGCTCGGTGAGCAGCTGCTGGTTCAGTACATGGGCGAGCGCTACCCGGTCACCGTCGGCTCAATCGACGCCACCGCGCTCTTTGACCCCTACAACAGCCGCGTCCGGAGCTAGCCGGCCATGTACGTGTACGCATGTGTCAAGCGCGTGCCGATGACCGGCGGAGCGATCACGCTCACAGACGACCAGCGCGCGATCGAGACCAAGCACCTCGGCTTCACCGTCAGCCCGCACGAGGAGTGCGCGGTGGAGGAGGCGGTGCAGATCGCCGAGCGCGAAGGTGGCGCGGTGACAGTGCTGACGCTCGGTCCGCCTGAGTCCGAGGAGCAGCTGCGCGACATGATGGCGATCGGCGCCGACCGCGCCGTGCACCTGGTGACCGACGGCGAGGAGTGGGACCCGCAGGCCACCGCGGCGGCGATCGTCGCCGCGATCCGGGCAGACCCCGATCAGCCCGACCTGATCCTGTTCGGCAACGAGTCAGCGGACGCCGGTAACTACCAGGTGGCGGTGCGCGTCGCGCACGCGCTCGGCCTGCCCTGCGTCACCGGCGTGAAGGCGATCAGCCTGACTGGCGGGCGTGCCCGCTGCGAGCAGGAGGTGCCCGGCGGGCGTGACGTGTATGACGCGCCACTGCCGGCCGTGATAGCGGTCAAGGAGGGCATCAACCTGCCGCGCTACCCGTCGGTGCCGGGCCGGCTGCGCGCCAAGCGCAAGCCGCTTCAGGCATCGAGCCCGGAGCGCCCCTCCGCCCGGCTCGAGCTGAGCCGGCTCGAACTGCCACCGGACTCCGGCAAGCAGGTGAAGATACTTGGCCGGGGCGCCCAGGCCGCGCCCGCGGTGGTGGAGATCCTTGAAGAGCTGGGGGTGCTCTAGATGAGCGTGCTCGTGCTGATGGAGGCTGCGACCGACGAGATCTCGCTGCAGGCACTCGCTTTTGCAGGCGGCGTCGGTGCGGAGCCCATCCCCTTCACGATCGAGGACCCCTATGCGCCAGCCGCCTGGGGCCAGACGATCGCCGACCTCATCGCCGCCCGCTCCCCTCAGGCCGTGATCGCCCCCGGCAGCGAGCGCGGCAACGAGGTGATGGCCCACGCGGCCGCGATCCTCGACGAACCGCTCTCGGCCAACACCACCGCTTTCACGCCCGGTGCCCCACCCACGGTTACCCGCGTGCGCTGGGGCGGGAGCCTGCTGGAGCAGGCACACCTGCACGCGCAGACGCTGCTCATAACGGTCGCGCCGCACGCCGTCGCGGCGCAGGCCGCCGCCGTCGAGCCGGAGGTCGTGCCATCCTCCCGGCATGCTCTGGCGCTCGCGCCGACCAAGCGGGTCGGCGCGAGCAGCGGCGGCGTCACGCTCGAGGAGGCGCACGTCGTGGTCTCCGGCGGCCGCGGCGTCGGCTCAGCAGAGGGCTTTGCGGTGATCGAGGAGCTGGCCGGGCTGCTCGGCGGCGCGGTCGGCTGCTCGCGCGCGGTGACCTCGGCGGGCTGGCGGCCGCACACAGACCAGGTTGGCCAGACCGGCACCAAGGTTGCCCCGGAGATTTACATCGCCTGCGGGATCAGCGGTGCCACCCAGCACATGGCCGGCTGCAAGGGCGCCAAGAAGCTCCTGGCGATCAACTCCGACGGCGAGGCGTCGATCTTCGCCCACGCCGACTACGGTGTGATCGGCGACGTGCACGAGGTACTCCCGGCGATCGCCGCCGAGATCCGGAAGGTGAGGGGCACATAGTCTCGCCGTATGAGGTTGTGGCGCTGGCCGGCGCGCTGGTGGTCAGCGGGACGCTCGCAGGCCGCCGCGCCGCGCGGCTGACCGCACTCGTCCGCGCCGCCAAGCCGACTGACCGCTCCGGTGACGACGCCGTCCGGGCGCGCAACGAGGTGACGATCGTGCTCGGCCAGCGCAAGCTCCTGCAGCGCTTCTGGCCGGGGCTGATGCACGCCTTCGTCTTCTGGGGCTTCCTGGTCCTGGCACCGTCGATCCTGATCGCGATGATCGGTATCGTCGACCGCCGCCAGACCCTGCCGTGGCTGGGGGCGCAGGGCTGGTACGCGCTGCTGGTGGACGTCTTCTGCGTGCTGGTGCTGGTCGGAGTGGCGTCGGCCTTCTACGTGCGCAGGGTCGTCAAGCCAAAGCGCTTCGAGGGCAGCCACGAGGGCGACGCGGAGCTGATCCTGGCGATGATCGCGGCGATCGTGATCTCGCTGCTGCTCTGGCACGCGAGCAGGATCGCGCTGGGGCTGAACGAGTGGCCGGCTGGCTGGTCGCCGGTCTCGAGGCTGCTCTCGCACCTCTTCGCCCGCGACACGGCCACGCGCGTGCTGGAGCGCGTGTTCGTCTGGGTTCACGTCGGCACGATCCTCGCCTTCCTCGCTTACCTGCCGCACTCAAAGCACCTGCACATCGCGACCGCCGCAATCAACGTCTGGTTCGGGCGCACGGCGCGGCGCGGCCGCCTCGAGCCGCTGCGCTTCGAGCCCGCTGAGGGCGAGAGCGAGGAGGACCTGCGCTTCGGCGCCGGGACCGCGGCGGACCTCACCTGGAAGCAGGTGCTCGACACCTTCTCCTGCACCGAGTGCGGACGCTGCCAGGACGTCTGCCCCGCCAACCAGACCGGCAAGCTGCTCTCGCCAAAGCTCGTGATCATGGGCCTGCGCGACCGGCTCTACGACACCTCCGAGGGCGCCCGCGACGAGCCACTGGTGCCGGGCGCGGTGCCGGAGGAGTCGGTGTGGGATTGCGTCACCTGTGGCGCCTGCGTGCAGGCCTGCCCGGTGTCGATCGAGCACGTCGACCACATCGTCGACCTGCGCCGCCAGCTGGTGATGGTGGAGTCCCGCTTCCCGTCGGAGGCCGAGCCGATGCTGCGCGACGTCGAGCGCGCCGGGAACCCCTGGGGCCACCAGCAGGCCCAGCGCGCCGACTGGGCTTCGGGGCTCGGGGTGCGGGTGCTCGAGCCCGGCGAGCCCGCGCCCGAGTACCTCTACTGGGTCGGCTGCGCCTCGTCGTTTGAT
>JAJYHG010000096.1 GCA_021784895.1 Actinomycetes bacterium
CGATCGCCAGGCGCACACCCCGGTCCACAAGCTCCTTCGGATATTTCGTAGTAGGCATGAGCAGTGACTTCCTCTCTGAGGGCCAAAACCCTCGCATCGAAGTCTCCGTCAAACCCGGCCTGGCTCACTTGTCGCGAACCTTTGTGTCGCGCGCGAGCCGCTCTACGGGATCGGAGAGTGGGCTTGCGGCCATGTGCCGGCGGCGCTCTCACTTGCGGACGGGCAGGCGGCATTGCTGTCAGACGACCGGGTTGGACGGGCGCTTGATGAGCTCTTTGACTGCGATCGCGGGTCGCTTTTGACCGAGCTGGTGCTGGCCGCGATCAAAGAGTTCGAGGTGGACTGCTCACAGCTGCACAACGACTCAACGTCGATCACCTTGTTTGGCTCATACCGGCAGGCGGACGGGCGTGCGCGCGGCGGGCAGGCCACGGCCACCGCGGCGCGCGGTCACAGCAAGGATCACCGCGGCGATCTCAAACAACTCGTGCAGGTCCTCACGGTCACCGCGGACGGCGCGCTCCCGTTGGCCTACCGCCTCGCGGACGGCAACACCAATGATGATCAGACGCACATCGACACCTGGAACGGGCTTGTTGGGCTGCTGGGCACCACCTCGTTTCTCTACGTGGCGGACTGCAAGCTGTGCTCCCGCCAGCAGATGACGCACATTCACGTCAACCATGGCCGGTTCGTGACGGTGCTTGAACGCTCCCGTGCTGAGGACGCACGGCTCAGGGAGTGGATGACGACTACGGTCCCCGAATGGGTTGAGGCGCAGCGCAAGCCCGGCAAACACGCCGGCGACGGCGACCGGGTGTGGCGGGTGTGCGCCGCGCCGTTCCCCTCCGCGGAGGGGTTTCACATCACCTGGGTGCACTCGAGCGTCAAGCAGCATCTCGACGAGCATGCACGAGCCGAGAGGATCGACCGCGCCCGCCAGGCCCTGGGCGAGCTCTCAGCACGGCTTGCCGGGCCGCGCGCCCGGATCACCAGCCTGATCGCAGCCGAAGAAGCCGCCAACGCGATCCTCGCCTCAAGCGGCGGCCAACGCTGGGTGCGGGTCACGATCACCGAACAGGCCGAGGAGCGCTACCGCCAAGAGAAACGCGCCCGCCCGTCGGAGAACACCCGGTATCGCAAGATCACCAGCACCCACTACCAGGTCAACGTCGAGATCAACACCGAGCAGGTTCGCCACGACGCCGCAAGCGACGGGTGCTACCCGCTGATCACCAACGACCCGTCACTGACCGACACCCAGGTACTCGGCGCCTACCGCTACCAGCCGAACCTCGAGAAACGCCACTACCGGCTAAAAAGCGTGCAAGAAGCCGCACCCGTCACCCTGAAGAGCCCGTTCCGGATCGAGGCCCTGTTCTGCTGCCAGTTCATCGCACAGCTCATCAACTGCCTGATCGAACGCCAGCTACGCCAAGCGATGGCCCGTAACCAGGTCCGTGAGCTGCCGCTCTACCACGAGCAACGCGCCTGCACCGCACCCACAGCCGCCCGGATCTTCGACCAGTTCGCCAGCGCCCAGCAACACACGATCACCAGCAACGGCCAGCCGATCCAGACGTTTCACCCGCAGCTCACCGACCTCCAGAACACGCTGCTGCGGCTACTCGACGTGCCCACCAGCGCCTACACCCCCAGCCACCCCGGCTGATCCGACTGCCGCCCACCGTGGGGGAGGGATAACAGGACCCGGACCTGCGGAAAGAGCGCCCACGAGCCACCAGCGAAACTGCTTTCTTGCAAGAAACACGTGATCTTGCAGCGCTTTCCTGAGTGGGCCGTGCAGGAATCGAACCTGCAACCTTGGGATTAAGAGGCCCGTGAGGCTCTGATCGGCAACGTTCTGTCGCTGGCTGAGCTGAGTGATCGTTGACCATAGTCGAGCGCTGGCCGGGCCGCTCCGGTAGTCCCCATACGATCGAACGCGGCGGTGAAGGACGCAGCGCGCTCGGTAGCGGGACGCGCGTGGAGATAACGGGTGGTCGTGGAAAGCTGCGCGTGCCCCATCGCGTCCTTCACGCTGACGAGGTCGATCCCGCCCGCGACGAGCAGCGATCCGAATGTATGCCTCAGATCATGCCACCTCAACGGCCGAAGGCCCGCAGCATCGCGAGCCAGCTTGTAGCGACGGCGCAGCGCAGAGCCGTCAAGCCGGTGACCAAACGCATCGCAGAACACGAAGTCGTCAAGTGCCCGAAAGTCGTCACGGTCAAGCACGCGCGCCAGCGCCAATGCTGCGTGCTCGGCGAGTGGGATCTGGCGGATGCGTCCTGACTTGGTGCCCTTTTCTACCCCGACGGAGATCGCACGGCTGATTGTGAGCACCGAACCGGTCCAGTCGATATCACCGACCCGAAGGGCCAGCAACTCCCCCAACCTCAACCCAGCGTACGCGGCAAGTCGGACCGCGCAAGCATCACGCTGGTCGGCTGCCAGTTCGCCAGCGCTCCGCGTCTGGCGGTGGTGCTTTCGAGCTTGTTCGAGGGTCTCGAACTCGTGTCCGCCGGCTCTGTAGGTCGGCGTGCAGTCGCATCTGCCACCATGCCGCCCTTGGCACGATCGCGCGTGCCGCTCGTTGACCTGACGGTGCAAACCGTCCTCGAACGCGTGCGCAACCGCTTCGATCTCCTCGGGCGTGTAAAAGACAAGCACCCGTGCCGCCGGAATCGCGCGGCTGTCGGTGCCTCGCGCCGGGTTCTGCTTGAGCTTGAACTTCGTAGACCTCATCCCGAAGTTGAACGCGGCCGAAACAACGTCCCGATAGCGATTGACGGTCCTCGCGGACACGCCGCCAGCGCCGATGTTTGCCAGCAGCTCTTCTACATCCTCGGTGGTGATCTTTGACGCCGGTTTATCGCCCAAGGCAGCCATCACGTGCCCCGAAGTGAAACCCTTCCCGCGGCGATAACGAAGACCCGGCTCGGCGAGGTCATATCTGTGCTGTTGAAGCGTCGATGGCGCCGCCCTCTTGATCTTCTCCAACCAGTCCAGGTACGCGTGCGCGACTTCACGGAACGTCGCGCCCGCGATCCGACGCTCCTCCCTTATGCGCTCAGCGTACTCGACCTCATCGACGTACTTCTTGACGATCTCAGCCGCGCGCACGTGGGCCGAGCGCTCGTCGAAGTAGCCCGGTGCTACACGCCCACGCCGCGACCGGAAGCGCTCATGACGCGCACACCCAGTGGACGCGTTTGGGTCAGCCTCGAGCCAAGCCGGACCGACGCGCCGCCAAACCTGCTCCCCGTTGTAGCGGAACTTCGCCTCATAGAACACGCGCCCGTTCTGATCCCGCGCAACAAGGCTGGCGGCCGGAAGGCTGGCGGCCGAGTAGGTCACTCCCGATAGTCTACGCCCTTGGCTACCAGTTGGCTACCACGGTCGCTTGGCTACCGCTTTCGCTACCAAACAAGCCCAAATGCCTTGTATATAAGGGCTATTATCGGATCTGAGCCGCCTGAATTTGCTGGCCCTGCACGGTAACTACCGGTCTCCAAAACCGGGGGTTGCAGGTTCGAGTCCTGTCTCCCCTGCTTCGAAAGTAGCTGGTAATAATTATCTTTTGAGCCCTAGGCCGAGCTGCAGAAGCGACCTTTTGACGCCTCGCTAACAAGGCTCGCTAACAAACACGTGTTCGCTTCTGCAATTTGGGGGCCAGATCTCGCAAGCCGCGCCTCGCCACGAACCGCAGTGGAGCCTTCTTTCGGTCTCAGCGTCATGCGACCAGCGACAGAACGAGCCAGTCGCTCTCGCGGCGAAGCGCTCGCCCGTCGACGATGATCCGCATCATCCTTTGGTCGCCGAAGGGAGCGCGGGGTCAGAGGTCCAGCAGAAACCGAAGCGAGCGCGCGATCTCGAACAGGGAACTTTCGTGCACGGCACCGAGTTGCGCGATCAGCCTTTGATCGGAGATGGACTTGACGTCCTCGCATTTCGCGTAGCTGACCTCGTCGAGCCCGGAGGTCACGGGGTCGATCTCGATGTGGGACGGAAGCCCGCTCGGTGTCGTAGTCATCGGCACCACGATCACGATCCCGGCGTGACTTTCGTTGAGCGGGTCAGCCGACACCACCACCGCGGGCCGGCGTCCGGACTGCTCACGCCCGACCGGCTCACCAAAGTCCACGAGCCACACCTCGCCGCGGTGAGCGCTCATGAAGAGCTGTCAGGCAGCGTGCCGCTCTCCAACGCTCGCTCGGCCTCGATCTGCGCCCAGGCGGCGGGATCATTGCGCAGCACCTCATAGCGCGCGGAGAACTGGCCAAAGAAGACGCGACGCTCCAGCGCATCGGCGGCCTCGTCAAGCAGCTGGGTCATAGGCCGACCGGTCTCATCAGCCAGCTTAGCGAACCGATCGCGGGTGCGCTCGCTCACTCTGATCGTCGTGCTCATAAGCCAAGTCTACAGACCAAGCGCCTGATTCGTCTACCTCTTACTCCAACAGACCCTGGTCCCCGGTGGACCAAGAGAAACCCACCCGCGGCCGCAAATGCGCTGGCGCTTGGCTCCGAACCCAGTTCGCGTACGCGATGGTCCGTGACACAGCCGTCGGGGAGCGCAGTCCAGAAGCTGCTGGTGTAGCCGATGCAGTACCGAGCACGCGTGATCGTCGCCAGCAGAGTAGTTGTGTAGTTGTCGCGCCTTGAGTCCGCGTCTACGGTCGGCCCAGGATTAGCTCTTGACCGCCGGCACGCTGCTGTGGCCCGTGGTGTCGCGAACTGCGCCCGCCACTCGCTTTACCTCATGCAGCAGCACGTCCGCCTCGGCGGGCACATCGGTTGACTCGCGACGGCCATCCATTCCGTTCACACCCACTGACGCGCCGAGTTGTATCTGGGTGCCGTCGGCTAACGTGAGCGGTGACGCTAGGGTCGACCCGATCGCCGCAGCAACACGCTCTCCGTCCGCCAAGGTCGCTGGGTCACTGAGCAGCACCTTGAACTCATCACAACCGAGACGGGCGACGGTGTCAGCGCGGCGGACGGCCAAGCGCAGTCGGTCCGCAAGCTCACATAGGGCAAGGTCGTCGGCGAGATGGCCGTGAAGCTCATTTGATCGCCTTGAACTCGTCCGGGTCGATCAGCCGCACCGCAGCGGTGCTGCTTACGCGAGCCCACCGCAGGCCCGTCGCGCTCAGCCGTCCGCCGAACAGTGCCCGGTTGGCAAGCCCTGTCAGGGCACCCCGACCCGCCATCTCCTTCTGCTCTATCCGGCCTGTTCGCTCTCGGCTCAGGAGCAGCATGAGACCGAAGACAGACATCAGAAGGACCACGGTCAGCGCGGGCGTGTGCACTTCCGCTGCCGCCGCCGTGAGACCAATCGGCGTCAGTAAGGGCTTGTAGATAATTAAAGTTTCGGTTTGATGGTGTAGTTCCATTCCGGGTGGAACTCATCGCCGGTGAGATCGACGGCGTCGATCTCGGCGCGGGGGACCTTGATCTTGTCGGGGTAGACGC
>JAJYHG010000147.1 GCA_021784895.1 Actinomycetes bacterium
CGGCCCAGCGGGCAAGCGTTGCGGCCTGCCGACGGCCTCGGTGGCTGAGCTCGACGTCGCTTGAGCCGGCATAGCGATTCGTGCGGTGCCACACCGTTTCCCCGTGGCGTACGAGGAACAGGTCGGCCATTAGCCAGTCCCTCGCCGGATTGTGGCGGCGGCTTGAGGGCATCTCTGGCTGGCCCTGGGGCCTGGGCCGGCTGGTGCGGGGTGCGGATGACCGGGCAGGCGGTGCCCGCCGTTGCCCGGACGGCTCGTGCGAGCGGTGGTGGAGCTCACAGGAAGCGCGCTGGGCGGCCCCGGGCTATGGTCCTCGGCAAGAGACACAATGTATATATCGTGAATTCTACGGCGTAGGTACGCGGGTGACAAGCAAGCCGCCGGAGCACCCTCAGCCAGTCCCCGTTCTCTGTTTCGCGAAGCGAGCTACCATTGACAAGGATGGCCCGGGCGAACGAAGAGCTGGGCACCACCAGGCCGACCTGGACGTTCCTCACCAACCACGGCCACGTCCTGGTCTGCATTGCTACTGACCCCGGCATCCGCGGGCGAGACATCGCTGACCGGGTTGGGATCACCGAGCGCGCCGCGCAAGCGATCATCGCCGATCTGGTAAGCGAAGGCTATGTGACGCGAACCCGGATTGGCAGGCGTAACCGCTACGAGATCAATCCCGATCGGCCGCTCCGTCACCCCGTCGAGCAACCTCACAGCATCGGCGAGCTTCTCCAGCTTGTGGCCGGGCTTGACGCTCCGTGGCAACGGCGCGCAAGCGCCTCGGGAGCCGAGGCCTAGGATCGCCCGTTGCCCGGCCAGGGACAGCGTTTGACCCCCCCGATGTCCCACACACGAGCCCTGAGGCCGGGAGCGACGGCCTGCTCCTCGCGCAGGTGGGAGCAGGCGGCTCACCCCTACGCCGGCGAAACGGCGGTGCTCGCCACCAAGCACGACAAGCTTGCTCTGATCGCTCCACCGCTGTGGCGGGCCATCGGGCTACGGGTTGAGGCAGTTGCCGTCGACACCGATGTGCTCGGCACCTTCACCGGCGAGGTCCCCCGCAAACAGCCTCCGCTCGAGACCGCCATTGCCAAGGCGCGCCTCGGCATGAACGCTGCCGGCGCTGCCCTCGGCCTGGCGTCCGAGGGCAGCATCGGTCCCGATCCTGCAATGCCGTTCGTGCACTCCGACCTCGAGATCGTCGTCCTGGTCGACGATGAAAACGGGATCGTCGTGTGGGAGAGCCACGCGAGCTGGGACATCGTCGCTGGATCGGCGAGCGTGAGCCCCGACGAGGACGTCGGGCCGTTTCTCGCCCAGGCACGGTTCCCCGAACACCAGCTGATCGTCAGGCCGAACCGCGGAGCGCTGCGCCCCATTTACAAGGGCATCTCCTCGGTCGGCCGGCTGACGGCCGCGGTCGCCGTGTGCGCGGCCGCTGCCACTGACGGCCTGGCGCGGGTCGAGACCGATATGCGCGCTCACGCCTGCCCGTCACGCCGGGTGGTCATCGCCGGCGCCGCTGAACGCCTTGCCGGCAGGCTCGCCGCCCGCTGTCCTGCCTGCGGCGCGCCGGGCTGGGGACGCATCGATGTCCTCCTCGGAGTGCCGTGCGCCTGGTGTGGCACGGAAGTCGCCCGGCCGCGGGCCGAGATCGACGGCTGCGTCGCCTGCGAGCACCGGCAGACGCGCCCGATCGTCTCCGGCGACGTGCTCGCTGACCCCGGTGAATGCCCGCACTGCAACCCGTAGCCGGAGACGGATGGCACAGCTCCGGGGGGCGGTGCGGTGTAAGGTGGCGGCGATGACGGCTGCAGACGGCTACTCGGTCCAGGGCGGCTGCCTCTGTGGCGCGGTTCGCTTCGAGCTGACCGCGCCCCCTACCATCGCCGGCTACTGCCACTGCACCCGCTGCCAGCGCCGCACCGGCACCGCGTCGGCGGTGTCGGTGTTCGTCGATCCCTCTGCGCTGCGCTGGCAGAGCGGTGAGGATCTGATCCGCTGCTGGGCCCCGCCGGACGGCATGCAGAAGTGCTTCTGCGGAGAGTGCGGGGCACACCTGTTCTCGATATCGCCCGACCGGGCGCGGATGGCGGTCAGGATGGCCGCGTTTGACGCCGACCCCGGTATCCGGCCCAGCTACCGCCAGTTTGTCGCCTACGCCGCCAGCTGGGAGCCGATTCCCGACGACGGCCTGCCGCGCTTCGACGAGGCCCGCCCACGCGGAGCCCGCCCGGGTGGAGCCCTTATCCCTTCCTGACTTTTGGCACGCCATACTGGAGCTGTGACGTCCGCGCTCCTCAACGAGTCGCTCGCGCCGCTCCGGGCGAACCCGTCCGACTCGGCGGTGCTGCTGGACATCGACGGCACGCTGGCACCGATCGTCGAGCATGCCGCCGACGCCAGCGTGCCTGAGAGCACCAGGCAGCTGATAATCGCGGTCTCGCGCCGCTACGCCCAGGTGGCGTGCATCAGCGGCCGTCGTGCCTCAGACGCCCGGGCGATGGTGTCGATCGGCACGATCGCCTACCTCGGCTCCCACGGTGGCGAGCTCCTGCGGTCGGGCTGGACGGAGGCGCAGATCGATCCGGCGCTAGCGGAGTGGTCTGAGCGGGTGGATGAGTTCCGCCGCGCGTCGGACACCGGCGAGCTCAGGCGCAGGCGGGTGCGGATCGAAGACAAGGGCCCGATCATCGGCTACCACTGGCGCGGGGCTGCCGATGAAGCGGACGCGCGCGCGGCGATCGACTCGCTCGCCGCGCGCGCCAAAAGGGCCGGCTTCGAGGTCCACTGGGGCCGCAAGGTGATGGAGGTGAGACCGCCCGTGCCGATCGACAAGGGCCGCGGCGTCCGTTCGCTGCTTGGCGAGCGCAGCTACACGGCGGCGCTCTACGTCGGCGACGATGTGACCGACCTGGGTGCCTTCCACGCGCTGCGCGAGCTCGCCCAGGAGGGTGTGGTCGAGCACGCGATCTGCGTCGGCGTGACGTCAGACGAGGGGCCACCCGGGATCGCCGCGGAGGCAGACCTGATGGTGGCTGGTACCGACGGCGTGCGTGAGCTGCTGGCCGCGCTCGTGGGCGGCTGACCGCGTTCACTGCGTCATGCGCTTCCCGGACCTACTGCGCACCACCGTGATGCTCTGCGCTGCTGCCGCGACCGTCCTCGCGGCCGTGACGGTCGCTGGAGCGACACAGAACGGTGACGCGCTGCTTGTTCCCATTGCCGCCGGCTGGTGGTTGGTGAGCGCGGTCGCTGGCGTCACAGCCGGCCGGCGCAGCACGACATCGCGTCAGATCGCTGTCCTGCTGGCCTCGGCGCGCACACAGGCGATGCTGCCCGAGATCAACCCTGGGCGCGTCGTGCTCAACCGCCTCTGGCCGGTGCTCGTGTGCACGATCGGCGCCGGCGCACCGGCGTTCGCGGCGCCGCAGGTGCCGGCTATAGCCGCTGGCTTCGTGATCATCTGGGCACTGGCGTGGCGGCGCCAGGCGGCTGCGGTGAGTGCGATCGAGGAGCGCGACGGGGTCCGTTTCTATGTCGAGCACACCTCTCCGCTGCGGCCGATCAAACTGGTCCGCACACCGGGGTTCCGCTCCAACCTGGCCGAGATCAACCGGGCCAAGCGTGCACGCCCGCTCGCGGGCAGGCACGTCTGACGGGGCACCAGCGATGCTGAATCCACTACATCTGCCGCTGATCGCCTACATCCCGAGCCCGCCCTTCAACGGCTTCTCGATCGGGCCTTTCTTCTTCCACGTCTACGGCATCTGCTACGTGCTGGCCGCTGCGCAGGCGATAGTGATCACACGCAGGCGCTGGGCCAAGCGCGGCGGTGACCCAGATCTCGTCTACGGTGTCGCCTGGTGGGGCTTCCCCGCCGGCCTGGTTGGCGGGCGGATCTACTTTGACATCACCACGCCAAGCCAAATGCCCCACCACTGGTGGGGACCGTTCGCGATCTGGGATGGCGGCATGGGCATCTGGGGCGGCGTGGCGCTCGGGGCGGCGGTCGGCCTCTGGTACCTGCGCCGCAAGATCGGCCCCGTGGACGCCAGCCGCTTCGTCAACGCGGTCACGCCCACGCTGCTGATCGGGCAGGCGATCGGCCGGATCGGCAACTACTTCAACCAGGAGCTCTACGGCAAGCCCTCAAAGCTGCCCTGGGCGCTCGAGATCTCCCCTGCCCACCGGGTTCCCGGCTACGCGCACTACGCGACCTTCCAGCCGTCGTTCCTCTACGAGATGATCTTTGACCTCTTCTGGGCCGGCGTGCTCATCTGGCTGGACAACCGGGGTAAGGTCCGCCCGCCGGCGCTGTTTCCGCTCTATGTGGCGGGCTACTCCGGCTACCGGATCTTCGAGGAGACGATCCGGATCGACTACTCCCAGTACATCCTCGGCATGCGCCTGAACTTCTGGGTGGCGATCATCGGCACCATCGCCGGGCTGATCTGGTTTGCCCGGCTCCAGTTCAGGCGCCAGCCCGGCGGCCCCGCAGCGCCGCCAGATCGTCCCACGGAAGCGTATTCGCAATCTGCCTCGGTGTGAGCCAGGCCCGGCGCGCCGTGGCCACCCCGTAGCGGACCACCTCGAACCCGCTCGGGCGGTGCGCGTCGCAGTTGATCACCAGCGGGATCCCGGCTGCTGCAGCCGCGCGGGCCTGGCTCTCGCTCAGGTCGCGGCGGTCAGGGTTGGCGTTGATCTCGAGCATCGTCCCGGTGCGAGCCGCCGCCTCGAACACGCTTTCAGGGTCGAACTCGTACGGCTCGCGCTGCAGGATCTTGCGGCCGCTCAGGTGGCCGATGCAATCCACGTGCGGGTGCTCGATCGCGGCCAGCAGACGCCCCGTCATCCGGGCGCGCGACATCCGGAACGAGGTGTGCACGCTCGCGAGCACCCAATCGAGGCTTGAGAGCAGCTCGTCCGGGTAGTCGAGTGAGCCGTCGGGGAGAATGTTCACCTCGCTGCCGATCAGCAGCCTGAAGCCCGGCAGGGTCGCGTCGATCGCACGCACCCGCTCGATCTGGTGGCGGAGCTCATCGGCGGAGACGTCGGCCCCGAAGCCCATGGTCGCAGAGTGGTCGGTGATTGCTAGGTACTCGTATCCGGCGTCCCGCGCCGCCCGCGCCATCTCCTCGATCGACGCCGTGCCGTCCGAGGCGCGCGTATGGCAGTGCAGATCCCCCTTGAGGTCGGCGGCCGTCACCAGCCGTGGCAGCGTGCCGCCGAGCGCCGCCTCGAGCTCGCCCCGCCCTTCGCGCAGCTCCGGCTCGATGTAGGCCATGCCGGCCAGCGCGTAGACCTCTGCCTCGGTTGCGCAGCGGTGTGTCACGCCGGTCGCCTCGTCGAGCACGCCGTACTCGGAGATGTGCAGCCCCAGGCGCACAGCGCGCTCGCGCAGCGCGACGTTGTGCTGTTGGGATCCGGTCAGGTGCTGGTGGACATTGCCGAACTGATCAGGCTCGACCACCCGCA
>JAJYHG010000002.1 GCA_021784895.1 Actinomycetes bacterium
CGCCCCGTGCACCAGGTACTCATACATCGCCCCGGCACCCGCGTAGCGGCGCGCGAACAGCGAGATCACATAGCCCAGGCAGATCGCGCCGACGGTGCCGAGCAGCACTGATAGCGGCGTGCTGAAGCCCGCCACGCTCGCGATCAGCCCGGTCAAGAGCCCGGCCGAGAACATCGGCCCGATCGCCAGCGACTGGCCGACCGCATGGATCGTGGTCAGCCGCCGCTCACCCAGGTGCCCTGCCTGGCCCGGCGCGGCCGGGCCCGAAACATCGCTCACAGTGCTCATCTGACGCTCCCCTCCAGGATCTGCAGTGTTTTCAAGTCCGAATAGAAGTCCAGGGCGTAGTTGCCACCCTCCCGGCCCAGCCCGGAGATGCCGACGCCGCCGAACGGCGCTGTGAGGTCGCGCACCAGGAAGGTGTTGACCCACACAACCCCGGCGCGCACCGCCCGCCCGACCCGGTCGGCGCGCCCCATCGAGCCCGTGTAGACGATCCCGGAGAGGCCGTACTGGGTCGCGTTGGCCAGCGCGACCGCCTCGTCCTCGCTGGCGAAGGTCTGGAAGGTGAGCACCGGCCCGAAGACCTCGCGTTGCACGATCTCCGAGTCGTTGGTCAGGGGCTCAAACAGCGTCGGCTCATAGAGCAGCCCGCCCGCCGCAACACCGCCGCGCACCAGCCGGTCGCCGGCGGCCACCGCGCGTTTCACAAAGCCGTCCACGCGCGCCAGGTGATCCGGGTGGATCAGCGGTGAGATCGTGGTCTGTGCCAAGCGTGGGTCACCGAGCACGTGGCGGTCCACGGCCGCGTGGAAGCGCGCGAGGAACTCTTCGCGCACGCTCTCGGCCACGAGCAGCCTGGTGCCCGCCAGGCAGACCTGGCCGGCATCGTCGTACTGGCCCGCGGCTTTGGCGGCGGCCGCGTCCAGGTCGGCGTCGTCAAAGACGATCAGCGGCCCTTTGCCGCCCAGCTCGCCGGTGAACGGCACCAGGTTGGAGGCGGCGGCGACGCCGATCAGGCGGGCGGTCTCGGGCGAGCCGGTGAACGAGATGCGCCGCAGCAGCGGATGTGAGACCAGGGCGGCGCCGGCCCGCTCGCCGCTGCCCTGCAGCACGTTGAAGACGCCCGGTGGAAAGCCCGCCTGCGCGGTCAACTCCGCCAGCAGCGAGCAGGAGAGGGGCGACCACTCGGCCGGCTTGAGCACCACCGGGCAGCCGGCCGCGAGCGCCGGCGCGACCTTCCAGGTCGAGAGCATGAAGGGCGCGTTCCAGGGGGTGATCACGGCCGCCGGCCCGGCGGGCATCCGCTGCACCCGGTTCCAGGTGCCCTTGGAGCGCCAGTCGCGCTCCTCGTAGGCGACGGCCAGGTCGGCGTAGTTGCGGAAGTTGGCGGCGGCGCGGTGGATGACCCGCAGGCGCAGGGACTCAAGCAGCATCGCCATGTCGGCGCACTCGACCGCCGCCAGGCGCTCGACGTCCTGATCGATCAGGTCCGCGAGGCGGTGGAGCAGTGCCGCCCGCCCGGCTGGGCCAAGCGCGGCCCAGCCGGGCGCAGCCTCGTGCGCGGCCCGCACAGCCAGATCCGCCTCCTGCGGCCCGCCCGCCGCGACCTCGGCGATCACCGCGCCGTCGATCGGCGTGATCACCTCAAAGCGCTCCGCGCTCGCGACCCGGCGGCCACCGATCCAGTGGTCGGTCGAGACCTCGTGGCCCGCGACGGTGGCGCTCGTCATCAGCTGTACTCCCGCACGGTGGTGAGGTCGTCGACCGTGTAGGCGAAGGTGAAGCGGTAGCCGCGCACCACCTCAAGCGGTGAGAGCAGCGTGTGCTCCTCGCCGGGGGCGGGGGAGAGCTCGAGGGTCGCCGCGCCCTCCCAGACGGCCGACACGCTGCGGTCGCGGCTGCGGGCGCGGACCAGCTCGTGCACCTGCGGCTCGCCGTGGCGTCCGGCCGCGAGCCGCGGGAAGTGCCGCACGTTGACCAGCGGTGGGTCGGTGTGCTCAGACCCCGAGGCGCTCTCGTGCTCGAGCGTGAGCGTCGCGCGTGCAATCTGGCGCCCGCGCGCCGAGCAGCTCGCGCCGTAGCGGGCGCCCGCGCCCGCGCCCGGGGCAGCGCGGCAGTCGAGCGCGAACTGGCGCGTCATCCAGACCTCGCCGAGCTTCTTGGGGAAGCCCTGGATCCAGCCGCGGGCGAGCGCGAAGTCCTGATCGACCCAGATGAACGGGCAGGTGGTGACCGGCTCGCCGTCGAGCAGGCCGCTCACCACCAGGTAGAACTCGCGGTACTGCGAGCGCACCGGGTCGATCAGCTCCTCGCCGCTCTCAGAGCAGGATTGCCAGTCCACAAACACCGCCGCGCAGCGGCCTGGGTCCGGATGCGGCTCGAGGCCCTCAGGCAACAGTGAGACCGCGGCCGCTGGGTCGGCGTGAAAGTCGATCACGATGAAGTCACCCACGTAGTGCCACGGCGGCGGCGGCACGAGGCTCGCCTGGCCGGCCGGGGTGCGGGGGACGGTGTATCCCTGAAGCGTCATCTGCTCTCCTGTTTCAGTGGGACGCCGAGCATCTCCAGGCTCTCGCGCTCGGAGTCGATCGCCGCCTGGTCGAAGCGGAAGTAGGAGCGCGGCGGCAGCGGACCCCAGGTGTTTGAGGAGAAGCGGTCATCAGGCCAGCGGCGCGGCTTGTGGCCCGCCTGCAGCTGCTCCATGTCGCAGTAGAGCTCGACGAAGCACTCCTCCTCGGTGATCCGCACGTAGGAGGCGATGTTGCCGCCGACCCCGTGGCGTGTCGGCCCCCAGCCCAGCCAGCGGCCGTGGCGGCCGAGGTGGTCGAGCGCTGCGCGCATCTGGCCGATGTCGATCACATCAAATGCCAGGTGGTGGAAGTGCGCTGCGCCCTTGTCGATCAGCGCCATCACATGGTGGTCTGAGTTGACGTGAAACCAGACGCCGCCGTCACCCAGCCAGTCGGTCAGGCGCATCCCGAGCGCCTCGGTGTAGAAGCGGTACTGGGCCTCGAGGTTGCCGGTCAGGAAGTTCACGTGTCCGAGCTTGCGCGGATGGCCAGGGGAGGGGTTGACGGCGGGGCGCGCGTGTGGCACAAGCAGCGACGGCGGCTCGCGGTGGGCAATCAGCCGGACCGAGTTGCCGTCAGCGTCGCGGGTCGCGAGGCCGCCCTCGTCGTCGTCTGAGACCTGGGCGCCGAACTGCAAGAGGTGCGAGCGTGCCTGCTCGAGCTCGCAGCCTGCGGCCAGCTCGTAGGCGACGTGGTCAAGACCGGCCGGCGTGCCCGGTATCAGCTCGAGCGCGCAGGGCTCGTCGTCGCAGGCCAGCCGCGCCGCCGCGTCGCCACGCTCGGCGATGCGCAGGCCAAACTGCGCGGACCAGCGAGCCGTGGCCTCGTCCAGGTCGGCGACCCGCAGGCAGACGTGGTCGATGCGGGCGATCTCGATCATCGCGTCACCCGCACCGGCAGGCGCTTGATGCCGTTGAAGAAGTTCGAGCGCAGGCGCTCCGGCGGGCCGGCGAGCTCGAGCCGGGCGTCGCGTGAGAGCAGGTCCTCGAAGGTGATTCGCACCTCCATCTTCGCCAGGTGCGCGCCCAGGCAGTGATGCACGCCGCCGGGCCCGAAGGTCAGGTGCGGGTTGGGTGTGCGGCCGACGTCGAAGCGCTCGGGCGCCTCGAACACGGTCTCGTCGCGGTTCCCGGACACAAGCCAGGTCGTGACCTTGTCGCCGGCCCGTATCTGTGTGCCGGCCAGCTCGGTGTCGCTGCGAGCGGTGCGGCGGAAGTGGTGAACCGGCGTGGCCCAGCGCAACATCTCCTCGGTGGCTGTCCGGCCCAGCCCCGCGTAGTCTGATCGCAGGCGCTCGCGCTCTCCGGGGTGCTCGCTCAGCGCTATCAGGCCGTGGCTGATCGTGTGCCGCGTGGTCTCGTTGCCGGCGGTAGCCAGGAGTACGAAGTAAACGTCCAGCTCGCGCTGCGTGAGCCCGGCCGCCACCAGGTCGCTCATCACGTCGTTGCGGGGGGCCTTCCGCCGCTCGTCGGCGATCCGCCGGCCGAAGGCGAACATCTCCAGCGCGGCCGGGCTCGAGAACGGCAGGTGGCGGTGGGCGTCGTCATCGCCCGTGTGCGCGTACTCGGGGTCGGCGTTGCCGAGCATGCGGTCGCCGATCTCGATGATCTCGCGCCGCTCCGACTGCGGTACGCCGAGGATCTCCGCAAACACCTGCATCGGGATCTCTGAGGCGACCTCGGCGACGAAGTCAAACTCGTCCTTGGCGAGTGCGCTGTCCAGAACCTCGCTTACGACCTTGCGCACCTGCTGCTCCCAGACGCCGACGGCCTTGGGCGTGAAGCGGCGGTTGACCAGCGCGCGCAGCTCGTCGTGGCGGGGCGGGTCGGTGTCGATCATCGACTTGCGCGCCTCGATGTGCTCGGGCTCGAGGTCCTCGAGCGAGGTTCCGCCGATCTCGGAGGAGAAGACATCCGGGTTGCGGTGAACGGTGCGGATGTCCTCGTAGCGCGTCACCGCCCAGAACCCGCGGCCGCCATCGGCTTCAGGGTTCCAGTGCACGGGGTCCTCGTGGCGCAGCCGCGCAAAGGCCTCGTATGGCACGGCGGCAAGGAAGTTGTCGTGGTCTGAGAGGTCGATCATCTCGCTGGTTGTGGCCATGCTTGGGCTCCCGGTATCAGAGGTGGTGCAGGTACTCGCTCAGCTGCCAGTCGGAGACCCATTCGCGGTGGCGCTGGAGCTCGAAGCCCTTCATCGCCAGGAACGTCTCGACGATCTCGGCGCCGAGCCCGTCGCGCAGGACTGCGTCGTCTGAGAGCGCTTTCAGTGCCTGCTCGAGCGTCGATGGAAGTTGCGCTCCGATCAGCTCAGGCGCGGCGTGGTAGGCGTCACCGGACAGCGGCGCTGGTGGCTCGAGGCGGCGGCGCACGCCGTCGGCACCCGCGTGCAGCACCGCGGCGATCGCCAGATAGGGGTTGGCCGAGCCATCGCCAACCCGCAGCTCGACGCGGGTCGAGCCGCCCCGCTCCGGCGGGATGCGCACGAAGGTTGAGCGGTTGTCAAAGCCCCAGTTGGCGTGTGTTGGCGCCAGCGAATCGGGCAGCAGGCGGCAGTAGGCGTTGACCGTCGGGTTGAGCAGCGCCATCAGCGCCGGCGCGTGCTCGATCAGCCCGGCCGTGAACCAGCGCAGCTCGTCGCTGACGCCGTGCTCGGCGCCGGGCGCCGCAAACACGTTGTGGCCGTCGCGCTGCAGCGACAGGTGCAGGTGTGTGCCCGAGCCGCCCTGGTCGTTGAACGGCTTGCCCATGAAGGTCGCATGCAGGCCGTTCAGCGCGGCGATGTCCTTGACCGCGGTCTTGAGCCGGAAGGCACGGTCGGCGGCGTCGAGCGCCTCGCTGTGGCGCAGGTTGATCTCGTACTGAGAGTTCATGAACTCGTGGTTGACGGCAAAGACATCGAGT
>JAJYHG010000239.1 GCA_021784895.1 Actinomycetes bacterium
CTCGCCGCTGGCGAACGCGTGCTCGCCAACCCACGGCTTGAACTCGAAGGCGAAGGTGTGCAGGTCGGAGTCCGAACGGATTCCCGGGTAGCGGAACAGATCCCAGGTCCCACCGATCCGTTCACGCGCCTCGAGAATCACAAAGCGCCGCTGCGGATGGTGCTTGCGCAGGTAGTGGGCACAGCCGATGCCGGAGATGCCCGCACCGATCACGAGCACATCCAGATGCTGGCTCGCGAGGTCGATCCTGCTGGCGCTCATGCACAATTTCTAGCGCCGGCCTCAACAGCAGCCGGAGCAGGCGCCGTGGAGCACCACCTCGTGGCCGCTGACGGCGAAGCCGACCCGATGCTCCAGCGCGACGATCGCCTGCTCGAGCGCCGTGTCGTCGAACGGCACCAGGCATCCGCATGTATCACACACGAAGTGGTGGTGATGATGGGCCTCGCTCTGCTCGGGGGCAGCCCGTTCGTAGCGGGAGATGCCGTCACCGACCTCGACGCGGGCGACCAGCCCGAGGTCGGCGAGCACCTCGATGCCCCTGTACACGCTCGCAATCCCGACCGGGCGGCTGGTGACGCCCTGCTCGTAGCGCCCGTTCAGGCGCCGGCCCAGCTCCTGCACGGTGAGCGCACAGCGCTCCTGCTCGAGCAGGTCGATCAGCAGCTCGCGGGCGCCTCCGCGCCGATGGCCGGCCCGCTGCAGTTCGGCGCGTGCCCGCTCAGACCAGGCTTGCTGCGTCCTGGCTGTCGAGTCTGACCCCGCCTGCGGCGGCATTGTCGCTGCTCCGGTGGTCGATCCCATGTCACTGAGTCTAACGCCTCCGGGAGCAAAATGATAATGAGAAGCGGAATCATTACTGCTATGTTGTCTGCCATGAGGCTTAGAGCAGCAGCCCGGCTGGGCAGACCAACGGTCCTCGGGATGGCCGCACTGGCAATCACAATCGCCGTCAGCGCCTGCGGCAGCAACGGCGGCGGCCCGGCGGCATCAGCAGGTGCCGCCGGCGGCAGCCCGGGGCGGATCACCGCGGTGGGCGCCGAGAACCAGTACGCCAACGTGATCGCCCAGATCGGTGGGCGCTACGTGAGCGTGACGGCAATCATGAACAACCCCAACACCGATCCGCACAGCTTCGAGGCCAGCCCCAGCGTGGCCACCGCGGTCGCAGCGGCGAAGCTGATAGTGCAGAACGGAGCCGGCTACGACTCGTTCATGAACAAGATCGAGTCAGCGTCACCCAGCCGCTCGCGCCGCGTCATCGACGTGCAGACCCTGTTGGGCCTGCCGGCCTTCACCCGTAATCCGCACCTCTGGTACGAGCCCACGACAATGCCCAAGGTGGCAGCGGCGATCGTGCGCGACCTGTCCGCACTCGCGCCCGCGCACGCGCGCTATTTCGACGCCAACGGGCGCCGCTTTGACGCGACCCTGCAGCCGTGGCTTCACGCGATCGCGAGCTTCAAGCGACTGCACGCCCGCACGCCGGTGGCGGTCACCGAGCCGGTTGCCGACTACCTGCTCCAGGCCGCTGGTGCCAACGTCCTCACACCCTGGGTGCTGCAGGCCGACATCATGGACGGGGTCGACCCGGCGCCGCAGGACGTGACCCTGGAGGACAACCTGTTCAAGCAACACCGGGTGAAGGTCTTCCTCTACAACCGCCAGGTCACCAACACGGTCACGGAGTCCTTCCTGAAGCTCGCGACCCAGAATCACATACCGGTCGTGGGCGTCTATGAGACGATGCCGCCCGGCTACAGCTACGGCGCCTGGATGCTCGCCGAGACGCGGGCGCTCAGCGAGGCAGTGACCGCCCACCGCTCGACGGAGGGCCTCTGATGGAGCTAGCGCAGCCTCCGACCGCGCCGCTGAGCGACGGGGGCGCCGCCACCACCGACAGGGTCCTCCAGCTGGCCGGCGTGACCGTCGACCTCGGCGGACGGCGGATCCTCGATGATGTCAGCTTCAGCCTGAGGGCGGGAGAGCTGACCGGCCTGATCGGCTCAAACGGAGCCGGCAAGACGACGCTGCTGCGGGTGATCCTCGGGCTGCTTGCGCCGACTCGCGGAGCGGTGACCGTCGCCGGCCCTGATCCCCGCCACAGCGTCGGCTATGTGCCCCAGAAGTTCATGCTCGACCCGGATCTGCCGGTGCGCGCGCGCGACCTCGTGGCGCTCGGCATCGACGGCCACCACCTGGGCGTCGCTCGTCCCAGCCGCGAACGGCGCGAGCGCGTGACGCGGATGCTCGATGCGGTCGGCGCAGGACGCTTCGCCGACACGCGCGTCGGGCGCCTCTCCGGCGGAGAGCAGCAGCGAGTGCTGATCGCGCACGCGCTGATCAGCCACCCGCGGCTGCTGCTGCTCGACGAGCCGCTCGCAAATCTGGACCTGCGCAGCGCCCGCGAGGCGGTCGATCTGCTGGCACGGATCGCCCGCGAGCAACGGATCGCGGTGATGATCTCGGCCCACGAGATGAACGCGCTGCTGCCGGTGATGGACCGCGTCGTTTACCTCGCTGAGGGCCGCGCCGCCTGCGGGCCTGCGGATGAGGTGGTCCGCGCCGATGTCCTCAGCCGGCTCTACGGGCACCGCGTTGAGGTAATCCGGGCAGGCGAGCGCGTGCTGGTGGTGGCGGGCGAGGGCGATGACGCCGAGCCGTCTCACCCCCATCACCACGACAGCGAGGAGCGCTGAGCGGCGGTGCAGGCGTTGCTGCACGCGATCGTCGAGCCCGGCTTCTTCGCCGATGGTGCGGTGCAGATCGCCGCCACGCTCGGCGGCGTTGTTGCAGTCGTGGCCGGGCTGATCGGCGTGTTCACGGTGATCCGCAGCCAGGCGTTTGCCGGTCATGCACTGAGCGACATCGGCAGCGCCGGCGGCTCGAGCGCTTACCTCGCCGGGGTCGCACCGCTATGGGGGTTTGTCGGCATCTCCGTCCTGGCCGCGGCAGCGATGGAGCAGATCGGCGTACAGCGCGCCCGCGGGCGTGATGTCGCCACCGGCATCGTGCTGGGAGTGGGGTTCGCGCTCGCTTCGTTGTTCTTGTACCTGGGGATGACCTACCACAATTCGAGCGGCGAGATCCCGACGATCCTGTTCGGATCGGTCTTCACGCTGTCGGCCGCCAATCTGCCGCTGGTCATCGGGCTCGGCGCGGTGGCGCTGCTGACCACGCTCACGCTCTACCGGCCGCTGCTGTTGGCCAGCGTCAGCCCGGAGCTTGCGGCGGCGCGGGGTGTGCATGTGCGGGTCGTCGGTGCCGCCTATCTGTTTGCGCTGGCGATCACGGTGGCACTGTGCGACCTCACCATTGGCGCGATCCTCTCTACGGCGCTACTGGTAGGGCCCGCCGCCGCCGCACTGCGCCTGACGGACCGCCCCCACCGAGCGGCTCTGCTGGCTGCGGGGATCAGCCTCGCCTGCACCTGGCTTGGCCTGCTGCTGGCCTGGGACAGCTTCTACTGGCCGCCGTTGCGCCACGGCTGGCCGGTCAGCTTCTTCATTGTCACGTTGGTGCTGGCCGCCTACCTGGCCGCGGGCGCGCTCGCCCGCGGCCAGACCAAACGCGGGTAGCGATGTTCAGCGGCTTCATGGTCAACGCCTGGATCGTCGCGAGCCTCGCGGCGGTCGTCGGTGGCGCCGTCGGCTTCTTCGTCGTCATGCGCGGTGCGTCGTTTGTCGCCCACGCAATCCCGAACGGCTCCTTCGCCGGGGCGGCGGGCGCCGCCCTGGTCGGCGCCTCGACTCTCGCCGGGCTGGGCGTCTTCTCGGTTGGCGGAGCCCTCGGCATCGGCCTGCTCGGCCGCCGCAGCCGCCGCGACGTCGCCACCGCGCTCACGCTGGTGTTCATGCTCGGACTCGGCGCCCTGTTCCTGAGCTTCAGCGCCGAGAACTCTGAAGCCGCGTATTCACTGCTGTTCGGTGAGGTACTGGGGATCAGCAGTAACGAGATCGGGCCCACGCTCGTGCTGAGTGCGCTTGGCCTGCTGATGCTCGGGCTGCTGTGGCGGCCGCTGCTGCTGGACTCGGTGCTGCCGGGCCGGGCTCCTGGCCGACGCACGCTGGCGATCGAGCTCGCCTTCCTGCTGCTGGTGGCGATCACCACGACCATGACCGTGCCGGTCGTCGGTACGACACTGATCTTCACGCTGATGATCGCCCCAGCGGCGTCGGCGCGGGCGCTCACCGCACGCCCTGGGCTCGCTCTGCTGCTCTCAGCGGCGATCGCGCTGATGACGGTGTGGGGCGCGATCGCGCTGTCCTACACAACCAACTGGCCGGTCGGGTTCTTCGTCGGGTCGCTCGGTGCCTGCGCCTACGCGCTCAGCCGAGTCGCGCACTGGTCGAGCGGCGGTTAGGGGAGCTAGATCCGGGCGAGGAACGTGTAGATGACCAGTGCTCCCACCACCATCACGAAGCCGCGCAGCACCCACAGCGCGGCGCGCGCGCGGAGGCTGAGATGAGCCCGGCCCAGTGCCTGGTGTCGCCCCGCGACCATCTGGTCGCGCTCGAGCGACATGAACAGCTCCTCGTGCAATCGCGGTGGCGGCGGTGGCTCTGAACCTGTGAGCATCGCCGTCCAGCCTCACCCGATCAGGTGGACCTGAAGCAGGAACGAGTCGATCCCATAGGCGGCACCGCAGACCGCCACCACTGCGACCGTGATGGCCACGGCCAGGTTCGTGGCGGGGCCGTTGGCGAAGCGCCCCATCAGCTGGCGGTCGTTGGCGAGCATGACCATGAAGACCAGCGTAACCGGCAACAGCACGGTGGCGAGCACGTTGGCGTTGAGTGCGATCGACAGCAGCGGCACGCCCGGGACGAGGATCACGGCGGCCGCAATCACGGCCACCAGCACGTTGACGAAATAGAACGAAGCCGCGTCGCGCAGTGGCCGGTTGAAGCTGCTGCTGGCGCCAGTGCACTCCCCGATCGCATAGCCGGTGCTGGCTGAGATGGTGAGGATCGCCACGGCGCCTGCCTCGATCAGGCCCAGCGCAAAGAGCGCCCCGGCAGTACCGCCGTCAACGCGGCTGAGCGCCTCCGGGAAGCCAGCCCCGGCGAGCCCGTCAACCGAGGCGCCTCCATGGCCGGCCAGCGCCGCGCCCGCGACCAGCGCCCCACAGCCAAAGACGGCCGCGAGAACGCCGCCGATCACGGTGTCGAGACGCCCTTGCGTGAGGTCGTTCGGCGTCAGGCCCTTGTCGGCGGAGGCGCTCTGCTGAAAGAAGATCATCCAGGGTGTCACGGTCGCGCCGATCGTCGACGCGAGCAGCAGCAGGATCTCGTTGAAGCTGCCACGCGGCAGCGGTGAGAAGGTCAGGAAGGCGTGGGTGAGGTGTCCCGTGTTGGGCTTCACCAGCACGGCACTGAGCAGGAACAGGCCATTGAAGACCGCCAAGCCGAGCACGACCCGCTCCCAGCGCCAGTAGCGGCCACCGCTCTGTGCCAAGAGCACGAGCACGACGCCGAGCAGCGCCGCGACGCCCGCGCCGAGATGGAAGAACGCGAGTCCGACCCTGATCGCCACGAACTCCGCGATCAGCGTCACCAGGTTGGTGAACACCAGGTCTCCCGCCGCCAACCACCCCCAGACCTTGCCGTAGCGCTCGATGATCAGCTGTCCGTAGCCACGGTGGGTGACGGCGCCGACGCGCATGCACATCTCCTGGCATACGATCGCCATCGCGAAGGTGACCACGATGAAGGGCAAGAAGAAGCCGAGTCCAAAGGCGGCGCCGGTGGCCGCGTAGGAGATCATGCTGGGCCCGTCGTTCTCGCCGAGCATCGCCAGGATGCCGGGCCCAACCAGCAGCCAGAGCAAGAACCAGCGCGACGAGCGCGCACGCGCCGCCAGCACCCGCGCCCGGTCCCGCGAGCGAGCGAGATCCTCGCCGGTAAGCCCATCCTGCTGCTCCGCCGCTGGCCGCGGGAGCGGCAGTACGAACTCGCCTGTCTCGTTCAAACTCACGCTCGCTTACTCTGGCGCTGCCAAGTTGACATGCCCAAAATTTATCATGTCGTGACGTCGTGAGTTAACCTTGCCTACGTGCAACCAACCCTCGACCAGACGCCCGCCTCGGCGCCCGCGGAGGACTACGTAAAGGCGATATACGCGCTTACCCTCGAACCGGACCAGGCTGCGTCGACCAGCCAGATCGCCGAGCGGCTGGGCGTAACCGCCGGGTCGGTCTCGACCATGGTCAAGCGCATGGACACAGCCGGGCTGGCCGAACACGTCCCTTACCGTGGGGTACGGCTGACACCGGCGGGCCGTGAGCTGGCGCTTCGTGTGATCCGCAGGCACCGGCTGCTCGAGCTCTTCCTCGCCCAGAGCCTGGACATCCCCTGGGAGGACGTGCACCGTTTTGCCGACGCGCTGGAGCACGCTGCCAGCGACGAGCTGATCGAGCTCATCGCTGGCAAGCTGGGCGACCCGGTGTCGGACCCGCACGGCGACCCGATCCCCAACCGGTTGCTGGAGGTGGACGACCGCACGCAGCCCACCGTTGCCGACCTCGCCCCAGGTGAGCGCGGCCGGGTGGCCCGCGTCTCCGACGCCGACCCGGAGATGCTGCGCTACCTGGGCGTGCAGGGGATCGGCATCGGTGTCGAGCTCCTGTTGCTCGACCGCCAGCCATTTGAAGGTCCCTGCCTCGTCGCGCTCGGGACGGGCGCGCAGCGCAGCCTCGGCATCAGGCTCGCCCGAGCGATTCGCGTAGCGCGGATCTGAGCTCGCCTGCGCCCCTGCTCCGGCGCACGCACCGGTGACCTGCCCGGGGCACATGTGCGTTGGGATGATCCACTAGTCTCGGCATCTCAGCCCGCCCGACAACCGCACAACCAAGAGGCCCCTATTGAGCGCTACCGACAAGCCGCCCTTCCGAGCCGACCACGTGGGCAGCCTGCTGCGCCCGCCAGCGCTAGCCCAGGCTCGCGCCGAGCACCGCGCCGGGCGGCTGGACACAGACGGGCTGCGCGCCGTGGAGGATACGGCGATTCTCGAGGTCATCGAGTTGCAGCGTGCAGCCGGGCTGCGGACGGTCACTGACGGCGAGCTACGCCGCAGCTCGTGGCACATGGACTTCATCTACCAGCTGGCCGGGATCACGCAGGTGGACGGCGAGTCGCTGCACGTGCAGTTCAAGAACGAGCACGGCACCTACGACTACGCCCCGCCGGCGATGCGGATCAGCGGGCGCGTGGGGCTTGACCACACGATCTTCGGCGACGCCTTCGCCTTTCTGCACGCTCATGCCCGTCCAGGTCAGACACCGAAGCTCACGATCCCGTCGCCGAGCATGGTCCACTACCGCGGCGGCAACGCCGCAATCGACCGAAGCCTCTACCCGGACATAGAGGAGTTCTGGAATGACCTGGCAGCGGCCTACCGCAAGCAGATCGGGGGCGTCTACGACCTCGGCTGCCGCTACCTGCAGCTTGACGACACCAGCCTCGCCTTCGTCAACGATCCCGCCCAACGCGAGCACATCTTGGCGATCGGCGGCGACCCCGACCACCTCCACGAGCTCTACATCGAGGTGATCAATCGTGTGCTAGAGGGCAAGCCGGAGGACCTTACGGTGACTACGCACCTCTGCCGCGGTAACAACCAGTCGATGTGGGCGGCAGAGGGTGGCTATGACTTCGTGGCCGAGGCGCTGTTCGGCAAGCTCGCCGTTGACGGCTACTTCCTCGAGTTCGATGATGCGCGCTCCGGGACGTTTGAGCCGTTGCGCTTCGTGCCCGCCGGCAAGCGCGTGGTGCTCGGCCTAGTGACCACCAAGCACCCTGAGCTCGAGGCCAAGGACATGCTCAAGCGGCGGATCGAAGAGGCGTCCCGCTACCTGGACGTCGACCAGCTGTGCCTCTCCGGGCAGTGCGGCTTCTCCTCCACCGAGGAGGGCAACAAGCTCACCATCGACGAGCAGAAGGCCAAGCTCGAGCTGATCGTCGAGGTGGCTGCCGAGGTCTGGGGCTACTGAAGGCGCGGCCGGCCAGCGGTGTCTCCCACAAGCGACCAGCAGCCGCAGCCTCCAGCTCCCGAGGCGTGGGAAGGCGCCCCGGTTCTGCTGGCCGTAGACGGCCCGGCGGCACCTGAGCTGATCAGCGACGGCGGGGGCCTGCCGTTTGCGCCGGCGAGCCTGACGCTGGCGGCGCCACCACTGGATCCTGGTGACCCAGCCGTGGCGGCGCTGCTCGTGCAAATCGACCGCGGACGCCAGCAGGCTCAGCCTGCGCGGGTGCTGCGGCCGAGACTCAGACCAGCGCCGCTTGACGACGCCGCGAAACTCGAGGGCTGGCGCGAGCTGGCACGCGACGGACAGCAGGCGCTCTTCGGCCGCGGCATGCCGCCACGACTCTTGACCGTCGCCGTCAGATCCGGGCGGCGCGGGCGCTGGGAGCCGCTTGGGGCCTCCAACTCGCGGCCGCTGCGGGCGGTGCGGGACGGTGTTCGTGCCTCGTCTTGGCGCCTTGATCCGGTCGCCGCAGCCGATCCCGAGTCGGACGTCCTGCGGATCCTGATCACCGAGCGGACGATGGCGAGCGGCACCCCGGTGGCCGATCGGCTGCTAGCACCCGAACTGCACCTGACCGCCGAGCGGGCGCTGCTACGCATGTATGTGCGACCGCTCACAGGTTACGTCGGGCGCACCGGCAGGCACGAGACACCTGTCATTGTGCGCTTGCCAGAGCCGCTCGCGTTACGGCGCGCAGTGGATGGGGCGCTGTATGAGCCGCTGACGCATTGAGGTCAGCGGCTGGACAGCAGGCCAAAGCCCGCCATCGCGAGCCCTCCGGGCGTTCGCGAGCCGGTGCTGACGGCGCTCCCAAAGCCGGCGATCAGCCGGCGGCGGTGAGCACCGATGTGGGGATGCGGTCCGTCACGAGCATTCGCTCATCGCGGCTCGGTGGCGTTGCAGCGGTCGCGCCACTGGATCGCCTCGTGCAGTTCCCAAAGATGGTAATCAGGGGCCCCTGAGGCGAATCGTGAATTCCGAGACACCGGCCTGCGCAAGGTCGTCGGCGACCGCGGACCCACGCAGGCGGTCGGGGGCGGTCGGGGGCGGCGCCGAACTCATAACCGTACGATGCGGTGCCCGTCGGCCAGCAGTTGCGGGTTGCGGTACCAGTCACAGAACAGCAGCGCACCCACCCGTGCGCGCTCGGTACTGGGCGCCAGTGCCGCGAGTGAGGCGACACCCTCAAAGTGCTCACCGTCAGGCTGGCCTGAAAGCGCATAGAAGTGAAGTCGGCACGCCGCGGCCGCACCTGAACTCCAACGCGGATTGGCGCGGCTGTCTGTCCTCGGTCGCGGCCGGCGAGCATCCGGGCCCTCAGACCGCCGCGGCGGCCGATCGGGCACGCAGGTCAAAGTACAGGACGCTGACCAGCAGCGTAGTGAACGACTGCGCGAGCACAGCGAGGATGAGCCCAACGATCACAGCAGCCACGGAGTTCGCACCGACAATCAGCGCAACCAGATAGATGATGAATCCCTGGATCGCCAGCAGCCCAAGCACGCGCCAGAAGTTCCTGCGGGTCAGCGTCACGCTGCGGCGGATGGCCCCGGGCCAGTGGGTGGGTTCGGCAGCAGCCACCGGTGCAGCGACCGCAAGGCGGACAGCAATATAGATCCCGGGAAAGAGGAACAGTACAAAGCCCATCGCCACTGACAACCCGACGACGATCTGGGCGGCCGCAACGACTGCGAGCGCTCTCAGCGCACGACCGAAGACGCTGCCCAGCCGTGGTGTCGCGCCGCTGCCAAGATCGATCAGAACCTGCATCTCGAGCGCCTCGATGAGCGGGTTCACGAGTGCCAGCTCGATCAGCGCGAGCAGCAGCGCGACCGTCACGGGCACTCCGGTCCCACTCGCCGTGACGACCAGGAACGCGACTTCATAGGGCACGATCACGACGCCGGCGAGGAACATGAACAGCAGCGGCCTGCGCGCATAGACACCCATCGTGAGACGCACGATCTCGCCGATCGTGCGGGGCGTGTCCAGGTCGATCGGGTCGGTTGTCTCATTCATGGCAATCTTTGTTGCACCGCTGAATCGGAGTTTTGCTAGAGCGCAGGCCGGTTCCCCCAGCTAATCGGTGGGGCTGCCGGTGTGGAACCCCGGAGAGCCATCACCCGGCGCCAGCCTGGGTCCGTCAACCGAGTTTGGCAGGAAGTGCGCAGCAAGCGAGCCGGGCGCGATCGACGACCGGCCTGTAACCGACAGTCGCTGCACGCTACCCTGAGCGAGCCTGCCCTCTTAGCTCAGCTGGTAGAGCACTTCCATGGTAAGGAAGGGGTCGACGGTTCGAGTCCGTCAGAGGGCTTGGATCGTATTGCCCTTGGTTGTTGGGGTTGCGGGCGGTCGGCGGTTCTTGGTCGGGTCGCTGGGCGGGCCAAGCAGAAGCACGAAGAGCGCAGGCAAGAGTTAGACGAGCTCGAGGCGGGGTTTGGGGATCAGCACACGCCTCGACACGGGCATGAGGCGGAGAGGGATGCGCATCCTTGCCAACCAGGAGTGCGGCAGGCAGATCGCGGAAGCGTGGGCGGCGTATTGGGTTCGTCGGCTCGCTGAGCATGACGCGGAGCGGGAGCCGCGCCGCACTTTGGAGCCCTCTGATGAGTAGTTTGGGTACACGCTCGGCACACGCCGCCACACATGCCACCCGACACCGAAAGAAAACCGAGCGTTAGCAGGACTTTCGAGCGCCCCCGGCAGGATTCGAACCTGCGACCTACGGATTAGAAGTCCGCCGCTCTATCCAGCTGAGCTACGAGGGCGAAGCTGGTGGAACCAGGCGCAATTGTGGCTCAATCGTCGTGGTGGGCCTCAGATGGCGCTGGTGCCCTCGCGTCCGTAGTCGTCACGGAGCCTGACGACGTCCTCCAAGTGGGGCGTCGAGGCCTCCAGCACATCAGAGTCCTCGAGCGCCTCGAGCGTGTGGATCGTGCCGGGCCGGTTACGCCAGACATCACCCACGCCCACAGTGCGCTCGGTGATGTTCTCCTCGCTGTCTCCCTGAAAGAGGATCAGCCGCCCTGCAAAGACGTAGCTCGTTTCGTCCTTGTGCTCGTGGTATTGCAGCGAAAGACGGTGGCCCTTGTTCACGTGGAGGATCTTCGCCACGTATTGGTCGGTCGCAGCCCACCAGATCTCGTATCCCCACGGCTTTTCAACACGCAGTGGCAGCGTCTTGTCGCTTGCGGTGTGTATCGCGGACATCGCTGTCATGCTGACAGGTCCTGCGCAGACGTGCGCGGGTTTATTCACCCATTAAAATGAGAGCGCTCCGTTCGGCGGGATATGAGGCCGGTACGGAGCGCGCTCTGAGGGAGGAGAGGGTGCTGCGGTAAGAATCATTGCTCACCCCAGCCCAGAAGTCCAAGACGATAATCGACAAATACCTATAAGCTAGGGATATGGAGCTACGACAGCTGCGCTACCTGGTCGCCCTGGCCGACGAGCGAAGCTTCACGCGGGCCGCTGAACGCGAGCACATCGCCCAGCCAGCGCTCTCCCAGCAGGTTCAAAAGCTAGAGCAGGAGCTCGGCCTGCCCCTGGTAGAACGGACGACACGACGCGTATCAATCACCGAGGCAGGGAACCTGCTCGTCGCACGCGCCCGAAGAGTGCTGACAGAGCTCGAGGCAGCACGACAGGAGTTAGACCGCGTACGCGGCATCCAGACCGGCCAGGTGACGGTCGGCGCAATGCACACGATGGGGCCGGTTGACATCACCCTGGTACTGGCTCGCTTTCACGAGCTACACCCTCAGGTTGAGCTGACCGTCCGTGAAGACGACAGCGACGCGCTCGCAGCGCTGCTACGTGTCGACGCCATCGACCTTGCGTTCCTATCCGTGACCGAGCGAGTCGAGAGCCACGGCCTGGCCCTTCAGCAGATCCTAATGGAGGAACTGGTCGTCGTGCTGCCGCAGAACCACCCGCTGGCGGGGCGCGAGGAGATCAGAATGATCGAGCTTTCGCAGGAGGAATTCATCAGCTACCGCGAGGGCGCCCGGCTACGCGAGCTGCTCATGAGCGCAGCCGACGAGGCTGGGTTCACACCCAGGATCTTCCTGGAATCAAACGAGAGCCGGCGCATCCGCCGGCTCGTTGCCCGCGGACTTGGTGTGACGATCCTGCCGCGCTCGCATGCGATCGGCGTGGGTACCGCCGATCGCATCGCCGTCGCACGAGTCGTAGAGCCACGTCTTGCCCGAGACATCACCCTGGCTTGGCGATCGGGACGCAGGCTGCCGCCAGCCGTAGCGGAGTTCCTCAACATCACCCGCGATACATTCCCGCCAGAGGGTCTTTCAGGCTGGCAACGGGAGCAGTCGGGGCCCGCACCCCAACCTCGCCAATGAACCGCAACTACCGAGGAGCAGGTGCGGCGACGTCAGCGACCAGACGGCATAGACACACACAACCAGCCTGCCGACACCCGCTCCGGCGGCGGCCACGGCTGGTGGCTGCTCTCATGCTCGGGACAAAGCCCGAGCACACAGGCGGCGAGCTCAGGTAAGGGATGGTCGCGTCGGTAGTGGTGTTGATGGGCGTCTCCGGCAGCGGCAAGTCGACCGTCGGGAAGGAGCTGGCGCGGCAGCTCGGATGGGACTTCGCCGAGGGCGATGACTTCCATGCGCCAGCCAGCATCGCAAAGATGGCCGCGGGCCATGAACTGACCGACGACGATCGCTGGCCGTGGCTTCGGCAGATAGCAGATTGGATAGAGCACGAACTCAGCGCAGGACGCTGCGGTGTGATCACCTGCTCGGCGCTCAGACGCGTCTACCGTGACGTCCTGCGCCGACCGGGGGTCGTGTTCGTTCACCTATCGGTGCCACCCGAAGAACTTGCGCAACGCCTAACTGAGCGGACTGGGCACTTCATGCCCGCCAGCCTCCTGCGCTCGCAACTGGAGACGCTCGAAACCCCCGAAGAAGAGGAGCAGGCCGTGATCGTAGAGGCCACTGGCGACGCCAGCGCAACCGCTGGCTCGATCCGTATCGCGATCGGCCACGGGCAGCCGCACGACCAAGCCCGCACACGGCCCAAGCCGCCTCCCACAGTTGCGTCAGATGCGTAGCAGGCGGTAGAGCAGCGATGGCCTGCCAAGGCTCCGCGCCGCGGTCACGGGCACCGCTACGCGCTGGCCTCCATATCGGAGATCGACGTGCCCCAGGAGCTGGCCGGCGACGATGCCATTCACAGCATCGCGCCACGCGCCTGCGACGAGCCTAAGCCGCAGCCTGAGCCGCTGGCCCGCAACTGCGATTATGCTCAGCACCCGCGCAGTCCTGGCCTGGACAGGTGGCCCCCACCCGGATTTGACGGTCAACACCAGGGTTCCGGCGGGCAGGACCGCTACCCACCGTACAGCAGCAGCGGCCGCAGCGGCGAGTGCGGTCGCCTCACTCAGCGCAGTCTGTAGCGGATCGGCACCACGGGCGTCGAGAACCGCGCCGACCGTCGTCACGGGAACGCCCGCGACCCGGTGGCGTGCAGCAAAGACGAAGTTGCCGCCGGCTGCGCCGGTGGAGCCGGTCTTGATCCCGACGATCCCATGTTGACCAAGCACCGAGTCGTAGTTCGCGACGGTGCCTGCGACAGGCAGGGTTACCGATGGCATCGCGACGATCTGGCGCAGCACCGGGTTGGCCATCGCGACCGCACCGAGCTTCACCATCGCCGCCGCCGTGCCAACGCTTCCCGGATTGAGGCCGGACGGGCCGACGAGATGAACGCCGTGTAGTCCGAGCGCCCCTGCCTCAGCGTTCATCTCGCGCACGAACAGTGACTCGCTGCCGGCGGTCCATACGGCGAGTACCCGTGCGATGTTGTCAGCCGACGGGATCAGCATGCCCTCGAGCGCCTGAAGCTCGGTGAGGGTCTCGCCAGCCGCCACTTTGAGCACCGACTGATCCTGCGCCAAATCGCGTTGGTAGGCGATCGCGTCGGCGGCAGTGAAGGTGATGCCAGGCCCGCTCTGGCCGAGCGCCAGCGGGTGCGCTTTGAGCACGACCAGCGCGGTCACCAGCTTGGTCACGCTAGCCAGCGGGAGGACTCGGCCGGTCCGCACGCCCCCAAGCGGCGCGACTGCCTCAACCGTCATCGCGGCCGCCCCTCCCTCGGGCCACGGTATCTGCACGCGCGTCCCCGGCACGCGTGAGATCGGTGCGAGGCTACGGACGAGCTTGGCCCCGGCAACGCCCCGGCCGAGCTGGACCGCGCACGCCGCCGCCAGCAGCAGCAGCACGGCCGCCAGGATTCGCGGCCACCGGAGAGCAGCCGACGCCGCTGGAGACTCGTGAAGGCCCGGCTGGCCGATCTGTGGGGATCGAGGCATGAGCTGATTGGTGGTCCAGCGTAAGGCGCGAATCGGGGCGCCGGGATTTGAACCCGGGACCTCTCGCTCCCAAAGCGAGCGCGCTGCCAGGCTGCGCCACGCCCCGTTGCCGGGCAAGAGTCTAGCCGCTGCCCCAGCTGCCGGTTCTCGCTAGCCTGCGATGCCCATGGCCGATGTGAGACCACTGCGCGCGCTGCATTACGACCGTGAGAAGACCGGCGGGCTCCAAAACGTGGTTGCACCGCCCTACGACGTGATCTATACCGATGGCCGTGCCGGGCTGCTTGAACAGTCGCCCTATAACGTTGTCGCGATCGACCTGCCGATCGCAAACGACGGGAGCGATCCGTACGAGCACGCCGCGGCGGTACTTGCGCGCTGGCGGGCCGACGGCATCATCACCCGGGACGACCGTCCGGCGCTCTGGCCACTCGAGCAGGACTATGCCGGCCCCGATGGACGTACGCGCACCCGGCGTGGCTTCCTGGCCAGAGTGCGCGTCGACGATTACGGTGCTGGGCGGATCCGGCCACATGAGCGCACTCACCCTGGCCCTAAGGACGACCGGCTGCGCCTGACACGAGCCACCAAGACCAACCTTTCCCCGATCTTCGCGCTCTACTCGGATCCGGGACAGAGGGCATGGTCGGCGCTGACAGCCGCGAGAACCAACGCCCCGTGGGCTGAGACGGTCGATCCCGACGGAACCGTGGCCCGCCTGTGGCGGGTCGTGGACCAAGCAGCCATAGACGCTGTACTAACGGCCACGGCCGATGCCGAACTGCTGATCGCCGATGGCCACCACCGATATGAGACCGCACGCGTGTACGCCGAGGAGGTCGGCGGCGAGGGACCCCACCGTTACGTGCTCATGTGCCTCGTCGCGCTCGAGGATCCAGGACTGACGGTGTTTCCCACCCACCGCCTTGTGCGAAACCTATCCGCAGAGCAGTGGCGTGCGCTCGAACGCACGGTCGCCCGCATCTTTGACGCGACCCCGCTCAGGAGCGTTGAGCAACTGCCGCCAGGCGAGAACGAGCGTGTCGAGATCGGCTACCTTGACGGCCGCACAAAGCGGCCCTACCGCCTCACCCTCAGGGACGTGGCCGCAGTCGACGCCGCCATGCCAGGCCGCTCCGAGTCCTACCGCCGGCTTGACACAGCCGTCACCGAGGAGCTGCTGCTGAAGGGTGCGCTCGGTATGAGCGATGCACAGATCGACCACCTGGATGGCCTCGGCTACGCACGCGATGACAGACAGGCGATCGAGCTGGTACTCGCCGGTGAGTACGAAGCCGCCCTATTCATGGCCCCGACGCCGGTGCACAGGGTCCAGGAGGTGGCCCAGTCGGGCGAGAACATGCCACCGAAGTCCACCTACTTCTTTCCCAAGGTGCCGACCGGACTGCTGTTCAACCCGCTGGCTGACTGAGCGACAGACGCAGGCGGGCAGGTGGGCAGGCGGGCGGGTGGGCAGGTGGGCAGGCTCCACCATATAGTCAGCGCATGCGCCAGCACGAGGTCACGCACCAGACGCTCCGAACAACACTCCTGGATCCAGAGGAAGCGGGCTCCATCGACGTGGGCGCCTCCCAGCCAGCAGGTGTCTTGGTCGGACTCTACGCGCAGCGCGGAACCTTGCACGCGGTGTTTACCAAGCGCCGTCACGACCTGTCACATCATGCCGGCGAGATCTCGTTTCCCGGCGGCCGGCACGATCACAGCGATGCCACCCTCCTCGCAACGGCGCTGCGCGAGACGCATGAAGAGCTTGGCCTGCCGCCTGAATCCGTTGAAGTGCTGGGCGCACTCGAACCCATCCCGACAGTCGTTTCAGGTTATGCGGTTTATCCCTTCGTTGGGATCGTGCCGACGAGCTTCGCCTGGAAGCCAAATCCATCTGAGGTCGCCGCTGTGATCGACCTCCAGCTCGATCTCCTCACCGCTGGCTACAGCCGCCGACGGCTCATGCGACTCAACACGCCGATCCACACCGACACCTACGTCGTCGGCGAGCACACAATCTGGGGCGTCACAGCCAGAATCGTCTCTGACTTACTCGATCGCACCGGCCGCGTGGCCGGTGCTGGCCGCGCCGGCCACCTAGAGGCTTCCGCCACCAGTGGTTGAGGTTGCCGCAGGGGCTGTAGCCGTACTCGTTTCCCCCACGCTCGGGCTCCCAGTGCCGCTTGAGTTCCGAGTGCCGCTTGAACTCCCAGTGCCGCTGGAGCCACCGGTCCCCGCACCGCCGGCGCTGGGAGCAGCGCTACCTCCACCGGCCGTGGCTGAACCTCCATTCAGCCCGGCCTGCCCACCGCCACCAGCGGCCGTAGCACTCGAGTTCACAGCACCGCTCACGATCGCATTAGACGCCGGGCTCGTGGTCGATGCGCCAATCGTGGGCGAGGGGGTCGTAGTAGCCGATGATTGAACTGTGACGGCCCTGGCTGCGGCGTGGTGGGTAGCGGGTGCCACCGCGCTGGTGGTCGGTACCGTCAGCGCCGGCGCTCCGGCGGCATCATTGCTGCCCGTTGCACTGCCACCGCACGCCGATACCGCGAGTGCGACTGCGAGCCCGGCGACACCGGCCACCAGCACCCGCAGACGCGGGTGTGGTACCAGGCGCTGAGCCCGCCCTTCCATGAGCGTTAATCCGCCAGGGCTTCCATCCGCTGCCCGCACCAAGGGCAGTCGAGCAGATCCCGCTGGGAAAGCTGGTCGCAGTGGTTACAGAAGCGAAGGTTATCGATCGCCCAGGGCAGCTCAGAAGCGGTCGGCGCCAGCGGCAACAGCTGTGCCACCGGCTCGAGTCGCTCGCCGGTCTCGTGGTCGACGTAGACCTTGTCCGGCTCGGCGAGGACGATCACCTCCCGACCCGTGGACGGGGCCCGCATGCGGTACTTCTGCAGGATTCTCACGTGCGCTGCCGCCCTCAGTGGTGGTGCTCGTCGGGCAATGCGTCGACATCGCGACGCACATCGCGTATCCAGAGACCGACGCCGATCGTAAAGATCACGAGGCCAAGAACCGACCACACAATCCAGATTGTGGTGCCGATCACAGTGAGCGTGATCCCGATTGCGACGACCAAGGGCAGTATGGAGCCTCCGGGGAGATGGATCTCCTCGCCCACCGGGGGCGGAGCACCACCAGCGAGGTCCAGCTCGTGGTCAGTGGCCTGGGTCGCGCTGGCTGCGGTATCCCGATCCGGGCTCATGGGTGCAGGTAGAGGGCTGCGACCGCAAACGTCAGGCCGAACATAAAAGCGCAGATCGCGCCGGCGATCAGCCCTGCACGAAGGTTTCTACGAGCGAGCTTCTTGTCCATTACCGCAGGATCCTACCGGGTTGCGTGGCGCCGCGCGAGGCTAGTGCGCTCACAGCTTCACATCCAGCACCATGGCACCAAACAGCAGCGCCAGGTAGGCGAGCGAGTAGAGGTAGAGCGCAAGCGCACTCCGGCGGTCACGGCGGCGCAGCAACTGGGCCGCGAGCGCGACAAAGCCAAGCCCGAGCACAACCGCAGCAACCAGGTAGATCAGCCCAAAGGTACCGGCGCAGAACGGCAGCTGGGTGATCGCGTACAGCAAGAGCGAGTAGAGCAGGATCTGCTGGCGCGTCATCTCCTCGCCGCGCACGACAGGCAGCATCGGCACGCCGACCTTGCGGTACTCGTCCTTCATCAGCAGGCTGAGTGCCCAGAAGTGCGGGGGCGTCCAGTAGAAGACAACCGCGAACAGATACACAGCGGTCCACGAGAGCGAGCCCCTGGTCGCCGCCCAGCCGACGAGCGGCGGGATCGCCCCGGCGGCGCCGCCGATAACGATGTTGTGCCAGGTGCGCCGCTTCAGCCAGATTGTGTACACGCCGACATAGCCGACGAAGCCTGCCAAGGCGAGCGACGCCGCCAGCAGGTTCAGGGTCAGCCACATGAGCATGAACGAACCTGCTGCGAGGCTGAGTCCGTAGATCAGCGCCGCCTGCGGAGACACACGGCCAGCCGGAATCGGCCGCGAGGCCGTACGAGCCATCTGGGCGTCGATATCACGGTCGTACCAGTGGTTCACCGCGCCAGCGCCGCCAGCCGACATGTAGCCCCCCGCGCATGCGAGTGCGATCCGGGATACCTTGGGGTCGCCTGCGATCTCCATGGTCGCCACCGTCGTCAGCAGCAGCAGCGACTGGACCTTGGGCTTGGTCAGCTCAACGTAGTCAGAGATGACCTGGCGCGCACGGGAGCTGCGGCCCAGGGGCTGCGTGAGGCTGTAGGAAGAGGTGGTCACCGAAGATCAGCTTATCCCGCGCGATGGCCGCACTGCGCCGGATACCCGCTGCTGTCCGTCTGCCTGCAGACGAACAGCAGCACGCGCGGCCTCAGACCCGAGCGAACTGCTCAGACCCGCCGGTCTTCTGTAGCTTGCCGGTTCTCGCCTCGATCTCAAGGCGGATGTCACGCATCGGCTCGACCGAGCGAACCCGCGGGATCACGTCGAAATTGTTCACAGGCGGCGGCGAGGTCGTGAACCACTCCAGCGTGTTGCCCTTCCAGGGGTCGGGTCCCGCGATCTTGCCGGTCTTGTAGCTGAAGGCGAAGTTGTAGAGCGTCATCAGGAGACCCACCGCCATGATGTAGGACCCAATCGTGGAGATCAGGTTGTACGTCGACCAGCCCATGCCCTCCTGGTAGGTATAGATCCGTCGCGGCATGCCCGAGAGCCCAAGTGCATGCTGCACGAAGAAGGTCAGGTTGAAGCCTATGAAAACAACCCAGAACGACGCCTTTCCGAGCCGCTCATTACACATCCGGCCGGTCATCTTCGGATACCAGTAGTACATGCCTGATATGACGGTGAACACGGCTCCGCCCATCAGCACGTAGTGGAAGTGGGCCACCACGAAGTAGGTGTCGTTCAGCTGCCAGTCCACCGGGAACGTGGCCAGGAAGATGCCGGTGATGCCGCCGATCAGGAACAGGACGATGAACCCTATGGCCCACATCATCGACGCCGTCATGACGAGCGAACCGCGCCACAGCGTCGCGGTCCAGTTGAAGATCTTCACGCCCGTGGGAATACCGATCAGGAACGAACTCAGCATGAAGAAACCCAGCACCACCAGTGGCATCGGCGCCGTGAATAGGTGGTGAGCCCAGACCAGAGTCGAGAGGAACGCGATCACAATCGTTGACGCGGCGATCGCCTTGTAGCCGAAGATGGGCTTGCGGGCGAAGACCGGGAGCACCTCAGAGATCATCCCGAACCCGGGCAGGATCATGATGTAGACCTCGGGGTGGCCGAAGAACCAGAACAGGTTCTCCCAGAGCACAGGCGAACCCTGGTTGGTCGGGTCGAACCAGTGCGTACCGAAGTGGCGGTCGGTCAGCAGCATGGTCACAGCGGCGGCGATCACCGGCAGCGCGATGATCAGCAGGATCGCGTAGATGAGGATCGACCAGACGAACAGCGGCAGCCGTCCCCAGGTCATCCCCGGCGCGCGCATGTTCGCGATCGTCACGTAGAAGTTGATCGCGCCAACGAGTGAGGAGATCCCGGTGAGGTGGATCAGGAAGATCCAAGCATCCTGCCCGCCGCCCGGCGAGTACTGGATGCTCGACAGCGGCGGGTAGCTCCACCAGCCTGCCTGCGGCGGGTGCCAGAAGATCGACGCATAGAAGACGATCCCGCCCAGCAGCAGCAGCCAGAAGGACAGCGCGTTCAGCCTGGGGAAAGCCATGTCCCGCGCCCCGATCATGAGCGGCACAAAGTAGTTCCCGAACCCCGCCATCACCGGGACCACGAACAGGAAGATCATCGTCGTGCCGTGGAGTGTCAGCAGCTCGTTGTACTGCAGGCCGCTGACGAGCGTGTTGTTGGGCACCGCCAGCTGTGAGCGCATCATCATCGCCTCGGTGCCGCCGAGGCAGAAGAACACGAAGGTCAGGACCAGGTACATGATCCCGATCCGCTTGTGATCAGTCGTCAGCACCCAGTCGAGCCACTGCCGAGTCTTGCGCGGATGGCGCACCTCGTGCACGAGGATCTGGGGGACCGGCCTGGACGCGTACTCAATCGTGCTCATGGTGGTGAGGGTCGCTCGCTTCCTAGAAGTTGCCGCTAGAGGTGAGGATGCCCTGGCCCACCAGGTAGCGGCGGATCCGCGCCACCTGGTCGTTCTGCTGGCTGATCCCGGCCGCCTGCTGCCCGAGCCACGCGGCGTACTGCGTGGGTGTTACGACCTTGACGAGCGCGGTCATGAAGGCATGCTCGCGGCCACAGAGCTGGGCGCATTGGCCGTGGTATGTCTCACCCGAGTGCAATGCCTTGAACCACGTGTAGGTCGTGTAACCGGGAACCGCGTCGACCTTCCCGCCCAGCGCCGGGATCCACCAGGAATGAATCACGTCACTGGACTGGATCACCAGCCGTACGGTTTCACCGGCCGGAGCCACCATCTCCTGATAGGAGTATGGGAGGCGGTCAGCCCAGGCGGTGTTGTTACATCCGGCCCCGTAGGTGTAGCGCCAGATGTACTGCCTGCCCATCACGCAGATCGTGATCTCCTTGCCGTTCGGCGGCGTCGGCGATGTCAGCGAGGCCGAGAGCACCGAGGCGGCGCTGGCGTCCGAGTTCGGTGGGTTGACGATCGACGGCAGCATGATGAACGTAACGGTCGCGATCACCACCAACAGCATGGTCGCACCGGCCGTCAGCCCGATCTCCAGTCGCGTGTTGCCGTGCACCTGGTGCGCGACGGGGTGCTTGGAGGCACGGAACTTCCAGACCGAGTACACGATCACGCTGACGACGCTCAGGAAAACCGCGATCCCGAGCCCAAGGATTATGTCGTAGAGCGTCGCGATGCTGGTCGCGTTGGGCGAGGCTCCCGACGTCAGCGTGCAGCAACGCGCCGAGGCGTTCTGCGCGGCAGCCAGGTAGAACCCAGTGGCGACCGGCGCGACCACCACAGCCCAGCGGGGACCGAAGCTTCGCAGCGAGCGGAGGAGAGAGTTGGCGCGCCTCACAGCCCGCCGGATAATACATGCCGGACGGCCGCGCGGACGCAGTCGGGCCCAGCAGACACACGGCTGTCAGCGATCTAACCGCGAGCTCGAGCACATCGCGACAGAGCGTCGATCCGCCCGTTTCTATACTCGCGGCGCTTGCGACCGTCGAGAGCAATCCGGCCAACCGCGTGGGCGCTCGTCACCGCGGGCGTGATCGCGCCCTTGGCGAGACGCAGGCTGGCCATCCCCAACAAGCCGTTGCTAGCCACCGTCGGCGTCGCGCCGGCGGCGCTGTGTGTCGCAGCCCCAGCCAGCACCCTCCGGGATGGCGCCGTCTGCGCCCTGCAGATGTGGGCCTACCTTGCCGCTTACCGGATGCCCAACGACGACCCCGGCAAGCTGCGCGGCCGGGTACACATCGACTACCCGATCAGGCTCGACCGCATCGTCGGCCTGGGCCGCATACCGACCGAACGCCTCCAGCGCGCGCTTGCCACCGACGGCGAGATCAACAGGTTTGAACGCATCCTCGTGTGGTCGCACTGGGCCTGGTTCGCGGTGCCACACCTCGCGGTCGCCTATGTCGCCCTGCGCCGTCCGCGGGAGCTCGGAAGCGCAGCCGCCCGGATGTACGCGGTCTACGACCTTGGTGCAGCAATCTACTGGACGCTCCCCACCGCTCCCCCATGGTGGGCAGCAGCACACGGTCACATCGAGGAGCTGGGCGGTCCCACGCCGATCGGCCAGTACGCGGGCCAGCGCCGCGACGACGGCCAGCCGCCGCTCGTACGCCCGATGATGCGTGAGTACGGCGAGCGCTTCTGGGGCAGACGCTGGGGCGACCTCTACGATGTGCTCGGCGGAAATCCGCTGGCCGCCATGCCATCCCTGCACTTCGCCACATCCATGATGGCAGCCCGGATTCTCTCCGAGGTGGACCCTGTTGCGGGCGCGATCGCTTGGACGTACGCGGCCACCCTCGGCGTAGCGCTCGTTTACCTGGGGGAGCACTACGCCGTCGACCTGCTCGCCGGCGGGATGCTCGCGGAGTCCGTCCACCGTGGAGCCGGACGAGTGACGCCGGCGGCGCGCCTGATCACACGCGCGCTGCGCAGGCTGCGCGCGCTGGCGGTGGAGGCCTGAGCAGCACCGATGGCCGCGGCGCCCAAGTCCGAGGTGGGCCCGCCCGCTGCCGGTCCGCTGACCGGCAGCGGCGCTGCAGCTGCCCGGCACGAACCCGCGACCACCCAGCAGCTGCCCCGGGCGATCTTCACGCGCGGGCGTCTCATCGCCTCGATCGTGTTCGTCGTCGGGATCGTCGCCTTCCTCTACTTCGGCCTGCCGGAGATGGTCGGCTTCGGCGCCAGCTTCAAGCGCCTGGATGAAGGCAACGGCTGGTGGCTGGCGGGAGCGGCGCTGCTCGAATTCCTCTCGTTCTGCGGCTATGTCGCGCTCTTCCGGGCCGTGTTCATCCACCGCAGCACCCGGATCGGCTGGCGGGTGAGCTACCAGATCACCATGGCCGGGCTGGCAGCGACACGCCTGTTCGCTGCCGCTGGCGCGGGTGGCGTCGCACTGACGGCGTGGGCACTGCGACGCTCGGGTATGGAGCGCCGTCTGGTCGCTTCGCGGATGGTCGCGTTCATGGCGCTGCTCTACGGCGTCTACATGGGAGCGCTGCTGATTGACGGCGTCGGCCTCTACCTGCACGCTTGGCCAGGGCCGGGGCCGTTTGCGATCACGATCATCCCGGCCCTGCTGGGCGCGGTGGTGATCGGGCTGTTTGTGGGCATGTCGCTGCTGCCGCGTGACATCGACCGGCTGATCCGTGCTCGTGCCGTGCGTAGTGGCCCCACGGGGCGGTGCGCGCGCCGCCTGGCGCCGGTGCCGGGCGCCGCCTCCACCGGCGTGCGTACCGCACTCGCGCTCATGCGCAGCGGTGATCCGGGACTGGCGGGCGCCCTGGCCTGGTGGGGCTTTGACATCGCCACGCTCTGGGCCTGCTTCCATGCCTTCGGGTACGCGCCGCACACAGGCGTGATCGTCATGGCTTACTTCGTCGGCTGGATCGCCAACACGCTTCCCCTTCCAGGTGGGATCGGCGGCGTCGAGGGCGGCATGATCGGGGCGTTCGCGGCGTTCGGGGTGAGCGTCCAAGCGGCGGTCGTGGCCGTCCTTGCCTACCGCGCGTTTTCGTTCTGGCTGCCGACCCTGCCCGGTGCGCTCGCCTACTTTCAGCTGCGGCGCACTGTCCGTGGCTGGGAGACCAACGACAGCGGCCTGCGGGTGCTCGTCACCCAGGAGCCTTGAGCAGCTGCGCCGGCCGTTTCGCTATACCTACCTGAAGTGACTGGCGACAGGTATGAGAGCGTGGTGATCATCGGCAGTGGGCCAGCCGGCTACACCGCTGCGCTCTACACGGCTCGCGCCAACCTCAACCCGCTGGTGGTCGAAGGCTTCGCCTGGGGCGGCCTGCTACAGCAGACGACCGACGTCGAGAACTTCCCCGGCTTTCCACAGGGCATCATGGGACCGGAGCTGATGCAGCAGATGCGCGACCAGGCCGAGCGCTTCGGCGCGCGCCTCGAAACCGACGAGGTAACCGCCGTAGAGCTGTCGCCCGACGGCGGCCTGCACAGGGTCTTTGTGGGTGACGAGCTGCACCTGACCCGCACGGTCGTGCTGGCGATGGGTGCCCAGCACCGCAAGCTGGGCGTCGCCGGAGAGGAGCTCCTCTCCGGCCGCGGCGTCAGCTACTGCGCCACCTGCGAC
>JAJYHG010000162.1 GCA_021784895.1 Actinomycetes bacterium
AACCGTGTTGGCGCCGATCTTCGCCCCGCGCCCGACCACGATCGGCCCCAGCAGCTTCGCCCCCGAACCGATCGTCACACCATCCTCGACCGTCGGATGGCGCTTACCGGTGGCAAAGCCGGTACCGCCGAGCGTCACGCCCTGGTAGATCGTGATGTCGGCGCCAAGCTTCGCCGTCTCGCCGATCACGACACCCATGCCGTGGTCGATGAACAGTCCCGGCCCGATCTCCGCGGCGGGGTGGATCTCGATCCCGGTCAGCGCACGGGACACGGTCGCTATGAGCCGCGCCGGCAGCCGCAGTCCTGAGGCGAACAGCCAGCTCGCGACCCGGTGTGCTAGCAGGGCCTGAACCCCGGGCCAGGCGAGCAGTATCTGCAGCGTCCCGATCCCGGCGGCAGCCGGGTCACGGCTGTGAGCGGCCGCAACATCGCGCCTGACCTCGGACACGACAGCGCCGATCAAACCTGCAGCCCGCATTGCCGCAGCCTACCCTCCACGCGCCTCGGGCCCGAACCACACCAGCGAGACATAGCGCTCACCCGAGTCCGGCAGGACCACTGCTATCCGCGCACCCGCGAACTCGGGGCGGGCACCGACGCGCAGCGCACCCGCCACCGCCGCGCCCGCCGAGATGCCCGACAGCAGGCCCTCGCGTGCAGCCAGTCGTTGCGCGGCCGCCACGGCCTCATCGTCGGTGATCGGCAGAACTTCGTCGATCACCTCACGGTTGAGAACCCGCGGCACGAAGCCGGCACCGATGCCCTGGATGCGGTGCGGTCCGGGGCGGCCGCCGGCAAGGACCGGTGAGCTTGCCGGCTCCACGGCGACCACATGCACCGACGGGTTGCGCTCCTTTAGGTACTCCCCCACACCCGTGATCGTGCCGCCGGTCCCGACCCCGGCCACGAACACGTCAACCTTCCCCCCAAGGTCGTCCCAGAGCTCCGGCCCCGTGGTACGCCGGTGTGCTTCGGGGTTGGCCGGATTGGAGAACTGGTCTGGCAGGAAGACGTCGTCACGGCCCGCCATCCGCTGAGCGGCCTGCACCGCCTCGTGCATGCCACCGAGAGACTCCGTGACCTCGAAGCGGGCCCCGTAGAGGGCCAGCAGGCGCTCGCGCTCCCGGCTCATGCCCTGTGGCAGCGTGAGCACCAGGTCATAGCCCTTGACAGCACATATGAACGCGAGCGCGATACCGGTGTTGCCGCTGGTCGCCTCGACGATCGTCGTGCGTCCCGGCTCGATGCGGCCCTCGCGCTCCGCCGCCTCGATCATCGCCAGCCCGATCCGGTCCTTGACGCTGCCTCCGGGGTTGAATGCCTCGACCTTGGCGAAGAGCTGCGCCCTGGCGCCCTCCGGAAGGGTGCGCGTCAGCTGCACGACCGGAGTGCCGCCCACGTAGGCGGCAATGTTTGTCGGAATTACGGTCATCCACCGGGCAATCTAGCGGCTCGCAGCGCCGCTGAGCGACTGCGGCCGGGTTTGCGCGGCGCTCAGATGAAGTACATCGTCGCGCCGTCAGCGTCGGCCTGAGACTGTGTGACGTCGGCGATCGAGCGCCCGCCGAGCACCGCACGCGCAGCCTGCGCAGCCTGCGCGAAGACACCGGTGGCCTCCGCGCCGAGCGGGCCGTCGAGCTGCTCGACCACCTCCAGCACGGTGATCTCAGACGCCGGCCTCGCGAAGCTGTAGCCGCCCCGGACGCCGCGCTGCGAGCGCAGCAGTCCCGCCCGGCGCAGCGTCGCAAACAGCTGCTCCAGGAACTGTGCCGGGACCTCGCCGCGCCGCGCGAGCTCGGCGATCGGCACGGGGCCATCTGCACCGAGCCGGTCGAGCTCGACCAGCGCACGCAGTGCGTATCGGGATTTGGTCGTGATCGAGATCAGTTCAGATCCATCCACGTTCGGTCGCGATGAGGACCGCCTGGGCGCGGTCCATCGCGCCCAGTTTGCCGTAGATGTTGTGCAGATGCGTCCGCACCGTACTCGTCGACAGTCCCAGCTCGGACGCGATCTGCTTGTAGACCATGCCCCTGGAGAGCCCCTTGAGGACGTCGACCTCACGGGCCGACATCGGGCAGGGCTCGATCTGGCGCGGTCTCTCGCCGCCGCCCGGCAGCGCCAGCTCGTAGATGACGCGCCGCAGCGCGGTGCTGCTCAAGCCGGCCGCACGCGCGCTGGCGAGCAGCTCCGACGGCGTCACCGGGCTGCTCACCAGATAGTGCGCGAGCATGTCACCGAGGCGGATCAGGGCCGCGTCACCCTCAGCGCCTGGCGCGTGATGGGCTTCAATCGCCTGGGCGATCGCCGGTGGCAGGCCCCAGCGGCGGGCGACCACGCCGCCGACCATGGCGTGATCGATCCCGAGCTCGCGGCGCTCGCGCTGCACCCGCTCCTCCGGTGTGCGCGCATCCCCATGCACCTCACCCGGATAGCCCGGATAGGCGTGCAACAGCACCAGCTTGCCGATGTCGTGGAGCATGGCTGTAGCCATCAGCCGGTCGCGTTCCCGGCTGTCAATCGCGGCGGCGACACGCCCGACCATCTGTTGTGTGGCGGCGCCGTGCAGCCTGAAACGCTCCGGGGTGTTCTGCCACACACCGGTCCGCTCAAAGAAGTCATAGCTACGCGCGCGCTGTGCGATCGCAAGCACGGCGGCGGGCGAGATCACCTCGATCGCCCGGACGATGCCGTCGGCGTGGTCGCGGCCTGAAAGCTGGCCACGGTTGGCGGCGCGCAGCACCGCTAGCGTCAGCGCCAGGTCCCCCTCCACGGCCGTGACGATCTCGGCGGCGCCAGGCGGGCCGTCTGCGAACAGCGTCACGATCCGCTCACGCGTGGCCGCGAGCACCGGAAACTCCTCCAGCGCCGCGAAGGCGGCCGTGAGCCGCCGCCCCTGACCTTCATTGTGATGGTGCGCGCGAGGGCTGTACGAGCTTGCTTGACGCGTGGCGGTCGGTGCGGTGGTAGTCACTTTCCTCTGACGCTGCTTACGGATCCAAGACACGTGGACGGTGAGTCCACCGCGGCTGCTATCGGCAGATGCCGCAGATCTGTTTAGGCCCGCGCCTGCGCCCTGGCCAGCGCCGCGTCGATCAGGGCGCGGCTGCGCTCGCGCCCGAGCAGGGCAAGGCTCTCAAAGATGCCCGGCGAAACCGTTGTGCCCGCGATCGCGACGCGCAGCGGCTGAAACACCTCGCCGGGCTTGAGTCCCAGGCGGTCGACCAGCTCACGCAGCACCCGCTCGATCGATCCGGCGTCGAAGTGTTCGAGCACCGCGAGCGCGTCGCGGGCCTGCAGCAGAACCTCACGCGCGCCGGCGGCGCCGACCACGCGGTCAAAGGCCGCGGGATCGTCCGCCGGCCCGTCGAAGAAGAACCCGGCGAGCGGCCAGAAGTCGGCCAGCGTCTGGATCTTCTCGCGGGAGATCGCCACCGCCTCGCGCAGTCCGCTGCGACCGGTGAAGCGCTCGAGACGTTCCGTCAGCTCGTCGAGCGTGAGCGCCCGCAGGTGCTGGCCGTTGAGGTGGCGCAGCTTGCGCTCGTCGAACACAGCCGGGCTGCGCGAGACGCGGTCAAGCCGGAAGCGCGCTGCCATCTCCGCCATGGTGAAGAACTCCTCGTCCGGGTCAAAGCCGGTGCCGAGCAGGGCGATGTAGTTGTTGACGGCTTCAGGCAGGTAACCGCGGTCGCGCAGCTCCTGGACCGACGCGGCGCCGTGGCGCTTTGAGAGCTTCTTGCCGTCTGGCCCGAGCAGCATCGGCAGGTGGGCATACAGCGGCGGCTCGGCGCCCAACGCCCTGAAGACGAGCAGCTGCTTAGGCGTGTTGGAGATGTGGTCATCGCCACGCACCACGTGCGTGATCCGCGCGTCCAGGTCGTCGACCGCGACCGCGAAGTTGTAGAGCACCGAGCCGTCGGCACGGGCGATCACCGGGTCGTCCATGCTCGCGTTGGGAAAACGCAGCTCACCCCGGACGAGGTCGACGAAGCCCGTCTCCCCTTCCTGCGGTACGCGCAGGCGGACAGCACCGCTCGGCTCCGGCTCGCCACGGAAGCCGCACTCCGCCCCGTGCGCGAGCTTGAAGGCCTTCACATCCTCAGCCCCAGCGCTCGAGTGGTAGGCCTGCCCCCTGGCCAGGAGCTGGGCCAGCACCTCCTGGTGGCGCGGCGTATTGGCGAGCTGCGAGACCGGGCCCTCGTCCCAGTCGAGGCCGAGCCAGGCCAGCGCGTCGATGATCTGGGCGACGTTGGCCTCGGTCGAGCGCTCGCGATCGGTATCTTCGATGCGCAGCACAAACGAGCCGCGCCCGGCCGCCGCCCCGCCCTCGGGGCCGTCTCCCGGCCCGTGGGCGAGCAGCCAGTTGTAGAGCGCGGTTCTGGCGCCGCCGATGTGCAGGGCGCCCGTTGGCGATGGTGCGAAGCGAACTCTCATGACTGACCGGAGGCCCATGCTAGACACAGAGGTTCCAGGAGCGACTGACCGATGCTGATCGGCGCCCACGTCTCCCCCGCCGGAGGCCTTCACAAAGCCGTGGAGCGCGGTGCCGAGCTGGGCGCACAGGCGATCCAGATCTTCAACCAGTCACCGCGCATGTGGCGGCCCACGGCCTACGACGAGCAGGACTTTGCGCGCTTTTGCCAGGCGCGCGAGCAGAGCCCGGTTGCGGCGGTGCTGATCCACGCCGTGTACCTGCTCAACTGCGCCTCCGAGGACCCCGAGATCCGCTCCAAGTCGCTCGCCTCGCTCACCCACTCGCTGCGCGTGGGGGACGCGATCGGCGCCACCGGCGTGGTCCTTCACCCCGGCTCGGCCAAGACCGGAGACGTGAGCGCAGCGATCGCCCGTGCCGGTGAGGTGATCGCCGAGGCGCTGGCGGAGTCCGATCACTGCTCCCTGCAGCTCGAGGATACCGCCGGCGCGGGCGGCACACTCGGGCGCTCGTTCGCGGAGCTGGCGGCGCTGATCGAAGCCTCCGGCGCCGGCGCTCGCCTGGGGCTCTGTCTTGACTCCTGCCATCTGCTGGCATCCGGTTATGAGGTCAGGACGACCGTCGGGCTCGACGCCACGCTCGCCGAGTGCGAGCGCACCGTCGGGCTCGAGCGCCTGCACTCGATCCATCTCAACGACTCGTTGACGAAGCTCGGATCCAACCGTGACCGGCACGCAGCGCCCGGCCAGGGAGAGATCGGAGCGGAGGGGCTCGCTGTGTTCCTCTCGGAGCCCCGCTTCGATCGGCTACCGGTGATCCTCGAGACGGGAACCGCGGACGGCGCCGTGGCCGCCGCTGACATCGAGCTCGCCCACAGCCTGCGCGAGCGCGGCCGGGCGGCGCGCGCGAGCGACACG
>JAJYHG010000082.1 GCA_021784895.1 Actinomycetes bacterium
GCGCGCTCGCAGACGGCGCCCGGCAGCGCTTTGCAGCGACTGTGGGCGTTGGCATCACGGGGATCGCGGGCCCCGGCGGTGGGACCCCGGAGAAGCCCGTGGGGCTGGTGTGCTTCTCGGTGTCCCACGGCCGGGCGGGCGCTTCTGAGGCCGTGCGCGCGCTCACGCGCACGAGCAGCCTCGCGGGTGACCGCCAGGCGGTCCGCGAGCGCTCGACCACGGTCGCCATGCACCTGATCGCCCGCGTGCTGCGCGGCGAGGGCGAGGCCGAGGGCGACTGAGGCTGGGCCTGGGCCTGGGCCTGGTGTGACGGAATTGGCACACCTGCGACAGTGATTTGGCACACAAGGGGGTTGTGCGAACAGGTGTTCTCTGGTTCTGTCCGGTGCGAGCCGTAACGTGACGGCCGGCAGCGGATCAGACAAGGAGCCATGAGAGCATGACTGAACAGGAGAGGGCGGGCGCCAGGCTCGCCGCCGCATCGGTGGATCCAAAGGCCGATGCCAAGCGCCAGGCGGCCCTGCAGGGCGCGCTGACGCAGATCGAACGGCAGTTCGGTAAGGGCGCGGTGATGAGGATGGGCGACCCGGGCGCCCGCGTGGCCGTCGACGCGATCCCGACCGGGGCGCTGTCGCTCGACATCGCGCTCGGCATCGGCGGCGTGCCTCGCGGGCGCATCGTCGAGATCTACGGCCCTGAGTCGTCGGGCAAGACGACACTCATCTACCACATCCTTGCGGAGGCTCAGAAGCTCGGAGGCATATGCGCGTTCGTCGACGCCGAGCATGCGATGGACCCGCTCTACGCGCAGCAGATCGGGGTCAACATCGACGAGCTGCTGGTCTCCCAGCCCGACTACGGCGAGCAGGCGCTCGAGATCGTCGACATGCTGGTCCGCTCCGGGGCGGTGGACGTGATCGCCGTCGACTCGGTCGCGGCGCTGACGCCGCGGGCCGAGCTCGAGGGCCAGATGGGCGACCAGACGGTGGGCGCGCAGGCGCGCATGATGTCGCAGGCCATGCGCAAGCTCACCGGTACGCTCAACCGGACGCAGACGCTCTGCGTATTCACCAACCAGATCCGCGAGAAGGTCGGCGTGATGTTCGGCTCGCCGGAGACTCAGCCCGGCGGCCGGGCGCTGAAGTTCTACGCCACGCAGCGGCTCGACATCCGCCGCATCGAGACGCTCAAGGACGGCACCGAGGCGGTCGGAAACCGGGTCCGGGTCAAGGTCGTCAAGAACAAGGTGGCGGCGCCGTTCAAGCAGGCCGAATTCGACATCGAGTTCGGCAAGGGCATCTCGACCTCAGGCTGCCTGCTGGACTACGGCATCGAACACAACATCGTCACCAAGTCGGGGTCGTTCTTCTCCTACGGCGACGAACGTCTCGGCCAGGGACGCGGCAACGCCAAGGCCTACCTCGACGAGCACCAGGATGTGGCCAAGGAGATCGAGGCGAAGGTCTACGACGTGCTCGGGATCGGCCGCGACCTGGTCAAACCGATCGAGCCAGGGGACGCCCCTGAGCTTGGTCTTGACGATGATCTCGGCGAGGCTGCCTGACGACCGCAGAGCAGCTGAGTCGTGAGCCCTAGACCTCGAGGGCCGCTGCAAGTGGGAGAGGCAGGCGAGCCGGCGGCCGCGGCAGGCCGCGGGCTCGCGCTGGCCTACGCCCTGATCAACCGGCGCGAGCGGACCGTTGCGGAGGTGCATGCGCGCCTTGAGCGGGCGGGCGTCGAGGCCGCCGAGGCCGCGATGGCGGTGGCGGAGCTGCTCGGGTACGGGTACCTCGACGATGGGCGCTACGCGCGCGTCTTCACGCAGGACAAGCGCACGCTCGAAGGGTGGGGGAATGGGCGGATCGCCCGGGCGCTCCAGGCACGGGGCGTGGCAGGCGAGGTGATCGAGGCGGCGCTCACCGCGAGCGACAGCGAGGCGGGCGAGGCGGGCGACCGTGAGGCAGGCGGAGCGGCCGGCGGAAGCAGCACCACAGACGAGCTTCGACGGGCGCTGGCACTGCTCAGGCGCCGGTTCCCTGGCGGACCTGCACAGCCCGCCGACCGGCGCCGGGCGTTTGGCGTGCTGGCGCGCAAGGGCTACGAAAGTGAAACGGCGGCGGACGCGGTCAGAGAGTGGGCACGGGGATCCGCGTGAGCTTCCGTGAAGCGGCGGTGTGCGCGATAGCATCGATGCCAGCGAACGAATGGCCGTGACGGCCGATGAAACAAATAATCCCTGGAAATCAATTGATACCTGAATCCGGACCGGCTCCGAAACAGAGGAGATCACAGCCACTCGGTCGCTCCTGAGAGCTGAAAAGTTGAACGAGGAGCGGTGGTCGACGCGGCTGCCGCTCCCCGGAGAGGAACGACCATGGACGTCATCGTCGCCGCAGCGCTGATAGCCGTAGGGATAGTCGTGGCCGCGGCCGTCTATGCGCGTGTCACGGGCGGCGCACGCGCCGCCAGCACGCCGTCGGTGCACGTACAGCAGGTCGCTGCACCTGCTGTCGTAGAGGCGCAAGCGCCGCTGGTGGCGACCGCCGGCGCCAATGGCGGCGGCGAGGCTCACAGCCGCGAGCTGGTCATCCGCGAGGAGCGCCTGAGGTGCGCTGAGGGTGAGATCTCAGAGCGCGTGCGCCTGCTCGAACGCCAGCGCGACGAGCTCGTGGGAGAACTCGAGCGGATATCCGGCCTTTCCGCCGTGAGGGCCAGGCAGCTGCTGATCGAGAAGATCGAAGATGACGCCCGGCAGGAGGCGGCACGGCGGTTGCGCCAGATCGAGGATGACACCCGGCGAGACGCGGAGCGGCGGGTGCGCAACATCCTCGCCGTCGTCATGCAGCGGCTGGCCGCAGGCCACGCGACCGAGTCAACCGTCTCCGTCGTGCAGCTCGCCGGTGATGAGCTGAAGGGCCGGATCATCGGCCGCGAGGGGCGCAACATCCGCGTGCTGGAGACGCTGACGGGGGTTGACTTCATCATTGACGACACACCCGGGGCGGTGGTCCTCTCGGGCTTTGACGGCGTGCGCCGGGAAATCGCCAGGCTGACGCTCGAACGGCTGCTGCAGGACGGCCGGATCCACCCGGCCCGGATCGAGGAGGTCTTCTTTCAGGTCAAGTCCGAGCTCGAATCCCACATCATCGAGGCCGGCGAGCAGGGCGCGTTCGACGCCGGCGTCCAGGGCCTGCACCAGGAGCTGGTCCGGCATCTGGGACGCCTCAAGTTCCGTACCAGCTACGGGCAGAACGTGCTCGCGCACTCGGTGGAGGTCGCGCAGCTGGCAGCGATGATGGCATCGGAGCTCGGCGCCAGCGCCAAGACTGCGCGCCGCGCGGCGCTCCTGCACGACATCGGCAAGGCGGTGACCCACGAGGTGGAGGGCCCGCACGCGCTGGTCGGCGGCGAGCTGGCGCGCAAGTATGGCGAGACCGAAGCCGTGGTCCACGCCATGGAGGCCCACCACAACGAGGTCGAGCCCCAGACGGTGGAGGCCGTGATCGTCCAGGCGGCCGACGCGCTCTCGGGCGCTCGCCCCGGCGCCCGCGGCGAGTCGCTCGACCTCTACGTCAAGCGGTTGCGAGACCTGGAGGAGATCGCGCACAACCACCGTGGGGTCGAGAAGGTCTACGCGATGCAGGCGGGGAGAGAGATCCGCGTGATCGTCGCGCCGGAAGCCGTCGACGACGCCGGGGCGACGCTGCTCTCGTTTGAGATCGCGCGCACCATCGAGCGCCAGCTCGAGTACCCCGGCCAGATCAAGGTCACCGTGATCCGCGAGTCGCGCGCGGTGGACTACGCCCGCTAGGCAGTCAGCACGTTACCGGGACGGTCTACTCTTGGGCGCGATGGCGTCCCGCCGCTACCACCTCACGACCTTTGGCTGCCAGATGAACGAGCACGACTCCGAGCGCATGCAGGGGATGCTCGAGTCGCTCGGCTACCAGGAGGCGCCGAGCCGCGGCGAGGCGGACCTGATCCTGTTCAACACCTGCTCGATCAGGGAGCGCGCCGACGAGCGCTTCATCGCCCACCTGCGCGAGGCGGCGGCGATCAAACGCCGGGCGCCGGGCACGGTGATCGGCGTCGGCGGCTGCTGGGCACAGTCGGTCAAGGAGCAGGTCTTCCAGCGGTTCCCGTCCGTGGACGTGGCGTTCGGCCCTGGACAGGTGCACAAGCTGGCCGAGTTCCTGACCAGTGACTCGCTGACGGCGCAGGGTTACTTCGAGTTTGAGTCGTTCACCGGCGATTTGCCGGCCAAGCGCGCCCGGGCGTTCCAGGGCTGGCTGCAGATCAGCGTCGGCTGCAACTGCGTCTGCTCGTACTGCATCGTGCCGTCGACCCGCGGGCGCGAGCTGAGCCGAGACCCGGATGTGCTGGTCGCAGAGGTGGAGCGCCTGGCCGCGGACGGCGTCAGCGAAGTGACGCTGCTCGGCCAGAACGTCAACTCATATGGCCGCGACCTGGCGCGCGAACGGCGCATCCCCTTCTCGGAGCTGCTGCGCCGCGTAGACGGTGTGGACGGCATCCGGCGGATCCGTTACACGAGCCCCCACCCCAAGGACATGCGCAGCGATCTGCTTCAGGCGCACGCCGAGCTGCCAGCGCTTTGCGAGCACATCCACCTGCCGTTGCAATCCGGGTCGAACGCCGTGCTGCGGCAGATGCGACGCACCTACACGCGCGAGCGCTACCTCGATCGCGTGGCAGAGATCCGCGAGCAGGTGCCCGATTGCGCCATCACCACCGACCTGATAGTCGGGTTCCCGGGGGAGACCGAGCGCGACTTTGAGCAGACGCTCGAGCTCGCCGAGCAGGTCGGCTATGACGGCGCCTTCACCTTCATCTATTCGCCGCGACGGGGAACCGAAGCCGCCACGCTGGCAGGACAGGTGGAGCACGAGGTCAAGGTCGAGCGGCTGGAGCGGCTGGTGGCGGTGATCCAGCGGCGCGCGGCGGAACGGGCCCAGCGGTTTGTCGGCCGCACGCTCGAGGTGCTGGTGGAAGGGCCGTCGCGGACAGATCCCTCGAAGCTCCGGGGGCGAACCCGCCACAACAAGGTCGTGAACTTTCACGGGATCGGGCAGGCTGGCAGCTACGTGCAGGTCGACATCACATCCGCAAGCAGTCAGACGCTGACGGGAGAGATGTCGATCCTCGCCTGCGCTGGCCGCTAGCAGCGCGCTCATGTCACCGCGACGCAGGACCAGGAACACCCGCGCGATCGACCGCATGTTCGAGACGCGCAGCGAAGCGTGGGCTGCGGTCGGCCTCGAGATGGAGCTCAACCGGCAGGTGATACGAGACGCCGCACGCCGGCTGCCGCTCGAGGTCCTTGTGCTGATCGCCGTCATCGCCGGCCGCAACGCGGCCAGCCATGACAGGCACCTCAGGGGACTGACGGTCGATCAGTCGGCGATCAAGGTCGCCGCGGTGTTGCTGGTGCTCACGGTCGGCTGGCTGATCTCGCGCGACATGGCGCGCGCCGCGCCGGTCGTGTTCAGGCGCATGGATCCGGCCACGGCCGGGACTGTCGAGTTTTTGATCCGGCTGCTGGCGGTTGTGGCGACAATCCTCGCGGCGCTGGCAGTGGGCGGGATCTCGCTGCAGGCGCTGGCGGTCGGTGGCGCCTTCACCGCTGTGGTGCTTGGCATCGCCGCCCAGCAACCGCTCGGGAACCTCTTTGCCGGGATGGTGCTGCTGAGTGCACGGCCGTTCAGGCTCGGCGAGCGGGTGCGGCTGCAGGCGGGGCAGCTGGCGGGCGGCGTGGATGGGGTGGTCGCCTCGCTCGGCCTGCTCTACACGACGCTCTCGCGCGGCGACGAGCGCATCATGATCCCAAACACCCTGGTCTTGTCGGCGGCGATCCTGCCGCTGCGCGAGCCAGAGCAGGTGGATGTGCGGGTCACACTCGCCTCGCGCATCCGTCCAAGCCATGTGCAGGCGATCCTCGACGCCAACGTTTCCACACCGACGCGCAAGGGGCCAAGTGTGCTGCTGGAGGAGATCAGCGGCGAGCAGATCGTGGTTCGCGTGCGCGCCACGCCGGAGCGCCACAGCGACGGCGCCCGCCTGGCGGACGACATCATCGCCGCGCTGGTGGCGGTCACCGGCAAGCACGCATCGGCTGACGGCGACGCACCGCGAAGCTGACCATCAGCGGCTCGGTGGCCGCTTGCCGCGCTGGCGCTCCGACAGGACCGATGCGATGCGTCCTGCGCCCATCAGCGTCTGCAGTGAGGCCGCTACCGACGGGGCCACCGCGGCAAGGCTTGCACCCGCTCGCACCGCCAGCGGCGCGACGCTCACCTCGGCGCGGTTGTGCTCGATCGCGCCGATCACGGCTGCCGCGACCTGCTCGGGCGAGCTGGTGCCCACGCCACGCGGGAGCTTTACACCGGTGTCGGCGAACATGCCCGCCCCGCGGATGAAGCCGGGCATCACAACCGACACGCCGACGCCGCTGCCGCGCAGGTCAGCGCGCGCACCGTGCGCAAAGCCTCGCAGCCCGAACTTCGCCGCGCTGTAGATCGACGAGGCCGGCGTGGCAGCCTTCCCAGCCAGCGAGGAGATCAGGACGATGTGGCCGCTGCCGCGGGCGGCCATACCGGGCGCCAGGGCACGCGCCAGCGCGACCGGCGCACACAGGTCGACTTCGAGCATGACGTCGATCTCAGCCTGAGTGAGGTCGAGCAGCCTGCCTGAAGCAGGCAGGGCCGCGTTGGCGATCAGGACATCCACCTCAGCAGCTTGCGCGGCGAGCTGTTCGGTGTCTACGCGGCGCGAGAGGTCGGCGAGGATCGTGCGTGCGCCGAACTGCCCAGCCAGCTCCGCCAACGCGTCCGCGCGCCGTCCGCTGAGCACCAGCTGAGCGCCCTGCGCGTGCAGAGCCCCGGCGAGAGTCCGCCCGAGGCCACCGGTGGCACCGGTGAGAAGAACCGTGGAGCCGTGCAACCGCATTCCTGGGGCGCGACGATACCGCCCGCCGGGCCACGGCACGATGCCGCCCCTTGTCAGCGGCTGGATACTGCACAGCAATGGCGCGCCGGCGCGTGATCGCACTGTTTGGGCCCACGGCCGTCGGCAAGACGGCCGTGGCAGTTGCCCTGGCCCGTGTCCTGCGCTCTCTGGGCGAGACGCCAGTGGCCGTGTCAGCCGACGCGCTGCAGGTCTATCAGGGTCTCGAGATCCTGACCGGCACGGCGTCAGCGTCAGAGCAGGCCGAGCTCGAGCACCGCCTGATCTCGTTCCTCCCGGTCGACGCGCGCTTCAGCGTCGGCCAGTATGCGGAGCTGGCTCACAGCGAGATCGATGGCCTGCTCGCTGCGCAGCGGCTGCCGATCGTGGTTGGCGGCACCGGGCTCTACCTGCGTGCGGCGCTAGCTGACCTGACGCTCCGGCCGCCACCGGAGCCCGGTGTCCGGGAGCGCCTCACCGAAGCGCTCGAGCGAGACGGCCCACGCGTGCTGCACGACCTGCTCGCACAGCGTGCGCCCTGGGCAGCGGCGGCGATTGCGCCGACTGACAGCCACCGAATCATGCGTGCGCTCGAACTCTACGAGGCGGGTGAGCTCGAGCCGCCGCGCGGCGAGTCCGAGCTCTGGACGCAGTCAGCACGTCACCCGACGCTGCTCGTCGGCCTGGTGGCGGACCGAGCACAGCTCTACTCAAGCGCCGACGCGCGCGTCGACGCGATGCTCGCCGCCGGCGTCGAGCGCGAGGTGCGGGCTGCCAACGCCGCGGGCGCCAGCGAGACGGCGCGCCGGGCACTCGGGTTCGAGGAGGTGCTCGCGGGCGACACCGAGGCGATGAAGCGCCGCACACGCAACTACGCCCGGCGCCAGATGACATGGATGCGCAAGCTCCCGGGCGTGGTCCAGGTTGACGTCACCGCCCGGCCGGCCGGCGATGTCGCGGCCGAGATCGCGGAGCTGTGGCGCAGGAGCTGAGCAGGGGCGCCGTGCGGGGCGCCGTCTGTCACGGCGATCAACTAGCCTCCGCGCGGTGCAATTCGAGAAGTGGCAGGCGCTTGGCAACGACTACCTGATCATCGAGGCGGAGCAGCTGCCGTTCACGCTCACCCCCGCCAGGGTCCGCAGGCTGTGCGCCGCCCATACGGGGGCCGGCTCGGACGGCGTGGTGCTGCTCTCGCCGCCAGCTCAGCCAGGACAGGTTGCCCAGATGCGGATCTTCAACCCCGACGGCTCGGAAGCGGAGGTCTCGGGCAACGGCGCGCGTCAGGCGATCCTGTTCCTGCGCCGCAGCGGCTGGACCGACCTGGACTCGTTCGCGATCGGAACCGCCGCCGGGGAGCTGCGCGCGCGCATCACGTCGGCCTCGACCTGCACCGTCGATATGGGGCGAGCCCGGCTTGTCAGCGCCGACTTTCCCGGCGGCGGCCCCGCGGGTGAGGGCGAGCTGGCCGCGGCGGGGCGGACCTGGGACTTCCAGCATGTGCAGGTCGGTAACCCGCAGTGTTCGGTCGAGGTCGGCAGCGAGGCCGAGCTGGCGTCCCTGGACCTGGTGACGATCGGCCCGTCGATCGAGCACCACGAGCTGTTCCCAAACCGCACCAACGTGTCCTGGTATGCGGTGCTCAGCCCCGGCCGCATCCGTGCCCGCATCTTCGAACGCGGGGTCGGTGAGACAGCGGCGAGCGGGACTGGGGCGATGGGTGCGGCGGTCGCGTATGTGCTCAAGGGCGGAGCCTCGCCGGTCACCGTCGTGCTGGACGGCGGCGAGCTGCAGGTGTCGGTCGGCGAGAGCCTTGAGCTCGAGCTCACCGGCTGGGCGCTGCCGGTCCTGCGCGGCGCCCTCGCCGATGAGCTGGTCACTGAGCTGCAAGCGATGGGAGATCCCGTTGCGGCCCAGTGAGCGCCTGAAACGGATCCCGCCGTACCTGTTCGCCGAGCTCGAGCGCAAGGTGGCAGCCAAGCGGGCGGCCGGGGTGGACGTCATCAGCCTCGGCATCGGCGACCCCGACACGCCCACCTATCCGGCGATCGTCCGGGCGGCAGTCGCGGCGGTGGCCGACCCCGGCACGCACCGCTACCCGAGCAACCGCGGCCGGGATGACTTCCGCGAGGCGGTCGCGGCGTTCTATCAGCGCCGCTTCGGCGTAACCCTCGATCCCGCCACCGAGGTGATGCCCGCGATCGGCGCCAAGGAGTGCATCTTCAACCTCAACCTGGCTTTCCTTGACCCTGGTGACGTCGCGCTGGCGAGCGACCCCGGCTACCCGGTCTACACGGGTGGTCCGATCCTCGCTGGGGCAGAGCCGGTGCTGCTGCCGCTGGAGCCGGAGCTCGGCTTCACGCCCGACCTCGACCACATCCCGGCGAGCGTGCTCAACCGGGCGCAGCTGATGTTCTTCAACTACCCCAACAATCCCACTGGCGCGACCGTGCCGGACGGGTTCTTCGCCCGGGTGGCCGAGTTCGCAGCCGCCAACGACATCGTCGCGGTGCACGACAACGCCTACAGCGAGACCACCTACGACGGGTACGTGGCGCCGTCGTTTCTTGCCACCCCGGGAGCCAAGGATGTGGGCGTCGAGGTCTTCTCCTGGTCAAAGGGCTACAACATGACCGGCTGGCGATGTGCGGCGATCGTCGGCAACGCGGACGTCATCCGGGAGTACTGGCGCCTGAAGTCAAACGTCGACTCGGGCCTGTTCGAGGCCGTGCAGCTGGCGGGCATCGCCGCGCTCGATCCAGCCCTGGATGGCGCCGTGCGCGAGATGAACGCGGTCTACGCGCGCCGGCGAGACCTGGTCTGCGACGCGCTCGCGCAGGCGGGGGTGCAGGTCAGGAGGCCGAGCGCCACGATCTACGTGTGGGCGCCGGTGCCAGCCGGGTTCGGCGGCTCGGTTGCCTACAGCGAGCACGTGCTCGAACGTGCCGGGGTCGTGGTGTCGCCCGGCAGCGCCTTTGGCGTGAGCGGCGAGGGGTTCTTCCGGATTGCGCTCACGACGCCCGACGACCGTCTGGCTGAGGCGGTGCAGAGGCTGCGGGCGCTGTAAGCGGCCGGATGCACCGTTGTACTGTCGGGGTTGTGCCACAGCCGCAGGCATCACCCAGGCAGGCGCGCGCCCGCCAGCGCGCGTACATGATCGCGACGCTGCCCGCAGGCGGCACCGAGTCCCTGGAGGAGTTGAGCGAGCTGCTGGCGACGGCGGGCGTGGCGACGGCTGGAGCGACCGTCCAGCATCGCGAACGGCCCCATCCGGACACCTATCTGGGGCCAGGCAAGCTCGCTGAGGTGAGCACCGCAATCAGCCACGCCGGAGCAAACCTCGTCGCCAGTGACGACGAGCTCTCGCCCCGGCAGGAGCGCAACCTCGAACAGGCGCTCGGGGTGCCGGTGATCGACCGGACCGCGATCATCCTCGACATCTTCGCCGCACACGCGCATACCGCCGAGGGGAAGCTTCAGGTCGAGCTCGCCCAGCTGCAGTACAACCTCGCCCGCATGCGCGGCCTGTGGACCCACCTCGAACGCCTCGGCGGCGGCGTTGGCACACGCGGCCCGGGCGAGAGCCAGATCGAAACTGATCGCCGCCTGGCGCGCAACCGCATCGCGGCGCTCCAGCGCAAGCTCTCGCACGTGCGCTCAAACCGCCAGGTGATGCGCGCCGAGCGCGACCGCGCCCAGCTCCCGCAGGTGGCGCTGGTGGGCTACACCAACGCCGGCAAGTCGACCCTGCTCAACGCGCTGACCGGGTCCGACCTGGGTGTCCGCGACCGCCTCTTCCACACGCTCGACCCGGCGACGCGCGTACTGCGGGCCAACGGCCGCGACTACCTGCTGACCGACACCGTCGGCTTCATCCGCAAGCTGCCGCACCAGCTGGTTGAAGCCTTCGGCGCGACGCTGGAGGAGACCCGCTTGGCGGACATGGTGCTCCACGTGGTGGACGGGTCCGCGCCCGAGCACGAACGCGCGGCAATGGTTTTGGCGGTGGACGAGGTGCTGGCGGAGATCGGCGCCGGCGAGCTGTCACGCCTGCTCGTCCTCAGCAAGGCCGACCGCCTCTCGGACGCGGCCCGGAGCGAGCTTCACCACCGCCATCACGATGCGATCCTGGTCTCGGCGCTCAGCGGCGAAGGGCTTGGCAGCCTCGTCGACAGGATCGAACAGGAGTTCGCGCGCCGCCTGCGAGACGTCGCTCTGGTGATCCCCTACAGCCAGGGAGCGCGCCTGGCAGAGCTGCATCAGATCGCCGGCGACCTCTCGCGCTGCGACCTGCCCGACGGTGTCCACGTCCGCGTCCGTCTGACCCCGGCGGTGGCTGAGCGCTTCGCGCAATTCGCCGCGCCCGGCCCGGCCGTGGCGAGTGTCGCGTGAGCTGGCCACAGACACTGAACGTCAAGCGGCTTGATCCGCGAGCGGTGCTGCCGACGCGGGCGCACCCGACCGACGCCGGACTCGACCTCCATGCGCTGGAGACGGTCACCTTGGAGCCCGGTGAGCGCACCAGCGCCCGCACCGGTATTGCGGTCGAGATCCCGGACGGCCACGCTGGCCTGGTGCTGGCGCGCTCTGGCCTGGCGGCCCGCCACGGCATCGCGCTCGTCAACGCCCCGGGGCTGATCGACGCCGGCTACCGGGGAGAGCTGCGCATCCTGCTGCTGAACACCGACGCACGCAACCCGGTCACGCTCGCTGCCGGCGACCGGATCGCACAGCTCGTGCTGGTAGCGGTGTCAACGCCCGCTGTGGCCGAGCGCACGGAGCTCTCTGCGAGCGCGCGCGGCGCACACGGGTTCGGCTCGACCGGCGGCTGACAGCGGTACTTGGCCAGGGTACTCATGTCGGGCTGTGTGATTCGGCGATTGAAGGACCGCCTGGCCACAGTGCTCGGGGAGGAGGTCGCCGCCGAGCACCCCGAGCACAGCATCGCCGCCGCGGCCGCAAACAGCCTACGCGGCCAGGTCGAGCAACTGACAGCCACCGGGGTCGAGTGGCGCCGGGAGCTGCGCAACTCGCAGGAAGAACTCGAGGCAGACAGGCGTCTGAACCTGATGTCCCTGATGCGCGCACAGAACGGCACGGCACCTGCCGCCTAACCGCGGCGGATCAGGCATCGTCGAGGACGTCGTGGCTCCCGACCCGCCGCCAGATCACGTGAGCCTCGCCAGGCACCACTTCGGTGCCATAGGCAAACGTCGCGCGGCCGTCAGGCGCGAACGTGATCTCCCACACGCCATCGGTTCCCTGGACGCGCTTGACCCGCAAGCCCGGCGGGAACGCCGGCGGGTCGGCGCGCAGCGCCGCGATGAACGTCGGCAGCATCGCAAGGAAGGCGCGCTGAAGCTCGCGTGAGGACCGCCGAAACTCGCGATCGAAACGCGCCTGGCTCTAGAAGGTCGGCACGCGCTAGTCGCTGCCCGGCGGAAGATCGTCCCGCGTTGCGGCGACGCGCTGCAGATGAGCGACGAACTCCTCGTCACGGAAGACCGCTCCCTCGGTCTCGCGCAGAACATCAGACAGCAGCTCCGGCTCGGGGCGCAGCAGCAGCGATCCGTCAGCGTGACGCTCGACGACCTCATAGGAGCCCGCCAGGCCCGGCTCGTCAATCCTCACGTGTGTCGGCCCTGCAGCCATACCATCATTCTTGCAACCCTCGAGCACACCTGTATCGACGCTGAGCGAGAAACAGGTGATGCGGGGCGGGGCTGGTCTCGCGCGGCTCGATGCGATCCAACGTGTACGCGTACCGGCTCAACGGCAGATCAGCAACAGAGATCCGGTTGCGTGTGCGCGCCCGCGTCAGATAGTGGCGCAGCCCGCTTCGAGTCCTCCCCACGGATGAATCCGGGGGATTCCTACCTCACGCTGCGAGTGGGACACTGGGTTCCTCTCGTTTTAAGTGAAGGTGCGCGTGCTCATGCCGCGGCCGCCAGCTTGAGCAGCTCGTCGTCGAGCACGGTGTGAGCCATCGGGACCGCGCCGCGCGTACAGGACGCGCGGGCCTGCGGCCGTGCTGTAGCGGCCAAGGACGACGGGCGCAGGCCGCCCGCGGGGGCTGGTCTCTGTTACGGGCATCATTGATCCTCCTTGATCTCCGGGGTGAGCTGGCCGAGGCAGTCAGCACCTCCAGTCGATCGCGGTGTAACCGCTGGGGTTACCGGAGCCTCTTCAGCCGCGACTCGAGCTGTTGGTGGTGGTGGTCGGCACCGGAGCCCAGCGGGCCGGCGGCAGGATCCCGTTGCCCTCGAGAAACTCATAGGCGATCGAGGTCGGGCCGTGGTTGGCGAGCGAGTACTCGGCTACGAGCCCGCGCATGGCCCGCAGCGTCAGCAGCGCGTCCACCCGGTTGATCGTGCGCGCAAACGCCGGTCCCTCGAGCCTCAGAACCCGGGGCGTGGTGACCGGCACCACATTGCCGTGCCCGAAGACGTCCTTGGGGTCTGAGAGCTCCACGTAGCGGCTTTCAGCAAGTTGCGGGTCGGTCGTCTGGCAGTAGGCGGCCTGCACGTTGCCGGTGTCAAGCCACCAGTATTGAAGCCCGACGCCGATTGACTGGACGTAGCCGGGATGGAGGTGGTAGGCGTGCCTGAGCGCGGGCAGCCCGTCGGCCAGGTACTGGAACTCCGCCGGGGCCCCGAAGATGATCCCGCCGCTGCGCGCGAGCTGCGGGATCGAGTGGATGTGGTTGGCCTGGGCGTACTGGGAGAGCACGGCGACGCAGCTGGTCGAGCTGTAGGGGGTGGGGTGTAGCAGCGCGAAGCCGTGCCGGCGCGCGTAGGCGGAGCCGGCGGTGTAGGCCGCGTGCAGCGTGCGAAAGCGGCGCCGCAGGTGCGCGATCGCGCTGTTCCACTCGCCGAGGTATTCGGGGTACAGGTCGAGCGTCCCGTGCAGCAGGCCGGCCGTCCCGATCGCCGGCGCACCGACGTTGCGCAGCAGCAGGATCCTGTAGCCCTCGTGCTGAAGCGCAAGCTGGTAGAGCTGGCCGAGGATGAACTGCTCCGGGCTCGCCAGGTCGGCGAGCCGCACGACCGGCTTGCCGGTGCCGGGCAGGGGGTGCCCCGGCGCCTGTGGCGTGGTCACCAACGTGACCACGGGCTCGGTCGCGGTCGTGGCGGTGGCGGTGCTCACGCGCCGCCCGGCTAAGGCGACGCCCACGCCGAGACCGGCTGCCAGGCCGCCGCCAAGTGCGACAACCGCCGCCACAGCGGCCAGGGCGCGTCTGCGGCTCATAGGCCCGCGGCCGCCAGCGCGTCGGCGTGGGCGCGCTCCTCCAGCCCGTCGGCCAGCGGCTGGAGGCCGTCGCGGCTGAGCGCCGTGGCGATCAGCCAGTCGGCGAACCAGGCGTTCTTGGGCAGCAGCGGACCGTGCAGGTAGGTGCCGATGACGTTGCCCTGGCGCGCGCCCTCAGACCCGTCGGTGCCGTTGTTGCCATGCCCTCGCAGCACCCGGCCCAGGCGGGCCGCCCGTGGGCCGAGATACGTGCGCCCGGCGTGGTTCTCAAAGCCTGCCAGCAGCTGCCCGCCAGCACCGGGAAGCTCAGGCTCGATGGCGGCGTTGCCGATCAGCCGGGGACCGTCTGAGCGGACGGTGTGCACGTCCAGCAGCCCCACGCCGGCGAGCTCGCGGCCGTCGAGCTGATAGGCGTGGCCAAGCAGCTGGTAGCCACCGCACACGCCGAGGACCACAGCGCCGCTGGCAGCCGCGGTCGCGAGCGCCACGGCCTTCAGCTCGCGCAGATCGGCCGCGCAGAGCTCCTGGTCGCGGTCCTGGCCCCCGCCCATGTAGTAGAGGTCGGCACCGGCTGGGTCGAGCGGCTCGCCAATCCCGGCTGCGCTCAGCTCAAAGCCGACCCCTCGCCACTCGCAGCGGCGCCGCAGCAGCAGCAGGTTGCCGCGATCGGCATAGATGTTCATCAGGTCCGGGTAAAGCGCGCAAACCCGCAGCACCTGTGTCTGACTCACTGGAAGATCACCACCTCACTCCCGATGTGCTCATCGGTTGCCTCAATCCTACGCACCGCGAGCTGGCGCAGCCCCGCGCTGGCGGCGTCGCGGCGCAGCTGCTCTGCAGACAGCACGTCGAGCTGGGTGCGGTCAGTGGTGGTCGTGCACAGCCCCGCCGGGTCGACGATGTCACGGCGGCGCTCGAGCGTGAAGACCTCACCGTCGCGCCGCACCGCGGTCGGCTGGCTGAAGTAGGCGTGGCCGGCGACCTCGGCGACATCCGGCAGGGGCGCTCCGTCGCCATCGCGCCACTGAAACTCCTCAAAGTCGCCGGCCGGGGCGATTGCGACCGCGAGCGCGCCGCCGGCAGCCAAGTGTGCGTGCGCGCGCTGCAAGAAGCGGCACCGTCCGCCTGAGCCGCCCAGGAGCTGGATCGTCTGCATCGGCACGATCACCAGCGCGAACTCCCGGCCGGCGAGCGTGAACGCGCGCGCGTCGGCGCAGACGGTCTCGACCGGCAGTCCGCGGGCGCGGAGCGCGAGCTCAGCGAGCAGGCTTGGGCTCGTGTCGAGCGCCACCACCGGATGGCCGGCGCGCGCCAGCGGCAGGGTGACGCGGCCGGTCCCGGCACCAACGTCGAGGATCACCCCAGGGCCGGGAGCCAGCTCGGCCGCGAGTGCCAGCCACAGCCCCAGATCCTGGCGGTAGCGCCCGCACTCGACGTCATGCCAGATCACCTCACTCACGGCACGGGCCGCCGCCAGTAGGGCGAGGAGGCGCCGCGGCGGACGAGCTCAGCACGCAGCTCGAGCATCGCGGTGTAGGTGGGGAGGGCGTACACCCGGTTGCTCTGGCTGTGGGCCAGGGCGTGGTCGAGCGCAGCCGCCAGCCCCGGGATCACCGCGAGCGCTCCGGCTGGCACGCCCGCGTACTTGAGCCGCACCGCCAGGTCAGCCGCGCGCGTGCCAGCGCAGGTGATGCTGCGCAGGTGCGGGCACAGCAGCTCAAAGTCGGCGTCCCAGATCCAGGAGACGTCGCGCCCGTCAGCGGTGTGGTCGTTGAGCACGGCCAGCACGTCCAGCTGGCCGTGCTCCAGCCCGAGCGTGCGCAGGATCTCGTTGACGCCGGCGGGGTTCTTGACCAGCATGATCTGCAGCGTCCGCTCGCCGAGCACAACCGTCTCTGCGCGCCCAAAGGCTGCCGTGGTGTGCTGCAGGCCGTCGGCGATCAGCTCGAGCGGCAGGCCGAGCGTCAGGCACAGGGCCGTGGCAGCCAGCGCGTTGTAGACGTTGTAGAGGCCCGGGAGGGGTAGCCTGACGGTCTGCGCCTGCGAGCCGCAGAGCAGCGTGAAGCTGGCGGCATCGGTGCCATGCAGGGTGATCTGCTGCGCGCGGACGTCCGGCTCGGGGCGCCGCTGGCCGCATCCAGGGCAGTGGTAGTGACCCAGGTGGCCGAGGTAGATCGAGTCGTAGTGGTAGGGGCTGCCACAGCGCCGGCAATGCTTGGAGTCGGCGGCGTGCTGCATCTCCGGCAGCGCGACGGAGTCGTCCTCGACGCCGAAATACCTGACATCAGCCCGCTCGCGGCCCAGGTCGGCGACCAGCGGGTCATCGGCGTTCAGCACCAGCGCACTGCTGGCAGGCAGCGAGGCGACAACCTGAGCCCAGCGGCCGGCGATCGTCTCGAGTTCGCCGTAGCGGTCGAGCTGGTCGCGGAACAGGTTGGCGAGCAGCACGGTGTCGGGGCGCAACTGGCCGCAGACGGCGCCAAGCCAGAACTCGTCCACCTCGAACAGGCCGCTGTCACCGTCCATGGCGCCCCGTGGCCGCGTCGCTGCCAGCAGGGCGGCGGCGACACCGCCGGCCATGTTCGCGCCCGCCCGGTTGTACACCAGCCTGCGCCCGGCCCGCTCGAGGATCGCGGCGGTGATGGCAGCCGTGGTCGTCTTGCCGTTGGTGGCGGAGATCACCGCGCTGCCGCCCGCCAGGCGCGCCCCGAGCGCGCCGAGTGCCCCTGGCTCGAGGCGCAGCAGGAGCTCACCCGGGAGGCTGGTCCCGCCGCCACGCCCGGAGGCGCGCAGTGCGCGGCCGACCGTGCGGGCGAGGGTCAGCTTGAGGCCAAGCGCGCTCATCTCCGGGTCTCGCTGCGGTCAGGGATGCGGGCCGCGGGAGCCATGATGCCCACTGCGGACGGCAGGATTCGCACCGTCACCGGCAGCGTGGCCAGCTCCTCGCCGTCGGCGAACAGCGTGAACGGCCGCTCGGCGGCGAGCTCCACGGTCCGGGCGCGCAGCACTGTGACCTCCTCCGCCTCGACGTGCGCTCCCCGGTAGACGCCCGGCAGCAGGCGCAGGAAGCGCAGCTTGCCCACGGCCGCGATCATCACCACATCGAAACAGCCGTCGTCGAGCGACGCCGCCGGGGCGAGCAGCATCCCGCCGCCGTGCATCCGGGAGTTCGCAACCGCGACGGTGTAGCCAAAGAGCTCGCGCCGGGTGCCGTCGGCCACCACGGTGAAGCCAGCCGGCCGCCAGCGGGCGAGCGCGCGTACGCCGGCGTAGGCGTAGACCAGGCGGCCGTGCAGCCACCGTGTCCGGTTCGCGATGCGGTTGGCCTCCGAGTCAAAGCCACAGCTGGCGATCCCCAGGAAGGCCCGCTCACCGACGAGGCCCATATCGATCCAGCGCGGCTCGCCGGTGGCGAGCAGCGCGGTGGCACCAACGGGGTCGAGCGGCAGCCCGAGGCAGCGGGCAAGGTCGTTGCCGCGGCCGCCTGGCAGCACGCCGATCACCGCCCCGCGCCCCCGCGCAGCGCCTGCGTCCGCGCCGCGCTCACGCGTGGCCCCAGCCACCGCGGCCACCAGGCCGTCCCCGCCAAAGGCGACCGGCAGCTCACCGGCGCCCGCCGCCGCGCGGGCCAGCACGCCAGCATGGGCGAGGCTGCTGCTGACCTCCAGGTGGTACTCGCAGCCCTGCCGCCGCAGCGCGGCCTCGACGGCGGGCAGCGCTCGCATGGTGCCACCGCCCCCGGAGGCAGGGTTCACGATCAGGCACAGCATCAGCGCGAGAGTACGAGCGTGGCCAGATCTCTGCCCACTGCGACGGGCGCCGGGTCGCGGGCGGCGCGTGCCTGCTCAGCGGTGGTGGCACCACTCAACACGATCGCCGCGTCCAGGCCGGCGGCCGCCGCGCCGCCCAGATCGGAGACCAGGTGATCGCCGATCACCAGCGTACGCCCCGGCCCGAGGCGTTCGAGCGCAACCGCGAACACCTGCGGATCGGGCTTGCCGACCGCCCGCGCGCTCACGCCAGTGGCGTACTCGAGCGCCGCGGTGACCGCGCCCGTGCCGGGGGCGGGACCGCCCGTGGCGGGATAGGTGCGGTCGCGGCCGCCAGAGATCAGCTCGGCACCGCCGATCAGGGCGCGGACGGCCGTGGTCAGCTCCGCGTAGCTGAAGTCCGCGTGCGCGACCGATACCACGATGTCCGCTGATTCGGCGGCGGACGTGTGGTTGGCGATCCGCTGCCCGGCGTCGGCAACGTGGCGGAAGATCGCCGGCCCGCCGATCACAAACACGCGTGCACCGGGCTCGCGCTCGGCCAGCACGTACTGGATGGCCGAGCCGACGCTCACGATCTCACGCGCAGCGGCTGTGCAGCCGATCGCCCACAGACGCCGCACATACTCCTCCGGTGAGTGCGCGCCGTCGTTGGTGACAAAGGCGACCCGCCGGCCGCTCGCCCGGATCGCAGCCACCGCCTCGGCCGCGCCGGGGGTGGCGTTGCCGCCGATCCAGACGGTCCCGTCGAGGTCGAGGATCACCTGGTCGTAGACGTCAAGCAACGGTGAGAGCGTCACGGCAGGCCGGTGAGCAGGCTCGCCTGCGGGTCTGGCGGCGGATCCAGGAGGCAGGCCGGGCCGTCGTAGCGGGCGTCGTTGACCGCCGGGCCGACCGGCCGCACAGCGATGGCCTGGGGCGGTGGTGCGATGAGCAGGCCCACGGCCTCCGCTGGCGAGAGCCCGGCGCTCAGCCACAGTGCCTCCGCCTCACGCGAGAGGATCACCGGCATACGGTCGTGGACCGGAGCGACCGCCGCGTTGGCGGCCGTGGTGATGATCGTCACGGTGCGCAGCTCCTCCGGCGCGCCGCGGTGCCAGACCGACCACAGCCCCGCGAACGCAAACAGCTCACCACCCGCGAGCGTGATGTGAAACGGCTGCTTGCGCCGCTCGCCCGGGACGCGCTGCCACTCATAGAAGCCGTCGGCGGGGATCAGGCAGCGGCAGTGAGCGAGCGCGCCGCGGTACGCGGCGCGCTCGCTCACGGTCTCCGCGCGAGCGTTGATCATCCTGTGCGCCGCGCCGGAATCCTTGGCCCAGTGCGGCACCAGTCCCCAGCGCAGCTCCTCGGCCAGCCGTTGGCCGCCAGCGCTCGCACGCACGGCCAGCACGCCGCTGCCGGGAGCGATGTTGTAGCGGGGCTTGGGCGTGGCCGCCTCGGCGACCCCAAAGCGGCTCTCCAGCACCCGCGCGTCGACGGAGCTCAGCGAGTAACGGCCGCACACGCGCGCCTCACGCTCCGCGCAGCCACAGCGGCCGCTCAGCGCCCCTGCGACCTCGCCTGCACAGCCTCGCGCCGCTTGGCTACCGCCGCCTTCTGCCGGCGCCGGCCGATCAGCACCGCCACTGTCACGGCGACCACCGCCAGCAGCACCCCGTAGAAGATCGCGAGGTCGAGGCTGATGCCGCCGGCCGCCTGGCCGATCCCCTCGATGATCCCGAAGCCGAGCCCAAGGATGCCGATGATCGCGGCGATCACCACCACGATCCCGCGGATGCGGGCCAGGATGCCGGCGCTGGACGGAGGCGCGATCAGGCCGATCAGGCGCAGCCCGCGCAGCTGCCAGGCCGTTGGGCTCTCGACGCCGAGCCGCTCAGTCGCAGCCTTGAGGTCACCGGCGCGCCGCTCCGCGAGCGCCAGCGAGACATTCGCCATGCGCCGGATCTGCAGGCGCTCCTGGGGGCGGGCGGACGCCAGCGCCTTGGTGAAGTGCTCGCGCGCAGCCTTGGCGTCATAGCGCTCGGCGGCGCGTGCGCCCAGGATCGCCTGCGCGGCCGCGCGAAAGCGCGTTTCGGCCTCGAGCTCCTCGTCACTCTTGGACTCGAGCGCCTGCATGGCGGCAAGCTGACTCTTCTGCTCGATGCGGACGGCGCGCTGCTGCTTGGCCATGGCGGGCAGTCTACTAGCCGCTTCCACGCGCGCGGGCCCGCCACAAGCGCTGCCGCCGGCCATGGGCGCGGCACGCCTGCAACCATATGCGGCAACACTATGGATGCGGGCAGCGACCACAACTACGGCTACGACCACGACTACGCCTATGACTACGACTGGCTGATCATCGGCTCGGGCTTCGGCGGCAGCGTCAGCGCCCTGCGACTCGCCCAGAAGGGCTACCGGGTCGCCGTGCTCGAGGCCGGGCGGCGGTTTGCCGACCACGAGTTCGCGCAGCGGACGGCGCAGCTGCGCCGCTACCACTGGCTGCCGGCGCTGGGCATGCGCGGGATCCTGCGCATCAGCCTGTTCCGCGACGTGTTCGTGCTCTCGGGCTGCGGCGTGGGCGGCGGCAGCCTCGGCTACGCGAACACGCTCTACCGCGCGGGCAGCGACTTCTACCAGAACCCGCAGTGGGCGCAGCTTGCCGACTGGGAGCGCGAACTGGAGCCCTTCTACGCTGAGGCCGAGCGCATGCTCGGGGTCACCACCTACGACCGCGACGGCGTCGCCGACCAGCTGCTGCGCGAGTACGGCGAGTCGGCCGGCGTGGGGGAGACCTACCGCCGCACCCCCGTCGGCGTCTTCCTCGGCGAGCCCGGCGTGACCGTGCCAGACCCCTACTTCGGCGGCGAAGGGCCCGCCCGTACAGGCTGCCGGCGCTGCGGCAGCTGCATGATCGGCTGCCGCCACGGCGCCAAGAACACGCTCGTCAAGAACTACCTCTGGTTCGCCGAGCGGCTCGGGGTCACGATCCTGCCCGAACGCACCGTGACCGGCATCCGCCCGCTCGGCGACACCAGCGGGGCGGAGGGCTACGAGGTCACGCACCAGCGCTCCGGGACGCTTCTGCGACGCGGGCGCGCAAGCGCGCGCGCCCGCGGAGTGATCCTCGCCGCGGGGACGCTCGGCACCAACCGGCTGCTGCAGCGCTGCCGGCTCAACGGCTCGCTCGCGCGGGTCTCCGACCGCCTGGGTGATCTCGTGCGCACCAACAGCGAGGCGATCGTGGCGGTGACCGCGCCAGCGGGCGCCGGCTTTGACTTCAGCCAGTCGGTCGCGATCAGCTCGAGCATCCACGTCAGCGCCGACACGCACATCGAGGTGGTGACATACGGGCGCGGCGGGGACAGCCAGAGCCTGCTGCGGGCGCTGATGGTCACGGCCGGACGGCGCGGGACCAGGCCGCTTCACTTCGCGCTCGCGGTGGCGCGCCACCCGCGCCAGGCTTTCAGCGCCCTGCAGATCAAGGGCACCGCCCAGCGGACCCTGATCCTGCTGGTGATGCAGACGCTCGAGAACTCGATGCGGCTGAAGGTCAAACGCCGGCTGCGCAGCGGCGCGGTCATCCTCACCACCGAGCAGGATCCGCAACACCCCAACCCCGACCGGATCCCGGCCGCCTACGACGCGGCCCAGTGGTTCGCGCGGCGCGTGGGGGGGACGGCTTACTCGGGGATCACCGAGGCGATGCTCGCCATCCCGCTGACCGCCCACATCCTCGGCGGCGCGGTGATCGGCGCCGACCCGCAGCACGGCGTGATCGACAGCCGTCACCGGGTCTTTGGCTATCAGAGCCTGCTCGTCTGTGACGGCGCCGCGGTGCCCGCCAACGTCGGCGCCAACCCGAGCCTGACGATCACCGCGCTGGCCGAGCGGGCGATGAGCTTCATCCCGGACAAGAGCACACTGGAGGAACGCGACGCGCCCCAGCAGGCCGGGAAGCTCTGACCTCGAGCTCGCCTGCGACATGGCCGTCCGGCACTGTTACCGGCGGCCGTCCCGCTGGACGGCCGCCCTCACGGGCACGCAGCCGTCCCCGCCACCGCCCCGCCCGGTTATAGCTGGCGGCGGCAGCGGGAAATGTTGCGCTGGGCGCAGCCGCAACCCGGCTGCCCAGGGACTCGGTCGCGAACGTCGCACAGATCATCACGGTCGACAAGACGCTGCTGAGCGAGCCAGTTGCGGCGAGCGCTACCGCCACCAGTCGCCGAGCACGCGCCGCCAGTTATCCCAGGCGATCGCGCGGATCTCGGCGGCGCTGAACCCGCCTCTTGCGAGCGCGTCGAGCAGCCGCGGCAGCCCGGCGACATCACCGAGCGCCGCCGGGATCGTGGTGCCGTCAAAGTCCGAGCCGAACGCGACGTGCGCGGTGCCGATCCGCCCGGCGATGTGGCGGATGTGCTCGACGATCAGCTCAAGCGGCGTGCCGTCCGGGTCGTTGGCGTAGTCGGAGCGCAGGAAGTAGCAGGAGAACACGACCCCGACCAGCCCGTGCGAGGCGCCGACCGCGTCGATCTGCGCGTCGGTCAGGTTGCGGGAGTTGGGCGCGAGCGCGTGCGCGGCGCTGTGGCTGACGATCAGCGGCCCAGCGTCGATCGCGGCGACATCCCAGAAGCCGCGCTCGTTCATGTGGCTCAGGTCGACGGCGATGCCCAGCTCGGCGCAGCGGTTGACCAGCCGCCTGCCGTCTTTGGTGAGGCCGGGCCCGGTGTCGGGTGTCGAGGGGTAGGCAAACGGCACCCCGTGGGCGAAGCGGTTGGGCCGGCTCCAGACGGGGCCCAGCGAGCGCAGCCCCGCCGCGTACCAGGTCTCGAGGCTCTCGAGCTCCGCGTCTACTGCCTCAGCGCCCTCAAAGTGCAGCACCGCCACGGGCGGGCCATGACCGTCGCGCGCCGCATCGATGTCGGCGGCGCTGCGCGCCACCCGCAGGACGCCCTGGCGTTCCAGCGCAAACAGCCGCCCGGCGCCGGCAGCGGTGACCGCAGCCGCGCGCGGGTAGGCGACGCCTGCCGCCGGGGGCTCGTAGAAGGCGCCCTCGGCGCCCGGGCGCGGCTCGCGCGTGCTGCGCTTGGACTCGGTGAAGACGGCGAAGATCCCGCCGCGCATCCCGCCTGAGCGCATCCGCGGCAGGTCGAGGTGGCCGCCATCCCGACCGCTGGCGAGCCGGGCATGGTCGGGTGTTGTGAGCGCGTCGTTGTGACCGTCAAAGACCGGGATCTGGGGAGCCGCAGCCTGCACCGTTCAGACAGCATGTCAGTAACCGGGGCCGCGCGCGGCCGCTCGGCGCCGCTCGGGGCCGCTCGGGGCCGGGTGGGATCTCTCATTGGCCGGGCAGCCGGGTCAGGAGATGCACGTTGGTGATGACTGCGGTCAGGGTGCTCGCGCTTACGGTGCCGCGGTGCCGCCTGAGTCGCTCGCGGCTGATTGCCCGGATCTGGTATGGCAACGCGTGGGAGATGTCCTGGAGCCCACCTTCGGGTGGGTTGATCTGGACCTCGGTTGAGACGCGATGGGTTCGTGTCAGCGGCACGACGATCGCGAGGTCGCCGGGCCCGGCGCCGAGCTCGTCGACGGAGATCACGAGGCACGGCCGGCGCCCCTCTTGCTCGCGTCCGCGCATGGGCCCGAGATAGGCGTCCCAGACCTCCCCTTGTTTCGCGGGTTGGATCACAGCTCGGACGCCGCCTGATCCCACGTTGCGGTGTCGGCTTGATGCTCAGCCCACGCCTTGCGGTCAGATTGCAGACGGGCGAAGTCGGCTTGCATGTGCCCAAGCAGCCGGTTCTCACGCTCCCGCCGGGCCATGCGTGTGACGAGCGCCGAGGTGCTCAGGCCTTCGGCGGCGGCGAGCTCGTTCAGGAGGTCACGTGTCTCGATGGGCACGCTGATGCTGGTAGATTTGACGCCTCCCCGCCCTCAAGGGCGGGGATTCGAGGATCGTTCGGGGGTCAGGCTGCTTGCGCATACTGGCCCTCTCCCACGATCCTTCCTGCTTCACGGAGGCCAGTTTC
>JAJYHG010000061.1 GCA_021784895.1 Actinomycetes bacterium
CCAATGTGTAGAAAGGTCTCAAGGCCTCGCCGGAGCCCGAGTCGGGAATGCAGCAATGACTGCTCGAGCACGACGTGCCCGACGGGGACCGCGCGGCGCTCGAAGCAGCCGGCGAGCTCGGTTCGTCAGCGGCTCCAGGGTTGTGACGTACGTGCCCCAGCCCACGTTGAACCGGTCAGCCGACCGCGCAAGGCACGATCACGGTATGACACATGCACGTCGACCCAGTACTTCGACAACGAAGATCGCCCGGACCGCCGTGAGCCGGGCTAAAGGTAGGACCAAGGTTCGCAAGACCCTCACCCTCGACCCTGAGCTGGTCATAGATTGTGGCGATGTCGAAGGTGGACTCTCCGCTGCCGTCAACGCCGCTCTGCGCGAGCACCTCGCTCGGGTAGAGCGGCAGGACGCGTTGGCGGCAAGAATTGCCGAGCTGGAGGCTGAGTGCGGACCGGCAGGCCCTGCCGATGTGGAGCGCTTCGCTCGGCATATGCGATGAGCGTCTTGGTCCTCGATTCCGAGGCGATGTGGTCGCTGACTCGCCAGCCCGGCGTGAACCCCAAGGGCGCATTGGCGGCGCTCACAGCGGCCCGTGAAAACAACTGGGACGTTGTCGTTCCGGCGGCCGTTCTGGCTGAGCTCTACTGGGGAGGCCCACAACAACAAGCGATCGACGCCACGCTCAGCGCCCACGGCGATATCGCCGTGACGGCGACCGATCAGCGACTGGCACCCTATATCGGAACCCATGCTCGCCGCGCACGCCCCACGCGTGGCGGGGGAGCCACTTTCGGGGGGCCGGCGATCCCCGCCGGCGGCAACAACGAACCGCGGATGGCAGCTGGCGAGAACTCCGCGGAGTTGTGGTTGCGTGCTCAAGCACAACTCCGCGGAGTTTCCGCCTCGGTAATTCGCTATGCTGGCTAGCATAATGCTGAGCGTCAGGCTCGACCCCGAAGACGGTGCCGCGCTGCACAGCCAGGTGGCCGCCCAGATCCGCCAGGCGATCACCGACGGCGAAGCCAAGCCGGGCGAGCGCCTGCCGCCGGCCCGCCACTTGGCCGCGGTGATGGGCGTCAACACCAACACTGTGCTGCGGGCCCTGCGTCAGCTGCGCGACGAGGGCCTGCTCGAGATGCGCCCCCGCCGGGGCATCCACGTCACCGGCACGCCCGAGCAGAGCGAGCTGCGCGCCCGGGTCGCCGAGCTCGTCGAGCTCGCACGCAGCAGCGGCCACACGCGCGCCGAGCTGTTGGCGATGATCTCACAGGCGCCCTGACCGCCAGGACGCGGGCGGTTTTGCTGGTCACAGGCACGCGCGCACTCGTCAGGCGCGGCCACATCTTCCCCGGGCAGGCTGCTGCTGATCGTGGTGCTTGACAGCGCTGAATGTGATAGCTAGCGTGTCACAAAGCGTGACTGTCACCGCGCCCCCACCCGGCCCCGAATCCGCTGACCCGCTTGAGGGCGGCGTGATCGAGGACGCGCGCAGACGCCAGCGCCGGCACCGCCTTGGCGGCTCCGCCCTCATCGCCGGCGCACTGGTGGCGGCGGGCGGGCTGATCGGCGTAGCCGGCGGTGGCGGCGGGCCGGCAGCGCGGCCGGGCGCCGGCGGCCGCCAGGCACGTCCGGCGGCCGGGCTGCGAGAGCACGCCCAGACGGCGATCACACGCCCGGCGGGCGTCGATCAGCTCGGGCTGCTGGCCCCCGGTGTCGGGTGGGTCGATAGCGGCCAGGCGACCTACCTCACGCGCAACGGTGGGCGCAGCTGGAGCCAGGTCAAGGCGATCGGCGCGGGCGCGGAGCTCGCCGGGGCAAGCTCCTCCGGCCTCGGCCAGGTGAGCTTCGCCCTGGCCGACGGCGCCCAGTCCCAGCAGAGCTGCGGCCAGAACTGCGCGAGCGAGACGACCGCGGCCGTGGGGAGCTCAACCTCGCAGCGCGGCCAGGTTGTGCTCACCGACGACGCCGGGCGATCCTGGAGCTCTGACCCCTTCCCGAGCCGCGCGGTGCCCGGTGCGATCAGCTTCCCGAACGCTCAGGACGGGTTTGCGATCGTCTACCGGCCGACGGCCCACCGCGACCCGCGGCCGAGCCTCTACGCCACCCGTGACGGCGCCCGCACCTGGTCGCGCGTCAGCGTCCCGCCTTTCCAGGGGTCGCTGAGCTTTGCGAACGCCCGCAACGGCCTCGGCGGCGGTTTCTCGCTCGGCGCCGGCCTGGTTGACAGCGGCGCGATCTACCGCACAAGTGACGGCGGACGCTCCTGGGTCAGAACCTCCCTGTGCCGTCCGGCGAGCGTCTACGCCTGCGAGGCTCCGTATCTCTTCGCGTCCGGGCGAGGCGTGGTGGCGGTCGTTGCCCAATACGGACCGGCGGGCGCAGGCAGCGTCGAGGTTTACACGACCCGCAACTACGGCGTCAGCTGGCACCGGCACCTCCTGCCCCACACCCCCGCGCTGAGCAACCAGCCCACCTACATCCCGTTCTCGGCGCCCAACGCAGAGGACCTCTTTGCCTGGGTGAGCCCTTACCTCTACACGAGCACCGACGGCGGGCGCACCTGGTCGCGCCACGCCGCCACGAGCCTGGTCGTACCCGGTGTGCCCGGCTCCGAAGGAGAGCTCGCGTTCGCCAACGCGAGCTACGGCTGGTACGGGATCGGTCCGGTGTTTGACTACACCACCGACGGCGGCCGCCACTGGACCAGCATGAACGGCCGTTAGCAAGCGGGGGTACCCAGGAGCGCCGGCCGGCAGCGGCGCCACCGTCCGACGGCTGGGATACAAGTTTCCCGATGGGCAAGAACAACCGGCAGCGACGAGCCGCCAAGGTACGTAAGCGCGCTCAAGCGCAGCGCTCATCCGGTCAGCCGCGCGGCCATGACAGTCGGACGCACTCCGGGTTTCACAGCTGGGGCTCTGCGCCCGCGGATCTGTCGTTCTCGCCCCGCGAACTGTTCCTGCTCGCGGTCTGGGAGCGGCAGTCGGGCAGCGCCGAGCGCGTCGCACAGGCTGTCACCAGGCTGGCGAGCGCTCCGCCTGACCGGGTCGGCGAGGAGGTTGCTGAGTGCATGGAGAGCCACATCGCTGACCTGTGGGAGCATGGCTGGCAGCCGGCCGATGTCGACCGGATCGTGCTGCAGCGTCTTGGCGTGGATGAGGCTCGCCTGGCTCGCTTGGCGATCGCGTCGCAGTCCCGGCACTATGAGGCGCTTGGACGACAGGTCCAGCCGGGCTGGATGGCCCAGCTCGAGCGGATCGGGGCTCGGCGCGATTGGCCCGCTGACGAGCTCTTCCTTCGCCAGCTCGGCGGCAGCTGGCCCGAGACGTTGGCCGCCGCGGTGGCACTCATGGCGCTACTGACGTCGCTGCCTCGCCTGCCACACCTCGTCGACCCGCCCGGCCGCTGGCGCGCCAGCGCACCGGCCGAAGTACCACCGCTGCCGCCGGCGATCTTCGGCAAGGTCCGTGCGCTCCTTGCCAAGGCCGAGTCAACGACCTTTGATGCCGAGGCCGAGGCGCTGACCGCGAAGGCTCAGGAGCTCATGGCTCGCCACCGCATCGACCGTGCCCTACTCGAGCACGACCTGCAAGAAGCCTCGCGGCTTCGGCCAGTCGGGCGCAGGATCGCCGTCGATGACCCCTACGCCGAGGCGAAGGCGCTGATGCTCGACGAGATCGCAACCGCCAACGGCTGCCACGCCGTCTGGTCGAAGAGCCTTGGGTTCACGACCGTGTTCGGCTTTGCCGACGAGCTAGACGCGGCCGAGGAGCTGTTCACCTCGCTGCTCGTCCAGGCAACGGTGGCGTTACGGCGCGAGGGCTCCAAGGTCGACCGTCACGGGCGCAGCCGCACCACCCGGTTTCGGCGCTCGTTTCTGGTGGCGTTCGGCGTCCGGATCGGCCGGCGACTGCGCGCCACCGTCGCGGCCACAGTCACCGCCGCGGACGCCGAGACACCCCTCGCCCTGGTCCCGATCCTCGCCGAGCGTGATGCAGCCGCCAAGCAAGCGGCGTCGGCCGCCTTTCCGGAGGCCGGCCAGTTCTCACCGGCGGCCACCGACGGCGAAGGGTGGTACGCGGGAACGCTGTTCGGCGACCTCGCCGATCTGGGCATCGATGCCATCGAGTCCGAACGGGCTGCCTGAGTCGGAGCGCCGTCCGCGCGCACCCGTTCAGGGGGTCGGCTCCCGGGGCGGATCCCACGATGTGTCTCCGCCCCGTTCCTGGTGCGGCAGGTGATCATCGGGAATGTCGTAGTAGTCACCCGCGCTCCCGACGTACCAGTGCGCCCCAATGTGGAGCCCGGTCGGTTGGTCAAGTGTTCCTGCGGCGATGCTGATCGTGCTCCGATGGGGGTCGGCCCAAAACAAACTCGACCCGCAGTTGCGACAGAACCCGCGCCGAGCGCCAGAATCACTCTGCGGGCTCTTGATCCAACTCAGCGTGGCGTCGCTCACTAGCCGCAGGTCACCACGCCCGACCGCAGTGCACGCCGCCACATGCCCGTGCCAGCGCCGGCACTCTTCGCAGTGGCAAACAAACACCTCCCGCATGGGACCGTGTACCTCATACCGCACTGATCCGCAGAGACACCGCCCGGCAGCACGCGGTTCAGCAGCCATCAAAACAATGTACATATGCTGCTGAGGCACAGTGGCGTCTGGAGCGTGGGCGGCCGCAGCTGGCTTGCCTGCCGCTCCGAACGACGTTGGACGCGCCCGGGCAGAACCTCTGAGTCAGGCGCGCCAGCAATCCCGCCTGATCGAAGCGCCCTTCCACGGGCGCGACGGGACGGCCGACCACTACGGGCGCGCCGCAAGGCCCGGCTCCAGTTCGCCAACAGCCGGCCTCCACCAATCTGCGAGGTCTCACCGGCACCGGCACGCATGACCGCCGCGACCGTGGGAGGCACGTCCCGCAGCTGTAGACCTGCGTAGATAATCGCTCGCAGAGCCGATACGATCTCCGGATGAAGACAATCACCGTGGGCCAGCTGCGACAGAACCCGACCGCGATGCTCGCCGATGTCGAGGCCGGGGCAAGCTACGTCATCACGCGCCACAACCACATCATCGGGCGCGTGGTGCCGGGAGGCGAGGAGCCGGGATTGCTCCCCGCCAAGCGAGCTGGCGCCTCGTCGCTCGCCGCTCTGCCTCGGCACGAGCTGCGAACCGCTGCATCCATCGATGAGCTGATCGACGAGGAACGCGGCGAGCGGTGAGACGGTTTCTGCTCGACGCATCCGTTGCGCTGCGCGTCGTGCTCGGGCACTCACCAACCGCAGCCATCTGGA
>JAJYHG010000255.1 GCA_021784895.1 Actinomycetes bacterium
GCTTCCTTGATGCGCTGGCCGTGGCTGCCGTGCCGGTTGACCCCGAGCGGATGGTGCTGGCGGCGCTCGGACCGAAGATGCTCGACCTCAGCGCCGCCCGCACGCTCGGCGCGCACCCATACTTCACGCCGCCCGCGCACACGCGTTTCGCGCGCGAGCGCCTCGGCCAGGGCCCACTGCTCGCGCCCGAGCAGGCGGTCGTGGTGAGCTCCGGGGACCGGGCCGCGGCGCTGCAGAGCGCGCGTCAGTACGCGGGCGTGTACCTGGGTCTCAGCAACTACACCGCGAGCCTGGAACGGCTTGGCTACAGCAAGCAGGCGCTGGCCGGCGGCGGCAGCCAGGAGGTCGTGGACGAGCTCGTGCCGCAGGGCTCCGGCGATGAGGTTGCGAGCGCGGTGCGCAGGCACCTGGAGGCCGGTGCCGACCACGTGTGCGTCCAGGCCGTCGGCGCGGCCGGGGTGCCCGAGCGCGAGTGGCGCGAGCTGGCCGCTGCCCTGATCGCCTGAGGACTCAGGTGCAGCGCTTGCTGACCGGGATGTTCATGCTCGGGATCGGCGGCTGCACCCGCTGGCAGTAGGTGACGACGCCCGTGGCCGGGTCGACCACACCGTCGAACGGGTAGATCAGGACCTGGCGGGAGGCGGTCACCTGGCAGCGGAACACCAGGCGGTCCGTGCTGCCGCCGGCGGCCCTGCAGGACGAGCGCGTGATCGGGCCATCCATGAGGCCCTGGGCGATCTGGTGCTGCATGTAACCGACCACTGCGGCGCGGACGCCGCGGGCGGGGGACTCGCCGGCACCCAGCCTGTAGGTGTGCGGCGCCTGCTGCTGCTTGACGACGATCGTGCCCTCCTGGTTGAGCGCCGCGATCGCGCTGGGCTTGGTCGGGCTCGGGACCGCCGGCAGGTCGTAGGTCTGGTGGTGGACATAGACCACGAGCGCGATCACCAGCGCGGCCGCGAGCGTGAACGGCAGGCCCCACTGCAGCCAGAGCGGGAGCGAACGGTACTTGAACACTGGACGGCGTGCTGGCGCAGAATCACCGCGCCGGTTCACAAAAGGCACACAACCAGGGTAACGCGAGCTTGACAGACTGGAGCCAGTGGAACTTTCGGTCTTCTTCGCGGGCACGGGCGGCTCGCTTCCCAGCCAGCGCCGCGGCCTGCCGGCGTCGCTGGTCCGCCGCGGTGGCGAGACGCTCCTGGTCGACTGCGGAGAGGGCACGCAGCGCCAGCTGCTGCGCTCGATTGGGCTCACCGACGTGGACAGCATCCTGATCACGCACCTGCACGCCGATCACTGGCTCGGCCTGCCGGGGATGCTGAAGACCTTCGATTTGCGCGACCGCGGCCGGCCGCTGCCGATCCACGGGCCCCGCGGCCTGCGTGAGCTGGTACAGGGCCTGATGCGCTACGCCGGCGCGACCTCCTACGACCTGCACGTGATCGAGCTCGAGGACGGGGAGCTGATCGAGGGCGACGGCTACGAGATCGAGGCCGTGGCTGTCTCCCATCGCGGCCCGGCGCTCGGATATGTGCTGCGTGAGCACGACCGCCCCGGGGTCTTTGATCCGGAGCGGGCGCGCCAGGCGGGCCTCGAGGAGGGGCCGGACTTCGGGCGGGTGCAGCGCGGGGAGACGGTCGCCGGGGTCACGCCCGCGATGGTGATGGGACCACCCCGGCGCGGCCGCAAGCTGACGATCTCAGGCGACACCCGGCCGTGCGCGGCGCTCGGCGAGGCCGCCTGGCACAGCGACCTGCTGATCCACGAGGCCACGTTTGCGATCGAAGAGGCAGAGCGCGCCGATCAGACCGGCCACTCCACAGCGACGCAGGCGGCAGGGATCGCGCGCGACGCGGAGGTGCTGATGCTCGCCCTGAACCACATCTCGGTGCGCTATCCGGCGGCCCTGCTGCGTGACCAGGCACGCGAGATATTCGCCAGCACCGTGCTGCCGCGTGACTTCGACACGATCGAGCTGCCGCTGCCCGAGCGTGGTGCACCGCGGCTGACGCGCTGGTCCGAGCGTGACAGCGCCGCGGTCGCGCACGCTGGTGGCAGTGCCGGCGTCGAGCCCGCACGGACCCAGCGCACGCCTGCCGGGGGAGCTGATAGCTTGCACTGAAAGGCCCCTTTAACCCGGTCCTGTGAGGCCAGGAAGGACGCAAGCAGCCATGCCGGTCCAGACGGTCGCACTCGACCGCGACGATATGCGCCGCACGCTCATGCGGATTGCGCACGAGATAGCGGAGAAGAACCCGGCCAGGGCTGGGTCCCGGGAGCCGGGGCTCGCGATCGTCGGGGTGCACCGCCGCGGCGCCGTGCTGGCAACGCGCCTGCGCGCGCTCACCGGCGCGCTGACCGAGTCCGAGATACCGCTGGGAACAGTCGACATCAGCTTCTACCGCGACGACCTCGGCCTGCCCGAGCGGCGAACCGCGGCCGCGCCGGTCGTGCACTCGACGGCACTCGACTTCACGGTCGACAACCGCACGATCGTGATCGTCGACGACGTGCTCTACACCGGGCGCACGGTGCGCGCCGCCATCGACGTGCTGTTCGATTACGGCCGTCCGGCGCGGGTGCAGCTGGCGGTGATGGTCGACCGCGGGCACCGCGAGCTGCCGATCCGGCCCGATTACGTCGGCAAGAACCTGCCCACCGCCCGCGGACAGCGCGTGAACGTCCATGTCGAGGAGGTCGACGGAACCGACGAGGTCGTGCTGATCGAGGAGGGCCAGCCATGATCCGCAACCTGCTGTCGATCGACGACCTCGACCGCGCCGGGATCGAGCGCATCCTCGACCGCGCGCGGTCGTTTGCCGAGGTCGCCGGGCGAGACATCAAGAAGGTGCCGGCACTCAAGGGCCGCACGGTCGTCAACCTCTTCTACGAGGCCTCGACCCGTACCAGCTCGTCGTTTGAGCTCGCGGCCAAGCGGCTCAGCGCCGACGTGGTCAGCATCCGCAGCGCCGGCTCGAGCGTCGAGAAGGGCGAATCGCTGCGCGACACCGTGCAGACGCTCAGCGCCTACGCGCCGGCGGCGATCGTGATCCGCTCCCCCTACGCGGGCGCGGCCACGCAGGTTGCCGGCTGGACGGACGCTGCGGTGATCAACGCCGGTGACGGCAAGCACGAGCACCCGACCCAGGCGCTGCTCGACGTGTTCACGCTCACCCAGGCGCTCGGCAGGCTCGAGGGCCGCTCGATCTGGATCGTCGGTGACGTACTGCACTCGCGGGTGGCGCGATCCGGGATCATCGCCTTTCAGCGGATGGGGGCGCAGGTCACGGTCTGCGGCCCGCCGACGCTGATACCACGCCAGATCGAGGCGCTGGGGTGCGTGCGGCAGACGACGCTCGAGCGGCTGCGCGAAGCGGATGTGGTCTATGTGCTGCGGATGCAGCACGAGCGCATGCACGAGGCCTACGTCCCGAGCCTGCGCGAGTACACCCAGCGCTACCAGGTGAATCTCGCGCGGCTGCGCGCGGGGCAGGTCGTGATGCACCCCGGCCCCGTGAACCGCGGCGTCGAGCTGAGCGGCGATGCGATCGACTGCGACGCCTCGCTGATCGGCGCCCAGGTGCGCTCCGGGGTGGCGGTCCGCATGGCGGTCCTCTACGAGCTGCTGGTCGGCGTGCCGGCGCTGCAGGCGGTGGCCTAGCGATGGCTGACACGAAGCTCTTTCACCGCTCGCCGCCTCCCGGCAACCTCCTGATCCGCGGGGGCCGCGTGCTCGACCCCCGCAGCGCGATCGACGCGCCCCTGGACGTGCTGATCCGTGACGGCGTGGTGGCCGAGCTTGGGGAGCCTGGGGCGATACCGCCGCCCAGCGGGGCGGCGGTGATCGAGGCAGCCGGAAAACACGTCTTCCCGGCCTTCAGCGACCCGCATGTGCACCTGCGCACACCCGGTCAGGAGTACAAGGAGAGCATCGCGACCGGGACGGCGGCGGGCGCCGCGGGCGGCTTCTGCCAGCTGATCGCGATGCCCAACACCACGCCCACGATCGACCAGGTCAGCGTGCTGCAGGCCGTGATCGCGACCGCTCGCGAGCAGGCCCAGGTGCCGACCGGCTTTCTGGCCGCGATCACCACCGGCCTGCAGGGGCGGGAGCTGACCGAGATGGCAGCGCTCGGCGATGCTGGGGCGCTCGGCTTCAGCGACGACGGCAAGCCGGTCGTGTCCGCGGGCGTGCTGCGCAAGGCGCTCGCCTACCAGCGCCTGGCCGGGGGCGTGATCGCGTTGCACGAGGAGGACCCGGAGCTCTCAGGCGACGGGGTGATGCACGAGGGCGCGGTCTCCGCCCGGCTCGGGGTGGCCGGGATCCCGTCGGTCAGCGAGTCCACGATGATCGCCCGCGACGGGGCGATCGCCCGCTACGAGGGCGCGCGCGTGCACTTCCAGCACCTGAGCTGCGCCGAGTCAGTGGCGGCACTCGAGCTCTGGCGCAGCCGCGGCGCACAGGTCAGCGGCGAGGCGACGCCACACCACCTGACGCTGACCGACGAGGCGGTTGCCGGGCTTGACTCGAACCTCAAGATGAACCCGCCGCTGCGAGCCGAGGCCGACCGCCAGGCGCTGGTGGACGGCCTGCGCAGCGGCGTGATCGACTGCGTCGCCACCGACCATGCCCCGCACGCACGCCACGAGAAGGAGATGCCGTTCGAGCAGGCGCCAATGGGCACCACCGGCCTTGAGACCGCCTTCATGGCGCTCTACACCGAGCTGGTCAAGCCGGGGGTTCTGCCGCTGAGCGTGGTGGTGGAACGGATGACCGCCGGCGGGGCGCTCTACGGGCTGCTGGCGCCGCGGGTGGTGGTCGGTGAGCCCGCGAATGTGGTCCTGGTCGACCTGCAGCGCGAGTGGAAGGTGGGGGAGGGCGGCTACGCGAGCCGCTCTGAGAACTGCTGCTTTGATGGCCGCCGCCTGAGCGGCGTGGTCGAGCTGACAGTTGCCGCCGGGAGCGTCGTGTTCAGCGCGCGCGGCAGCGGGCTGGCGAGCGTGGTGGAGGTTTCATGAGCCGCGAGGCATACGTGCTGCTCGAGGACGGAAACCGCTTTGACGGGGTCGCCTGCGGCGCCGATACGCACGCGGTCGGGGAGATCGTGTTCACCACCTCCATGTCCGGCTACCAGGAGGCGATGACCGACCCTTCCTACGCCGGCCAGCTGATCGCCTTCACCTTCCCGCAGGTCGGCAACTACGGTGTCAGCGCACGGGCGATGGAGTCAGACCGGGCGC
>JAJYHG010000196.1 GCA_021784895.1 Actinomycetes bacterium
GCCGGCAGCGGTGAGGGAGGGGTTTCCGTCCCTGAGGGACGGAAACCCCTCCCTCACCGTGTCCACCGGCACCGCCGCCCTGCTCAGCAGCCGACTGGCAGCGATCACGTCACCGGCCGGGACGACACCCGCGGCTCCCTCACCGCTATACGATGCTTGGCGTGAGCAAGGCCACACCGGCGCGCGCACCCGACGCGCGCGAGCGCTTCCCCGGAGACGAACTGGTGACGGCCGGCCTGGCCGACCTCAGGGCAGGACGCAGGACGCCCGCGGCGCTGCTGGTAGCGGCCGCAGGACCGCGGCTGGCACGCGCCGGCGTCCAGATGCCGGCGCACACGCTGGACACCAGCGGACGCGAGCTCTACGCGCTGCTCGAGGACGAGCTCGGCTCGCAGGCGCACTCGCGCTACAACGCGCTCCAGCGCCGCATCATCTCCTATTGCGCCGCCAAGACCCAGGATGCGCGCCGACGCCGATAGGGCGCGCATCACACGACTGCTGGACGAGCTCGGTAAACACAGCTCGAGCGGCGACCGGGTCTACCTGGCTGGCGGCACGAGCGCGGTGTTGGTCGGCTGGCGAGAGTTCACCCAGGACGTGGACCTGCGGATCGAGTCAGCCAACGACGAGCCGCTGTTGCGGGCGATCAGCGAGCTGAAGGAGCGCCTGGACGTCAACGTCGAGCTCGCCAGCCCGCTCGACTTCCTGCCCGCACCGCCCGGCTGGCAGGAGCGCAGCCCGTTCGAGCGCAGACACGGCGCGCTGGACGCGTACCACCTGGACTTTTCGCTGCAGGCGCTCGCCAAGCTCGAGCGCGGCTTCGAGCGGGACCTGGCCGACATCGACGCGATGATCGAGCGGCGGCTGACGAGCCCAGCGGCGATCCGCGCCACGTTCACGGCGGTCGCCGAGGCGCTCTACCGCTTCCCGGCGGTGGACCAACGGGAGCTTCAGGCGGCGGTGCAGGCACTCGGCAGGACCGGCGCGTGAGCGCAGCGGCCGGGACGGGCCTGTGCTCGCCGAGCCGGAACGGTGCACGTCTGGGGGCGGTCCAGCGGGACCGCCCCCAGGACTGTCAGCTTCAAGCAGGTCAGGCTGCGACCGGAGCGAGACCGAGCGCCTCCTCCGGGGTCACGTAAGGCACGCCGGCGACGTCGGCGACGGCTTTGTAGGTGACGTGGCCGGCCGCGACGTTGAGACCATGGCGGTGGCCCGGGCTCTTGGCCAGGAAAGCGGCAGCGCCGTGGTTGGCGAGGTCGATCGTGTAGGGGAGGGTCGCGTTGGTGAGCGCATAGGTCGAGGTGATCGGCACCGCGCCCGGCATGTTGGCGACGCAGTAGTGGGTGATGCCGTCGACCTCGTAGGTCGGGTTTGTGTGCGTGGTCGCCCGCGAGGTCTCAAAGCAGCCGCCCTGGTCGATCGAGACGTCGACCAGCACCGCCTGGGGCTTCATCAGCGCCAGCTGCTTACGGGTGACCACGTGCGGCGCCTTGGCGCCGACGACCAGCACCGCACCGACGACAAGGTCGGCGTGGGGCAGCATCTCCTCAATCGCGAGCGTCGAGGCATACAGCGTGTCGGCACGGCCGTCAAAGGCGACGTCGAGCTCGCGCAGGCGGTCGATGTTGCGGTCAAAGACGGTCACGGTCGCGCCCATGCCGATCGCGACCTGGGCAGCGTGGTAGCCGACCACCCCGCCGCCGATCACGAGCACGTTGGCGGCGGCCACGCCGGGCACGCCGCCGAGCAGGATGCCGCGCCCGCCGAGCGGCTTCTCGAGCATGAAGGCGCCCGCCTGGGTGGCGATCTTGCCCGCCACCTCGGACATCGGCGCGAGCAGCGGCAGGCGGCCGTTGCGGTCCTCGACGGTCTCGTAGGCGATGCAGGTGGCGCCGGTCTTGGCCAAGCCGTGGGTGAGCTCGACATCAGCGGCCAGGTGCAGGTAAGTGAAGAGCAGATGACGGGGCTCCAGCATCGCGACCTCGACCGGCTGGGGCTCCTTGACCTTGACGATCATCTCCGCCTCGCCGAACACGGCAGCCGCGTCGGGGAGGATCTTTGCGCCCTGCCTGACGTAGGCCTCGTCGGCGATCGCCGAGCCGTTGCCCGCGCCCTGCTGGACGTAGACCTCGTGGCCGGCGTCGACCAGCTCACGCACACCCGCGGGCGTCATCGCCACGCGGTATTCATCGACCTTAATCTCGGTCGGAACTCCAACCTTCATCGCTCCATCCCTCTCAGTAGTGGTTTCTCGGGCAATAATGGATACTCTGCGAGGATCAGTAAAGGATGGAGCGTGATCTTTGTGGAATCCTCACAGTTGGACGACACAGACTTCCGAATCCTCAATGAGCTTGTCGCTAACGGAAGGCTCTCCTTCGCCGACCTCGGCAAGGCGGTCGGCCTGAGCCCGCACGGTGCCGCCGACCGCGTCCGGCGCCTGGAGCGCTCGGGCGTGATCAGCGGCTTCACGGCGCTCGTCAACCTCGCCAACGTCGGCCGCTCGCTGGACGCCTTCATCGACGTGGCACTGCTGCCCACAACCACCTCTGAGAAGTTCGAGCAGGACATGCTCGCGATCCCGGCAGTGCAGGAGATCACCTTCGTCACCGGCCGCTTCGACTACCACGTGCGCGTCGCCTGCCGCAGCGCCGATGACCTCGATCAGACGGTCCGCGCGATCCGCAGCCGCGGCGTCGCCCGGACCGAGACGCGCATCATCCTGCGGGCCGCGCGCGGGCCGGGAACGATCACCTGAGGAGCGGGCCCCCGGCGAGGACGCAGTCACTCCCCGACGGGACGCAGTCACTCCCCGACGGGGGCGCGCTGCGCCTTGACGGCGGTCCCGTAGGCGCAGACCTCGGTCCAGTCGTCGGTGTGCAGCACGACGCCGCCCCCCATCGTGCTCACGTCGAAGCGCATCCCGACCACCGCGTCGGCGCCGAGCGCGTCCGCGTCCTCCACCATCCGCTCGACCGCCTGCTGGCGGGCCTCGCGCAGCAGGCTGGTCATGGTCGCAAGCTCGCCGCCGGGAATCGCCCTGAGGCTCGCGCCCACCCGCGGGAAGAGCCCTCGCGAGCGCACCACCACGCCGAAGACTTCGCCCAGATAGTCGCTCACCGCCCACCCCGGCAACGCGTCCGAAGTGGACCAGGCATCCCGGCCCGCCGCGTCGGCAGCGCCGCGTAAGCCGCCTCGCCCAGCAGCCGCCTGGCCTCTCGCTCGCTCCAGCTGACCGTCGCAAAGCCGCAGCCCGGGCAGCGCCGGTAGTCCGTGCGGATGCCCTGCAGCTCGCAGCCATCCCGCGCACACATCCGCTGACCGATATTCCCCCTGACCTCTCCTCCGGCTCGACCTTCTCACTTTTTGGCCGCCCCGCTTGGGCGGTCCACGACCCGCTCACAGACCCTGCGGACACTACGCGCGCGACAGCACTCGGCCTGGGATCGGGCCTTGGTGGCAGGCACGAGTGGCAGACACGGGCACCCGCGCGCGTGGCAGCCGCAAGGGGAATCTACTGCTGTCGCCTGTCAACGCAGACAACGGTGGATTCCGTCAGCCGCATCGTGATTCCCAAGCCGCTCCGCGGCGCCTTGGGGCTGAAGCCCGGGGCCGCCGGCGACATCTCCCGTTACGGAGCCGGCCTGCAGTGCTCACGGCAGAGCGCACCGCCCGCATCGGGGCGCACCGCCCGCATCGGGGCGCACCGCCCGCATCGGGGCGCACCGCCCGCATCGGGGCGCACCGCCCGCATCGGGGCGCCCCGCCCGCGTCGTGAAGGAGGACGGCGTGCTGGCTCCAACCGGTGAGCGCACGATCGAAGATCAGGACGTGTCAAGTGACCGTCCGCATCGCATGCTCCGCTGCAACCACGGCGCACAACGCCGACTTACCGGCCTGCCGCGGTCCTGCAACCGCGACGACACAGGTTTCAGCGAGAGCCATCGCGGCTGACGGGCCCGCGCCACCAGCACTAGGCTCGCCGCGTACCGCAGCCGCTCATCAGCAGCATGGCCGCGATGTCCCGGCGCGTGAAGCGATCGGTCCGCGAGCCGTCCGCGATACCTGAGCTGGCGTAGCTCGCAGGCCAGATCCCCTGCGTGAAGGCGATCAGCTGGCGCGTGGAGCGGCGTACAGCCATGGGGGTCATGACTGACGGAAGCACCCAGAGCACGCCGTCGGCCCCCGTCAGGATATCCCGGCGGCCGGTGGCGTCGGGGCCCGCGTTCCACTGCAGGTCGAGGTGCTCTGGCTGGCCGTCTGGCGCCAGCGGTGGCTCCTGTAGTTCGCGTACACGGGGACCACTGTCGCCGTCGCGGTGCTCTGGCCGGGGCGGTAGTAGAGCGCGCCTGGATGCCAATGCAACGCCCTCGTCTCGACCGTCACGTCGATGCCGGCGCGTCTGGCCTCGGTCACTGTGCGCGCGAACTGCTCGTACACCGGCAGCGGCACGTTCGGCTCAACCTGAAAGACGATCGGCCGACACGGGCTGCCCCAGGGCGCGCCGACCACGAGCGCGAGTCCGTTGGGCCCCGAGAAGGTCCGGTAACCCGGCGCGCCCGGGATGTCGTAGCGCGCGTAGGCGGAGGCGAGCATCACGGTCAAGACGACCGCGGCGATCATCGACGGGGCGAGGTAGCCGAGCACGCGCACCCAGGCGGGGAGACGCGCCCGGGGAGGGGCGCTGGCGAGGACTGCGCTCGCAGCCGGATCCCAGTGCACGCGGGGCGGTGCCAGCCAGTGCTGAAAATGGGCCCAGGCGGCCGATGATGCTGCGCCGCGACCAACCCTCATCGGCAGCGGCTTGGCCCGCAGGGGTGTGACCAGCGCGACGGCCTGCAGACGCTGGGCGCGCCCCACGCCTCGTGCAGGGTTGACGGGAGTGACCTCCGTCACGTCGGCAAGACACATTGTGCGCGGGCGCCCCCAGACCAAGTAGTGCACGTAGGGTCCGCTGACCCAGCTGGCGAACAACAGCGCCAACAGCACGCCCGAGACGATGGTCGCCCCGTAGACGAGCATCGGCACCCCCGCTCTGCCCACCAACGCCCCGGCGACAACCAGCGCTGCGCCGGCGCAGAACCCCGCGGCGAGCCGGGACGGGGGCGGGCCGAGCCAGTGGCGGTCGTTGCCGTCGCACAGGCCTGTCGTCAGGCCAAATCCGCTGCTATCCGGCCAGCTCATGCCGGGTTAGTCACCTCGGCCGGACAGAAAAGCGGGAATCGTCCGGCCAGCCAGCC
>JAJYHG010000189.1 GCA_021784895.1 Actinomycetes bacterium
TCAAGCGTCGAGGACGCGCTACGCACACGCCCCAGCCGGCTCGCGGTGATCCGGCGCGGCAGGATCGTCGCACGCACAACCCCGCCGCAGCGCACCCTGCTCGCCGACGGCTTGGCGGGACCGGTCGAGTTCCACCAGCCGGCGTTTCGCTGAGCGCCCCGGGGCAATGCTTGCGGCTCATCGCGAGCGTCAGCGCGCTGCGGCTGGTGACCAGCACTGCGGGAAACCCGTAATCACCATTGGGGACTTGCCGTAATCACCGCCGGCAGAGTCCGTGTTATTCTCGTCGCTTCCGTATCGGCCCAGGGGGATGGCCGACTCGGCGGGCATCCACGTACGTTGTGTGACACATGTCACCAAAGGAGGAGTTTGTGAAGGTATTCGCTCGTCTTTCCGGGGCCGCGGCCCTGCTTGCGGCGGTGGCCGTTGGCGTGCTCAGCACAGCCTCGAGCTCGGCCCGCACGACCCACAGCAAGAGCATCAAGCCGTCGTCGTTCACGCTCGGCGTGGTGGCCGACACCGGTGGGCTCAACGACCACGGCTTCAACCACCTCGCCTACATGGGCGAGCTCGAGGCCCACGCCAAGCTCGGCGTCAAGTATCAGGTGCTGGTCTCCACCTCGAGCGCCGACTACGTGCCGTACCTGACCAAGGAAGCAGAGAACGGCGACAAGCTCGTCGTGGCGGTCGGCTTCGACTTCACCGACGCTCTGGGACAGGTGGCCAAGGAGTTCCCGAAGACGCACTTTGCGATCATCGACACTCCGGCCAACACGATCCCTGGCAAGCCCAAGAACGTCGAGGGGCTGATCTTCAAGTCCCAGCAGTCGGGCTATCTGGTCGGCTACCTGTCGGGCCTGGTCTCCAAGGCCAAGCACTACACGACCGTCTCGACCGTTGGCGGGCAGGACATCCCGTCGGTCACCGCCTACATCGCAGGCTTCCAGGCGGGCGCCAGGGCGGCCGACCCGAAGATCAAGCTGCTGAACGCGTTCTCCAACAACTTCGCCGACCAGGCGCCGTGTGAGACGCTGGCTGACAACCAGATCGCCCAGGGCTCAAAGATCGTCTTCCAGGTGGCCGGCGGCTGTGGCCTCGGCGCACTCCAGGCGGCCAAGCAGCACGGCGTTTACGGCATCGGCGTCGACGCCGACCAGGGATACCTGGGCTCATACATCCTCACCTCGGCGCTCAAGCGCGTCAACAACGCCGTCTTCCAGGCGACCCAGGACCTGCTGCACGGCAAGTTCACCGGCGGCGGCAACCTGGTCTACGACGTCAACAACAATGGCACCGGCTACGGCCGGCTGAACGCAGTCGCCAAGCCGTACGCCAAGCAGCTGCAGAAGCTGCTGGCTGAGATCAAGGCCGGCAAGATCAACGTCCCGACCACGATGCTGGTCAAGTAGAGGGGCCGGGCCAAGGGTCAAGGCAAAATCAGTGCAGTGCGCACCGCAGTGACGGACACCACTCCAGTTCTCGATCTGCGGGCGATCACCAAGAAGTTCGGCCCGGTCGTCGCCAACGACCGGGTCGACTTCGACCTCCATGCCGGCGAGGTTCATGCCCTGCTAGGTGAGAACGGCGCCGGCAAGTCAACGCTGATGTCGGTGCTCTACGGCCTCTACAGCCCGACCTCGGGCGAGATCCTGGTCGACGGCAGACCGGCCAAGATCAGCTCTCCCAACGACGCCATCGCCCTCGGGATCGGCATGGTGCACCAGCACTTCATGTTCATCCCCGTGATGACGGTCACCGAGAACATCGTCCTGGGCAACGAGCCGGTGAAGGCTGGGCCCACGCGCCCCGCCGGCGTCCTGGACCGCCGCACCGCCCGCCTGCGCGTCCAGGAGCTCTCTGACCGCTACGGCCTGGCGGTCGACCCAGATGCCCGCATCGAGGATGTGAGCGTCGGCATGCAGCAGCGGGTCGAGATCCTTCGCGCCCTGTACCGCAGCGCACGGATCCTGGTGCTCGACGAGCCCACCGCGGTGCTCACCGCCCAGGAGATCACCGAGCTGATGGCGGTCCTGGAGCGCCTCAAAGCCGACGGCACGGCGATCGTCTTCATCTCCCACAAGCTCGGCGAGGTGCTCGCCATCGCCGACCGGATCACGGTGCTTCGCCGTGGCCGGGCAGTCGGAACCGTGCCCCGCGCTGGCGCAACCGAGCAGTCGCTTGCCCGCATGGTCGTGGGGCGAGACGTGATCTTTCGCGTGCACAAGGAGCCAGCGCACCCTGAACTGCCGATCCTCACGGTCGAGGATCTCCATGCCCGTGACGACCGTGACCTCGAGGCCGTGCGTGGAGCCACCCTGTCCGTGCGCGCCGGCGAGATAGTGGCCGTCGCGGGCGTTGAGGGCAACGGGCAGAGCGAGCTCGTGCAGGCGATCACCGGCATCCGCGAGCCCACCAGCGGCCGGGTCGAGGTGGACGGGATCGACATCACCGGCCGGGGAGTGCGCGCCGCCACCGCGGCCGGGGTAGCCCACATCACCGAGGATCGTCACCGCGTCGGGCTGGTGTTGCCGTTCACACTCGCCGAGAACCTCGCCCTGCGACGCTACCGGCAGCCCCCCCTGAGCCGCCACGGGTGGCTCAACCTGAAGGCGTTCAGAGCGCTCGCGGAAAGGCTGATCGACGCCTTTGACGTGCGCGGCGGCGGCCCTGAGACGCCGGCCTCAGCGCTGTCGGGCGGCAACCAGCAGAAGCTCTGCGTCGCGCGCGAAATCGACTCTGACCCCAAGCTCCTGGTCGCACACCAGCCAACACGGGGGCTCGATGTCGGTGCGATCGAGTTCGTGCACAGCCAGCTGATCGACCAGCGCGACGCCGGCAAGGCGGTGCTGCTGGTCTCGCTCGAGTCAGAGGAGGTGCGGGCGCTGGCCGACCGGATACTGGTGATCTATGAGGGCAAGATCGTCGCCGAGTTCAGCCCCGAGGCAACCGACGAGCAGCTCGGCATAGCGATGACCGGTGGTATGGTGGCGGCCGCATGAAGCCGTCGCGACTCGCACGGACCGGCCGCAGCGTGCTGATCCCGCTGATCACCGTGCTGAGCGCGTTCGTGCTGGCCGGCCTGGTGATGCTCGTAACCGGCAACCACCCGCTGTCGAGCTACGGCGCGATCTTCGACGGGACCGGCCTCAACTGGCTGTTTCCGTGGGTGACCGGCCAGAACCGCACGATCGCCGCCCAGGACCTGCAGCAGACGCTCGTGGCGGCGGCGCCACTGGTGCTGACCGGGCTCTCGGTCGCGTTCGCCTTCCGTGTCGGGCTCTTCAACATCGGCGCCCAGGGCCAGTACACGGTCGCCTCGGTGATCGCGGTCTGGATCGGGACGATCTGGGGCGGCATGAACCCAGTCCTGCACATCGTCCTGGCGATCGTGCTGGCGGCGCTGATCGGCGCCGTCTGGTCGGCGCTGGCCGGCTGGCTGAAGGCCAACACCGGCGCCCACGAGGTGATCTCCACGATCATGCTCAACTGGGTTGCGATCTGGGTCGCCTCATACCTGTTTCAGGAGGGCGGGCCACTGCAGGGCAAGCAGGCGCTCGGCAACCCCGTATCCAACACGATCGCAGGCAACCTGCACCTTCCGGTCATCTGGGGTAACCCAGAACTGCAGGGCCTCGACGTCGGCGTGTTCCTCGCCCTCATCGCGGCGGCGCTCTACTGGGCGATCATCCGCCGCTCCACGCTGGGCTACGAGGTGCGGGCCGTGGGCCACAACCCAGCCGCCGCCACGGCGTCAGGGATGAGCGTCGCGCGCAGCTACATCGTGACGATGGCGATCTGCGGCGCGTTTGCCGGGCTCGCCGCCGGCATCGACGTGTTCGGCTGGGAGTTCCAGGTGTCGAGCACCACGATCTCCACCTCAGAGGTCGGCTTCCTCGGGATCGCCGTGGCCCTGCTCGGCCGCAACACCGCGATCGGCACCGTCGCGGCGGCACTCCTGTTCGGTGCGCTCGAGACGGGCACCGCGGCGATCAACCTCAACCCGAGCGCCATCAACCCGGAGCTCGCCCCGCAGCTCACGCTGATCATCGAGGGCCTCGTGGTCCTGCTGGTATCGACCGACCTGATCGCCGTGCGCCTGCTCGGCCTGCCGCGCAAGGTAGGCTGGGGCAGACCCCAGGCCGTGGCAGCGGCCCGGCGCGACACGCTCGCCGCCGATGATCCCGCCCTTGACCCCGCCGAGGCGCTGAGACCGGAGCCAGGCCTGTGAGCCTCACCGCACCTCTGGCACCCAAGCGCGGCGGCGCCGAGCAGCTCGCCGCAACCTGGACCACCAGACGCGTCGGGCTGGGCGCGGTGGCCCTCGGCCTGATCGCCTGGATTCTGCCGCTGCCGCCAGTGCTTGCGCGCACCCCGTGGCCGTCGATCGTGCTCGGCTTGCTGGCGGCCGGCGCCGGCGTGCTGGTCCTGCTCGACCCCAAGCACCGCCGGCTAGGCGGCGTGAGCGTCTTCTTCGGCCTGGTGGCGATCCCGCTGGCGCTCGCCATGACCAACCAGAGCGCGGCCAACGTCAGCCAGGTGTTCACCTGGTCGGCGGTGATCGCCTCAGGGCTCACGTTCACCACGCCACTGCTCTTCGGCGCCCTGGGCGGCGTGATCTCCGAGCGCTCCGGGGTCGTCAACGTCGGGATCGACGGCATGATGCTGATGGGCTGCTACTTCAGCGTCTGGGGCGCCTACGCGACCGGCAGCTGGGTGCTCGGCATGCTGATCGGGATGCTCTCGGGCGGCCTGCTGGCGCTCGTGCACGCCTACTTCTCGATCCACCTGCGTTCAAACCAGGTGGTCTCCGGGATGGCGATCAACTTCCTGGCCTACGGCATCACCGGATACCTGCTCGTCGCCCAGTTCGGCAACAACGGCACCCCCGGGACGGTCCCGACGGTACCCAACCTGGTGCTGCCGGTGATCAAGAACACCGCCTTTTTCGGGATCGCATTCGGCCGCACCAACGTGCTCACCTGGACCGCCCTGCTGCTCGTTCCCTTGATCTGGTGGTTTTTGTTCCGGACGCGCGCCGGGCTGCGGCTGCGGGCCATCGGAGAGCACCCGCAGGCCGCCTCGACGGTCGGCCTGCGGGTGATGGCGACCCGCTACTCCGCGGTTGCCGTCTCGGGCGTGCTGGCGGCGCTCGGCGGCGTCTACCTGGCCGACGGCTTCGACGGCTCGTTCAACTTCCAGATGACCGACGGTCGCGGCTTCATCGCCCTGGCGGCGGTGA
>JAJYHG010000062.1 GCA_021784895.1 Actinomycetes bacterium
CTGGGTCGCAGTTGGTGTCGACCAGGCCGATGACAGGAATCCGCAGCCGCTGGGCCTCCTTGACGGCTATCACCTCGGTCTTCAGGTCGATCACGAACACGGCGTCCGGCTGGCGCTGCATGTTCTTGACGCCGCCGAGGTTTGCGCGCAGCTTCTCCAGGTCGGCCTGCGCGGCCATCCGCTCGCGCGTCGGCAGCAGCTGCAGCTGCCCCTCGGCCTCATAGCGCTCGAGGTCGTGCAGCCGCTTGATACGCCCCGAGATGGTCTGGAAGTTGGTCAAGAGCCCGCCCAGCCAGCGGTGGTTGACGTACGGCATGCCGGCCGCCTCGGCCGTCTCCTTGATCGCGTCGCGCGCCTGCTTCTTGGTGCCCACGAACATCACCACGCCACCGCGGCGAGCGACGTCGGCGGCGAACCGCTGCGCCTCCTGGAGCAGCTCGTGGGTCTGCTCCAGGTCGATGATGTAGATACCCTCGCGCTCCCCGAAGATGAAGCGCCGCATCTTCGGGTTCCAGCGGCGCGTCTGGTGGCCGAAGTGAACGCCGGCCTCCAGCAGCTCCTTGATGCCCACCTGAGCCACTTGTAACTCCCTTTTCGAATATCGGCTGTCCACCACGGGCCGCCTCGGTCGCGACTCCGCAAACGGTTTGCGGAGCAGGGCGCGACCCGGTCCAGCGGTGGGTCGGATGCAAGAACTGGCTCAGTGTAGTTCAGAGCCCTGGGCGCGTGCGAGCGCGAGCGCCGCCGACAGATCCGCCGGCAGCGGCGCGCTCACATCCACCGGCTGGCCCGTCACCGGGTGCGGGAAGGCGAGCCGCGCGGCGTGCAGGAACTGGCGTTCCAGGCCAAACCGCGCCGGGCCGCCGTAGGCCACATCACCGAGCACCGGGTGGCCGATCGCCTGCATGTGGACGCGGATCTGGTGTGTGCGCCCAGTTTCGAGCGAGACGCTCAACAACGACTCGTGCGCGAACGCCTCAAGCAGCTGAAAGTGCGTGCGAGCCTCGCGCGGGCTATCGGTCTCGATCGAGTGCACCAGGCGATCCCGGCGTGAACGGCCGATCGGCGCGTCGATCGTGCCCGTGCGTGCCGGCGGCAGGCCGTCGACCAGGGCCAGGTACTCACGGCGCAGCTCGCGCGCGGCCAGCAGCGCCTGCAGCCTGCGGTGGGCAGAGTCATCCTTGGCGATCACCAGCAGGCCCGATGTGTCGCGGTCCAGTCGGTGCACGATCCCCGGCCGCTGGGGGTCCTCTCCCCCCCGCGCGCGGCTTGCGAGCGCCTGCGCGAGCGTGCCCTGCTCGTGGCCGCGGGCAGGGTGCACGACCACGCCCGCGGGCTTGTCGACCACGATCAGCCAGCGGTCCTCGAAGACCACCGTGAACGCTGCCGGCTGTGGCCCGCTGGCCACAGCCGGCCCAGGCGCCTGGCGCCGCACGACCACCCGCTCACCGGCCCGAACAGCGTGGCGCTTGTGGCGCTGGGCTCCGTCGACCTCGACCAGCCCGGCGGCGATCAGCCGCGCTGCCCGCGCCCGCGAGCGCAGCGGCTCGGCGAGGAACTGATCGAGCCGCAGCCCGTCGCGGCCCGCTCCGACCACGCCCTCCCATTCGATCTCAGCCATCGCCGCCGCCCCACTCGATCACCACCACGAGGATGATCACGCCGATCGTGATCGAGCTGTCGGCGAGGTTGAACGCGGGCCAGTCGGGGAGCTTGATGAAGTCGATCACCGACCCCAGCGTGACCCGGTCTATCAGGTTGCCGATCGCGCCGCCGACGAGCATCCCGGTCGGCAGCCACAGCAGCCTGCGCGCTGGCCGCGCCAGCAGGAAGGCAAGCAGCGCCACCAGCGCTGCGCCGGTCACCACGTACACGAGCGCGCCGGTACCGGCCAGAAAGCTGAAGGCCACACCGGTGTTGCGCTCGTAGACGAACGTCAGCCCGGGCAGGACGTGCCGCACCTGGCCGGGCCTGATCGCGGTGCCGATCGTGTGCTTGGTGAGCTGGTCGAGCGCGACCACGACCGCGCCGACGGCCGCGGCCCGGCCAAGCGCCCGGCCACGCGCCCGCTCAGCCACCGATCAGGGTGACGATGACCGTACGGATCAGGCCGAGCACGATCAGCGCGATGATCGGGCTGAGGTCGATCATCCCCATGCTCGGGATCACACGCCGGAAGATCCGCAGGTACGGCTCGCAGACCTCGCGCAGGAAGTCGAGCGTGCGGTCCACCCAGCGGGAGTAGGTCGGGCGCAGCCCAAAGGACAGCGCGAGGTTCGCGAGGATGTAGATCAGGATCAGCGCGATGTAGACGCCGAACAGGTCGGAGACGTAGTTGGCCACGTCCAGCCGGATGCTGGCTGCCAGCAGCATGCTCAGCGGCTCCCGCCCAGGCCCGTAACCGCGTCGATCGCGTCCTGGAAGGCAGTGCGGATGCCGGCCCGCTCGAGCGCGTCGAGGCCCCTGGCGGTCGAGCCGCCCGGCGAGGTGACCTCGCGCCGGACCGCCAGCGTGTCGTGGCCCTTGGCCGTAATCAGCGCCGCGCTGCCCGCCATCGTGGCGGTGACCAGCTCGGCGGCGAGCTGCGCCTGCAGACCCCTGCGCACGGCCGCGTCCACCTGCGCCTCCACCAGCAGCGCCTGGTAGGCGGGGCCGACGCCGCTGATCGCGGTGGCCGCGTCCAGCAGTCGCTCGGGCACACTCACGACCTTTCCGAGCCGCGCAAAGAGCGCGAGCACCTGGCGCTCGCGCTCGGGGTCCACGGCGGCCTGCTCGGCCGCCTCGCGCTGGGCGTACACGGTCACGCCCTGGCGCACCTCGACGCAGGTGTTGGGGATCAGCGCGAACACCTGCGCGCTCGGGTATGCGCGCTGCAGCATGCTCGTGCCGGTCGCGCCGAGCACCGACACGACGGTCTCGGCGACGCCCGCGATCTCTGCCGCGACCTGCTCCAGGTGGTAGGGCTTATGACAGAGGATGACCGCGTCGACGCGCTCTGCCAGCTCGCGGTTGGTGGCCACGCGCTCGCCGCCAAGCTCGCCCACCAGCGCCTGCGCACGGCCGGAGCCGCCGTCGGTGCAGAGCACGGCCTCACCCCAGCCCCGCGCAAGCGCGCGTGCCATGTTGCCTGCGCCGATCAGTCCGACCTTCATCCTCGCCAAGCGTACCGGCGCTGCCGCGTGTCAGCGGGCGCCGTGCCGCGGGCCAGCGGGCCCAGCGGCACGCAGAGCGGGCTAGCTCTGATTGAAGAAGCCCTTCTCGATCAGCCGTGCGCGCTCGTCAGCGGAGACCTCGACGTTGCGGGGCGTGAGCATGAAGACCTTGTCGGCGATCCGCTCCATGCCGCCGTCGAGCGCGTAGGTGAGACCGCTCGAGAAGTCGATCAGCCGCTTGGACAGGTCGGAGTCGGCCCCCTGCAGGTTCAGGATCACCGGAATCGTGTCCTTGAACCTGTCGGCCACGTCCTGGGCGTCGTTGAAGTTCTTGGGAGCCACGAAGTGGACCCGGACGTCGCCGCTCGAGCCGCGGCCCGGGCGGGTGGCGACGGGCCGCAGCACGGTTGTGCGCCGCTCCTCGAAGTCGTCGCTGAAGATGTCGTCAAAGTCGTCGCGCTGCCTGCGGGAGCGGGTGTCGAGACGGCGCACCGTCGGGCGATCCCGGTAGCTGTCCTGCATCTGGACCTCCGGTTCCGAGTAGGGCTCGTAATCCTCGTCGTACTCGTCATCCTCCTCGGCGAGGCCGAAGTAGACGAGGGTTCGATGCCATGTGTCGCGAAATGCCATATCGGGCCTGAATTCGGTTCTCGGGACCGTTTCCCTGCTGACGCAGGGCTGATTATGCCGTGCCGGCGTGGTAGAGGGCATTTCCCAGGCGGATGATGGTCGCGCCCTCCGCCGCTGCCACAGCGTAGTCCTGGCTGGTGCCCATCGAAAGCTCGCGCAGGCCGTGCCGCGCGGCCAGCTCGCGCAGCGCCGCGAAGTGGCGGCGGTTGTGCTCCGGCTCGGCGGCCAGCGGCGGCATCGTCATCAGGCCGGCGACCGTCACCGGGCAGCGCTCGAGGAAGGCCGGCAGCTCCGCCGGCGCGATCCCGCTCTTACCCGGCTCGCCGGCGACGTTGACCTCGACCAGTACGCGTGTCTGCGGGCCGCCGTGGCGCGCCAGCGCGGCCAGCGCCGAGTCGCTTGCGACCGAATGGATGTAGCGGACGCGCGGCAGCAGCAGCGCCACCTTCCGGCTCTGCAGGCTGCCGATGAAGTCCCAGGTGAACTGCGGGTGGGCGGCCGCCTTGGCGGCCAGCTCCTGAGCGCGGTTCTCGCCCACGAGCGTGATCCCGCCGGCCCAGAGCGCCGCCAGCTCCGGCTCCGGCAGGTACTTGACGGCGGCCAGGATCTGCACCTGCGCCGGGTCGCGTCCCACCGCCCGCAGCTGCTCTCGCACGAGCTCCAGATTGGCGCGGACGGTCTCCGGCTCGAGCCCGGTGATCAGCTCAACCATGCGATCGCCGCTTGCCGTCCGGTCTGCGGTCCCTCGCGCCGGTAGGAGTAGAGCAGCGCCGGGTCAGCACAGATCGTGCAGATCCCGGCGTCGAAGATCGTGGCGACGCCCGCCTGCATCAGCTGCACGCGCGCGATCGCCTTGAGGTCGAGGTTCTGGCCGGCGCGGAAGTCCTGGCAGCGGGCGTGAAAGCGGCGGTGAAGCTCGTCGCCGACCGCGTAGCAGCAGACGCCGGCGCCAGGGCCGATGGCGGCGCAGAGGACGCCGGCGGAGAAGGCTCGCAGTGCCCTGACGGCGTTTGCGATCACCCCGGCCTCCAGGCCGCGCCAGCCGGCGTGGACGGTGGCGACCGCGTTTGCTCCCGCGATCACGATCGGCAGGCAGTCGGCGGTGATGACCGTCGGCGCCAGGCCGGGGGTTGCCGTGACCACGCCGTCTGCCTCGGTTTCCGGGCCGGCGGCGGGCGGCGCGCCGCTGACGGTGGCCACGGCGCTGCCGTGTACCTGGCGCGGGCGGATCAGTCGCAGGCCGAGCCGGTCTGCGATCTGCGCCTCGGTGTCGCGCACGTCCCCCCAAGCCCTGGTCGTGAAGATCGCCCGGGCGCCCGCCAGCTCGACCTCGATCTGGCCGTCGCGCTCACGGAACGGATGCGGCAACTGCATCGCTCGAGCCTACCGGGCCGCCTGCAGCGCAACTACCAGCTGTGAGTCG
>JAJYHG010000092.1 GCA_021784895.1 Actinomycetes bacterium
CCAGCCGGCGCGACGGGCGCGACCGGCCCGGCGGGCCCGGCCGGGACCGCCAAGGCGTACGGGTTGGTCGCAAGCAACGGGACGCTGGTCACAGCCGAGAGCAAGAACGTCACATCCGTGTCGAGCCCGTCAACCGGCGTCTACTGCGTCACCGTAAGTGGCGCCAGCTCCGGAAACGAGGCTGCAATCGCCACCCCCAACTACGTGAGCGACACGACGAACGGCTCGAACATCGCCCACGTCGAGGTCGACACCAACAACGCCTTGTGCACCTCTGGCCAGTTCGAGTTCCTGACCTTTGAGGTCACGGTCAGCAACGGCAGCCTGGTGGACACCGCAGCCAACGAGGGCTTCTTCTTCATCGTCCCGTAGACCGCCCAGGCCGCAAGACCGCGCCGCCGCGGCCGCAGAGCGACGGGCGGCGCGGTCTATGCTGGGCTCATGAGACGTGCGGCCGCCGCCTGGGCTTCGCTCGTGCTCGGCGTTGGCGCGCTCGCAGCGCCGGCCAGCGCCGCGGGCGCGCCACGGACCGGGGGGCCGATCGACCCCAACGTGCTCCTTCAAGCGCTCTCCTGCGCGTCTGCGGGGAACTGCGGCGCCGTGGGCGACTACCGTGACGCGCTCGGCAACGGCCAGGCGCTTTTGGTGACCGAGGCGGCGGGCCGCTGGCGGCGGGCGGTGCAGGCACAGCCGCCAGCCGGGAGCGCCGTGGACCCGTTCGCCGCCTCCCGCGGCGGCGGGCTGACCGGCATCTCCTGCCCGGCAGCCGGAGAGTGCGCCGCCGCCGGGCGCTACGTGACCGCCGGCGGCACCGTCGGCGGCGTGCTCCTCCAGGAGCGCCGGGGGCGCTGGCCGCGCGGCGTGCGTCTCGCGCTGCCGGCCAACGCGCTGCGCAGAACAACCCACAAACACCGGCCGGCGGCTCCAATGAGCGTCAACGCGATCGCCTGCGGCTCGCCCGGCAACTGTGTGGCTGTCGGAAACTACGAGACGGTCGCCGAAGTCCTCGAGCCGCTGATCGCCGTCGAGCGGTCCGGGCGCTGGCAGCGAGCGATCGAGGCACCGCTGCCGCCCGGCGCAGCCGTCGCCGGACAGAACGCGACGCTGCTGAGCGTGGCCTGCGCACCGAGCGGGGGCTGCAGCGCCGCCGGCGACTACATCGACACCTCCGGACACCAGCAGGCCCTGCTGGTCAGCGGCAGTGGCCGGCGATGGGCGCCCGCGCCTGCGCCCGTACCGCCCAGCGACGCGAGCGGCGACCCCAGCCTCACCCCATCCGCGATCGCCTGCCCGGTACCCGGCGCGTGTGCCGTGGTCGGCACCTACCTCAACCCACTGGCCAACTCGCTCGGGCTGCTGCTCAGCCAGGCAGGCGGCATCTGGCAGGGCGGCGTGGGGGCGGCGCTCCCGGCGGGTGCCGCCCCGGCGGGCACGTTCGGCGACCAGGCCGCCGTGCTCTCGTCGGTCGCCTGCCCGCAGGCCGGCGAATGCACCGCCGTGGGCTGGTACTTCGACAACTACGGCAACAGCCAGGGGCTGATCGTCAGCCAGCACGACGGTGTCTGGCAGCCCGGGACCGAGGTCAAGCTGCCCACAAACGCCGTCACCGGACTCAACAAGCAGTCCTCCGGGGTCGACTGGATCTCCTGTGCGTCGGTGGGCAACTGCCTGGCCACCGGTGTCTACACCGACATCGGCTACAACTCGCAGGGACTGCTGATCCAGGAGTCAGGTGGCGTCTGGCAGCCGGCTACCGAGGCCCCGCTGCCGCGGGGAGCCGCCACCGCACAGAGTGCGGCCACCGTCGCCTCTGACTGCACGGCCCCGTCCACCTGCACGGTGATAGGCGACTACGACGACGCGAGCGGTAACCTGGCCGGCTTCATGCTCACCGAGAACGCCGGCCGCTTCGGGCGCGCGACCGAGCTGCTGCTGCCACCCGCAACCGCCGCCGAGGTGCGGCTATCGCTCGCCGCGATCCTGCTGCCAAGCGGCCCAGCCGCGCAGCTCGGGAAGATCCGCAGCGCCCGCCGCTACGTGTACACCTACCGCGCGGTGGAGCCCGGGACGGCCGCCAGCTCGTGGTATGCCACGGTGAACGGCAGCTCCGTGCTGATCGCAGCAGGCCGCACGCAGGCTCGGGCAGCCGGCGCGACGAGGGTCGATCTGCGGCTGACCCCCGCCGGCGAGCAGCTGCTGGCCGGCGCCGGCGTGTTGCGCGTCAGCGTGCGTGCGCGCTTCACGCCGCGCGGAAACCACGGCGCGCAGCAGGCCCAGGCCAGCTTCACGCTCCGCTAGACGGCCGCGCGTAGACTGCGCAGGCGTGCCAGCGCAGCGGCTCACGATCGCGCAGGTTAGTCCCTTCGCGTGGGAGGCCGGGACCGAGATCGGCAACCACGTGCGGCTGCTCGCAGATGAGCAGCAGCGCCGCGGGCACCGCGTCCTGATCATCGCGCCCTCAGACTCGCCGGGGCTGGTGCGCGAGAGCCGCGCCCTGCTGCACGACGCGCATGGCGACCCGCGGGCGCTGCTCGAGCGCGCCGCCGAGAGTCCGCTGGTGCTCGGCGTCGGCGGCGTGCTGCCCTTCTCACCGGCCCGGCGCCGCGCCGCCTCGCTCCCAGTCGACGTAGCGCACACGATCGAGGAGGCGCTCAGCAACCTGCCCCTGGACGTCGTCCACGTGCACGAGCCGTTCGCGCCGAGCGCCGCCAGCGCAGCGCTGCGAACGGCACGGGCGCTCTGCGTCGCAACCTTCCACAACCCGACCGAGCGGCTGCTCTCAACCCAGCTCGGCCGGCCACTCTCCCAGCTCCTGTTCAGCCGCCTGGACGCCCGCCTGGCCTCGTATGCAGCCACCCGCACGCTGATGGAGCGCTACTTCCCGGCCGCCTACCGCGTTGTTCTGCCGGGCGCCGAGCCGGTGGAGCAAATCGCCGGCGGCGCCGAGCTCCGGCTGGCCTTTATCGCAGGCGAGGAACGCGCCGCCCTGCGCACTTTCCTGCGAGCCCTGCGGCTGCTTTCCGCGGGGGCCGGATGGCGGGCGACGATCTGGTCATCGCGGCCCCTGGCGAGCCCTGCCGCCCTCGGCGGCCGCCTGGCCGAGCGCCTGCGTTTCGTTGACGCGCAGGCGACGCCGAGGCGGGAGGTGCTGGCCGGCGCTGACGTCGTGGTGGCCGGCTCGGCCGGCGTGCTGCCGCAGCCGGGCACGATCGTGCAGGCACTGGCGAGCGGGATAGTGCCGGTCGCGAGCACGATCCCGGTGTACGGCGAGCTGCTGGCCGACGGCGCGCGTGGCATGCAGTACCCGCCCGGCGACGCCCAGACGCTGGCGGCCGCGCTCAACAGCCTGATCAGCGACCGTGCGCTGCTGGGACAGCTCGTCGAGCAGGCGGCAGGATTTCGCGCGCGGCTCGGGTTCGGCCAGGTGGCCGACGAGCTCGACGATGTCTACGCGCAGCTGGTCGCCCGCCGCCACGACCGCCGCCCGCGAAGCGCGCGGGCGGCGGCGGCCGTGCGCGAGCGCCCGCTGATCGACGTGGATCTCCACATGCACACCGAGCACTCCTACGACTGCGCCACGCCGGTCGAGGTGCTGCTGGCGCAGGCACGGGCGAAGGGGCTGGGGGCGATCGCAGTCACCGAGCACAACGAGATCTCGGGGGCGCTCGAGGCGGCGCAGAAGGCCCGGGGCATCAAGGTGATCGTGGGCGAGGAGGTCAAGACCGCGTCACAAGGGGAGGTGATCGGGCTCTTCATCCACGAGAAGATCCCGCGCGGCATGACACTGCAGGAGACGATCGCCGAGATCAAGCGCCAGGGCGGGCTCGTCTACGTGCCGCACCCCTTTGACCGCATGCACTCCGTGCCGGATTACCGGCACCTGATCGACGTGCTCGACGACATCGACCTGATCGAGGTCTTCAACGCCCGGGTCGCGATCTCCGAGTTCAACCAGGAAGCCGTGCGCTTCGCCGCCAAGTACCGGATCGTCGCGGGCGCCGGCTCCGACGCGCACGTCCCCCAGGGCCTCGGCTCGGTGCGGATCCGCATGCACGACTTTGACGGCCCGCAGCAGTTCCTCGAATCGCTGCGCAGCGCCGACATCAGCCGCGACCCCGCGAGCCTGCTCTACGTGCAGGCGCTCAAGTTCCTGCAGACCAAGGCGATGCCGGCCGGCGCACGCCAGGCTGCGCGCGAGCGGCGCATCCGGCGGGCGGCGCGCAAGTCCTGATGCAGCGCCCGCAAGTCCCGCTGCACGGGCAAGGACAAGCACTGAAGGCGTCCAATCTCTCAAGCGAGGTGCCCGCAACCGACGACGAGATCCGCGAGAAGTACCTGGAGCGGGCGATACGGGAGCTGAACAATGTCGCGCGTGAGCTGCAGGCCTGCGAGCACTGCCCGCGCGGCCAGCTGATGCCGGTGCTCGGCTCCGGCCACCCGCAGGCCGACATCTTCATGGTCAAATACGCCGCCCGGCCCGCGGAGATCGAGGAGGGCGTCGCCTTCTACGGCCGCGCCGGGACCGCGCTGATGAAGTCGCTGCGGCGCCTGGGCATCGACCCGCTGGCGGTCTACGGAACCCTGTGCGTGAAGTGCCCGGTGCTCGACCCGGTGATGGCCGACCCTGAGTGCATCGCCCGCCTCGCCGATGAGCTCGTGATCGTCGCGCCCAAGATGGTCGTGGTGATGGGAGCCGACGCGCTGGCGGTGATCAACGACCTCGACCTGCCGGTCCGCCAGGAGCTGAGCGCCACTGCCGGGGTGGTGCAACGCTTCACGCCGTCAGCCGACGCGCTGTATGTGCCGAACATCGACGACTCGCTGGATGAGGAGTCGGCCAAGCGCGCCTTCTGGAAGGCCTTCAGGGTGCTCGGCGACTGGTGGGCGGAGCTGCCGCCGTACTGATAGGCGGATCGCTGCGGCGCCTCACCAGCCGGTGCTCAGCACCTCCTCGAGCATCGCCACGAAGAAGTCCGCCGCCCGCGCGTCGACGCACAGCGGCGGCTTGATCTTGAGCACGTTCTGATGGTCGCCGGTGGGCTGCATGACCACCCCGAGCTCGAGCAGGCGATCGCAGATCGCCGCGGTCTCCTCGGTGGCGGGCTCGAGCGTCACCGGGTCGCGCACGAACTCGAGGCCGAGGTAGAGCCCGGCGCCATGGACCGCGCCGACCAGCGGATGGCGGGCCGCGAGCGCCTGCAG
>JAJYHG010000158.1 GCA_021784895.1 Actinomycetes bacterium
CCACCCGATCCGCAGGGCATCGATCTTGTGCGGGTTGCCGTGCAGTATCGACGCGTCGATCATCGCTGCCAGCAGGTTGTTGGCCGCGCCGATAGCGTGGATGTCGCCGGTGAAGTGCAGGTTGAGGTCCTCCATCGGAACCACCTGGCTGAGGCCGCCGCCGGCGGCGCCGCCTTTGATCCCGAATACCGGGCCGAGCGAGGCCTCCCGCAGGCAGGCCACCGCTCGCTTGCCGATCGCTCCGAGCCCCTGCGTCAGACCCACGAGCGTCGTCGTCTTACCCTCACCGGCCTTGGTGGGGGTCATGCCGGTCACGCAGATGAGCTTTCCGTCGGGACTGGTCTCGAGCCGGTCGAGCACTGACAGAGAGAGCTTCGCCTTGTAGCGGCCGTAGGGCTCGAGCTCGTCTGGCTCCAAGCCGGCCGCAGCGCCGATCTCTTCGATCGGCGCGAGCGTGGCTTCCTGGGCGATCTCAAGGCTGGACTTCATGACTTTCGACCTCTTTCTTGTCTTCAGGCCATCGTTACAAGCCGAGGCCCTGCGCGTAGCCGGCCGCGTGGGTGTCATCGAGGCCCTTGTCGGCCATCAGGTCGGCGCCGATCGCCGCCGCGCTGGCGCGGTCCGGGGTCACGGTCCGCACCTGCGCGCCGCGCGCTCGCAACGCCGCCACCTCGAGCAGCATGGCGGTGCGCGAGGCAGCGCGCAGAGCCGCCACAAAAGGCCCGTGCAGGCTCGCCATCGGCGCCAGGATCAGCACCTGGGCGCCCTGGGCGGCTGGCGCGGCGTCGGCGTTGGTGGGGGTCCAGGTGGCGCCGTCGACGTATTCGCGCCCGCCGATCAGGGCCGCCCCGAACACGAACGGCAGTGCGCAGGACGCGCGGACCGCCTCGGCAACAGTCGCCTCGGGTGCCCCCGGGGCACCGAAGACGACGCGCTTGCCTGCGCGGCGGTCGACGGCGACCACCCGCAGGCGCCCGTCAAAGCGGGTCGTGTCCGGCGGGAAGGCGGTGGTGAAATCGAGCGTCTCGCGGCCGGAGCTGGGCATCAGCGCCAGCGCTGTGCTGCGCGCCAGCTCGCCTGGCAGCGCCCCGAGCCGCAGGCCGGCACCGGCCAGGGGCGCGGCGAGCCGCAGTGCGGCTTCGGCGAGCGTCTCCGCGAGCGGCGGGCGCTCGCCGCCGGCATCGGGATCGGCGGCAGCGATCTCCGCCGCGGGCCGCTTGAGCCGCCGGCCCGAGATCAGCTTGGCGGCGACGATCGATCCGGCTGAGGTGCCCACCAGGTAGTCGCACTTCGCAAAATCGATGCTGCGCGCGTCCTCCAGCCCGGCCAGGACGCCGGTCATCCAGGCGTCGCCCTGGCGCCCGCCGCCGCCGAGCACGAGGATGTCGGGCCTGGCTTGCATCCGGCCTGCGATGCTAGCGCTGGTGCCCGCGGTTTCCGGTGCTCGCGGCGCGCTCACCCGACCCGCGGACACGTCAGCAGCACCGAACTTTGTGCGTTCAGTGTCCATCCTGCGTTCTGTACGCACAATGTGTGATAGCGAACGAACGTACGTGATACCGTACACACGGGATGCGCGGGATGACGACCACGGAACAGCCTGCCAGTGCGCCAGATGTACTGGGCGCCCGCGTGCGTGCGCTGCGCGAGGCGATGGACCTGTCACTCCGTGAGCTGTCTGACCGCTGCGGTGTGAGCCCGCCGATGCTCTCCCAGGTCGAGCGCGGCGAGACCTCACCGACGCTGCAGGTCGCGACCCGCATCGCGGCCGGCCTTGAGCTGCGCCTCTCACAGCTTCTGCGGCTCGACGAGGGCGGCTCGGTCAGCGTCGTCCGCCGCAGCGACCGCCGTCAGGGGCCCGCCGCCGTCAACGGCCACAGCTACGAGATCCTGAGCCCGCCACTTCCGGGCCAGCGGGCCGAGCTCTCGCGCCACACGCTCGCGCCGCACGCGGTCACCGGCAGTTCCGATGACCCGCCCATGCACGAGCCCGGCAGCCGCGAGACGGCGCTCGTCGAGCAGGGCGAGGTGGTGCTCGCCTGCGACGGTGAGCGCTACAGCCTGCAGGCGGGTGACTGCGTCACCTTCGACGCGGACCTGCCCCACCACTTCGAAAACCCGACCGACAAGCAAGCGATCGTGCTCGCCGTGGTGAGCGCGGGACTGCGGAGGAGCTAGAGAGAGCCGATGCCAGAGAGCCCCAAGAGCCTGTTTGACAAGATCTGGGAGCGCCACGAGGTCGTGCCGGGGCTGCTCTACATCGACCTGCACCTGGTGCACGAGGTCACCAGCCCGCAGGCCTTTGACAGCCTGCGCATGAACGGCCGCCGCGTGCGACGCCCCGACCGCACGCTCGCCACCGCCGACCACAACACCCCCACCGACGGCACCCGCGCCGCGGCGCTCATCAAAGACGAGCTCTCACGCATCCAGGTGCAGACGCTCGAGGCAAACGCGGCCGAGTTTGGCATCCCGATCCACTCGCTGGGCTCCGAGCACCAGGGGATCGTGCACGTGATCGGCCCCGAGCTGGGGGTGACCCAACCGGGCATGACGATCGTCTGCGGCGACTCGCACACGGCCACGCACGGCGCCTTTGGCGCGCTGGCCTTCGGGATCGGCACCAGCGAGGTCGAGCACGTGCTGGCGACCCAGTGCCTGGTCCAGCAGAAGCCCAGGTCGATGCGCATCAACTACTCGGGCGAGCTCGGTTACGGCGTCACCGCCAAGGACCTGATCCTCTACACGATCGGCCAGATGGGGGTCGCCGGGGCCACCGGGTATGTGGTCGAGTACGCGGGCGAGGCGATCGAGCGCATGACGATGGAAGGACGCATGACCGTCTGCAACATGACGATCGAGGGCGGCGGCCGCGCCGGCATGGTGGCTCCCGACCAGACCACCTTTGACTACGTGATCGGCCGCCCCGGTGCGCCCGCGGAAGTGCCGGAGGATTGGCGCGGGCTCTACAGCGACCCCGGCGCCCGCTTCGACCGCGAGCTTCAGATCGACTGCGCCCGGATCAGCCCGATGGTCACCTGGGGCACCAACCCCGGCATGGTCGTCGGCGTCGCCGACCGCGTGCCGGAGCCCGGCGGCGAGCAGGACGAGCGCGCCCTGGATTACATGGGCCTCTCCGCCGGCACGCCGATCACCGAGGTCGAGCTCGACCGCGTGTTCATCGGCTCGTGCACCAACTCGCGCATCGGTGACCTGCGCGCCGCCGCGCAGGTCGCCGCCGGCCGCAGGGTCAAAGACGGCGTCTACGCGATGGTCGTTCCCGGATCGGTGCAGGTCAAGGAGCAGGCCGAGGCCGAGGGGCTCGACGAGATCTTCCGCGCCGCCGGCTTCGACTGGCGCGCCGCGGGCTGCTCGATGTGCCTGGGGATGAACCCGGACATCGCCGCCCCCGGCGAGCGCGTCGCCTCGACCTCGAACCGCAACTTCGAGGGCCGGCAGGGGCGCGGCGCCCGCACCCACCTGGTCTCGCCGCAGATGGCTGCGGCGGCGGCGATCGAGGGCCACTTCGTAGACATCCGCGAGTACCTGCGCGGCCGCGCCGGCGCAGTCTAGAGGGGAGAGCTTGAAATGAAAGCGATCGAGACGATCACCGGGCCGGTGTCGGTGCTGATGCGCGACGACATCGACACCGACCAGATCATGCCCAAGCAGTTCCTCAAGCGCGTCGAGCGCACCGGCTTCGGCGAGTTTCTCTTCTACGACTGGGCCAAGGAGCCCGGCTGGGAGCTGCCGCGGCGCCCGATCCTCGTCAGCGGCGCCAACTTCGGCTGCGGCTCGAGCCGCGAGCACGCCCCCTGGGGGCTCGAGGACTACGGCTTCCAGGCGATCATCGCCCAGAGCTTCGCCGACATCTTCTACTCCAACTGCACCAAGATCGGGCTTTTGCCGGTCGCGCTGTCCGCGGCGGACTGTCAGGCGATCGCGGATGCCGGGCACGCCCAGATCGACCTGGATGCCCAGGAGGTCCGCTGGGCCGGCGGCTCAGCGCGTTTCGAGATCGATCCCGAGATCAAACACCGGCTGCGCCACGGCCTGGACGACATCGGCATGACCCTGCAGCAGGAGCAGGCGATCACGACCTACGAGGCCTCGCGGGAGCGGCCCGGCCCGGTGACCACGGCCTTATGAGCGCTGAGCCCGGGGCCGGTGGCCCGCTGGCCACCGGCCCCGCCCGGACGCGTGACTGGGACGCCCTGACCTACGACCGCATCTCGGGTGTCCAGGAGACCTGGGCGCTCGAACAGCTCGAGCGTCTCGAGCTGCGTGGCGACGAGGTGGTGCTCGACGCCGGCTGCGGCTCGGGCCGGGTGACGGCGGCGCTTGCCGCACTGGTGCCGCGCGGACGGGTGTATGCGGTGGACGCCTCGCCGGCGATGGTGAAGCACACCCGCGCGCGGCTGGGCGAGTGTGTGACGGCGCTCTGCCAGGATTTGACCGAGCTGTCGCTGCCCGAGCCGGTGGATGTGGTCTTCTCAAACGCCACCTTCCACTGGATCGCAGATCACGCCAAGCTCTTCCGGGCACTGGCGGGCGCGCTCGTGCCCGGCGGGCAGCTGGTGGCGCAATGCGGCGGCTACGGCAACATCGATAGCTTCCGGCTGGCAGCCGACGAGGTCGCGCGCAGTGGTGAGTTCGAGCCCTACTTCCGCGAGTGGCGGGGTCCGTGGAACTACGCCCGCGCCGAGATCACCGCCGAGCGGCTCGAGGTGGCCGGCTTTGCCGATGTGCGGACCTGGCTCGAGCCGCGTCCGACGCTGCTCGAGGAGCCCGAGTCGTTCGTGAGTACCGTATGCCTGGTGCGTCACCTCGACCTGCTCCCCGACGATCTGCACGGGAGCTTCATCCGTGCTGTGCTCGCGCGCACCGGCGTGCCGCTGACGCTCGACTACGTGCGCCTGAACATGGTCGCCCGCCGGGCGGTGCGGAGGCGGTGACGGCCGCACTTGAGGTGCGTGACCTCGTCAAGCGCTACGCGGGCGGCTTCGAGGCGCTGAAGGGGGTTTCGCTCGATATCGGGGCCGGCGAGTTCTTTGGCCTGCTCGGTCCCAACGGCGCCGGCAAGTCGACGATGATCCACTGCATCACCGGCCTGGCGCGGCCGACCTCGGGCACGGTGAAGGTGTTTGGCAACGACGCGGTGCGCGGTTACCGCCGCGCGCGTGAGGCGGTCGCACTGGCGCCGCAGGAGATCAACCTAGACATCTTCCTGACGCTCGAGGAGACGCTCGATCTGCACGGCGGCTACTTCGGGATGAGCCGTGCCGATCGCCGTGAGCGCACCGCCGAGCTGCTCGAAGCCTTCTCGCTGACCGAGAAACGGCACGAGCGTACACGCAACCTGTCGGGCGGCATGAAGCGCCGGCTGACGCTGGCGCGGGCGCTGATGCACCGCCCGCGGCTGCTGATCCTCGACGAGCCCACCGCGGGCGTGGACATCGAGCTGCGCCTGGAGCTGTGGCGCTACATCGAGAAGATCAACCGTGAGGGCACGAGCATCATGCTCACCACCCACTACCTGGAGGAGGCCGAGCAGCTCTGTGACCGCATCGCCTTCATCAACCACGGTCAGATCGCCGCCCAGGGGACGATCGGCGAGCTCACCTCGGGCTATGGCGTGAGCACGCTGGAGGACGCGTATCTCGAGCTCGTCGGCCGCCAGGAGCTTTCACGCTCTCACATCCAGGATGCGGTCATATGAGCGCCGGGCGGATGAGCTCCTCGCAGATCCGGATGGTCTCGCTGGTGCGCCGTGAGGTCAACCGCTTCATGAAGATCAAGCGCCAGACGATCGGCGGGCCGCTGCTCGAGACCTTCCTCTACATCTCGGTGTTCGGCGCCGCGCTCGGCACCCGTATCCACTCGATCGACGGTTACCGCTACATCGTGTTCGTGATCCCGGGGTTGATCATGATGGCGTGGGCGTTGAACTCGTTTGCCAATAATTCCTCTTCGGTGTTGCAGCAGAAGTTCACGCGCGCGATCGACGACCAGCTCTCTTCGCCCGCCAGCCCGGCGCAGCTGCTGTGGGGGTTCACGCTCGGCGGCTTCATCCGCGGCCTGATCGTCTCGGTGCTGACCTTCCTGGTCGCCTCGGTGCTGCTCTCGCTGCCGGTCGCCCATCCGCTGGTGCTGGTCCCGTCGCTCGCGCTGGTCGGCCTGTTCTTCTCTATCGCAGGCGTGCTGGTGGGTGTGCGCGCCGAGCAGTTTGACGACGTCGCGCTCTATCAGACCTTCGTGCTGCAGCCGTTGATCTTCCTGGGCGGCGTGTTCTATGGCGCGTCGCTTCTGCCGCAGCCATGGCAGACGCTGACGCAGTTCAACCCGGTCTACTACATGATCGCGCTGGTGCGCTACGGCTTCATCGGCTACCGCACCGCCAACCTCGGCCTGGCGTTCATCTTCCTGGCGCTGGTCACCGCGGCGCTGTTTGGCTACGCCTACTCGGTCTTCCGCCGCGGGCGCTACCTGCGCAGCTGACAGAGAACCGGGGGCGCGCCGCGACCGTGTCGAGGCGTGAGAGCCCACGGGCTCCTCGGCAGCGAGCGGCTCACCGTTCCTGTACATAAAGCGGGTGTGGGTGTAGTCTTCGGCGCGTCTAAGGGGCCGTGCCGTGTTCGCTGTTGCTGTATCGCGTTTGAGACCCAGCCGCGCTGCGGCGCGGAGGTGTTTGTTGTCGCCGCGGCGCGTCGTGCTCGCGTTTGGCCTGTTGCTAGTGGTTGGCCTGGCTTCTGCGCCCGGCTCGGCGGCTGCGGCGTCCGGCTGGTCGGCGCCCACGCCGATCGACAACTCCTATAACACCGCGGCGGTGTCGTGTGCCTCGTCGTCGTTCTGTGTCGCGGTTGCGGGCCAGGACGCGGTCATCATCACCGATAGCGGAACCACGTTTAGCGCCCCGGCCGCCATCGACCCCCACGGTGGCCTGAGCGCGGTGTCTTGCGCTTCGTCCAGCTTCTGTGCCGCCGTCGACCAGGCCGGGAACGCGTTCACCTATAACGGCAGTACCTGGAGCGCCCCGGCCAGCATCGACTCTGCCAGTGGTTTGAGTTCGGTGTCGTGCCCGACCGCGAGCTTCTGTGCCGCTGTCGACTCCAGCGGGAACGTGCTCACGTATGGCGGCAGCACCTGGAGCGCCCCAGCCAGCATCGACTCTGCCAGTGGTTTTACTTCGGTGTCCTGCCCGACCGCGAGCTTCTGCGCCGCCGTCGACCAGTCCGGGAACGTGCTCACCTATAACGGCAGCACCTGGAGCCTCCCGGCCAGCATCGATCCGCTTGGTGGCGGCTTGAACTCGGTGTCGTGCGCATCATCGACCTTCTGCGCCGCCGTCGATAACGTGGGTGCCGTGGTCACCTATAACGGCGCTTGGAGCGCCCCGGCCACCATCGACCCGAGTAACTACACCATTTTCCTGATTTCGGTGTCTTGACCTGCGTCGGGCTTCTGCGCCACCGTCGATACCGCGGGGAACGTGCTGACCTATAACGGCAGTACCTGGAGCGCCCCGGCGAAGATCGATACGAATGGCTACTTGAATTCGGTGTCCTGCCCATCATCGAGCTTCTGCGCCGCCGGCGATGACGAGGGGAACGGACTCACCTACAACGGCGGGACCTGGAGCACCCCTGCCAGCATCGACCCTGGCACGGCCCATTACCTTTCGATGTCTTGCCCGACCGCGAGCTTCTGTGCCGCCGTCGACGCTGCCGGAAACGGGCTCACCTACAACGGCAGCACCTGGAGCGATCCCGCCAGCATCGACCCTGGCGGTGACCTGACCTCGGTGTCTTGCCCGACTGCGAGCTTCTGTGCCGCCGTCGACCGGTCCGGGAACGTGCTCACCTATAACGGCAGCACCTGGAGCGCCCCGCAGAGCATCGACCCTGGCGGCCAGGGCCTGGTGTCGGTGTCGTGTGCGTCTGCGAGCTTCTGCGTAGCGGTGGACAACACCGGGGACGCGCTGACCTACACCGGGTCTGGGATTGTGTTGAGCGTGGCAGAGAGCGGGTCTGGGTCGGGGATGGTGACGTCGTCTCCGGCGGGGATCGATTGCGGGCTGGCCTGCTCGGCGCAGTTTGCGCAGGGCAGCGATGTGACGCTGACCGCGGTGGCAGGGTCTGGGTCGGTGTTTGCGGGCTGGTCTGGTGGCGGGTGCTCGGGGACGCAGAGCACCTGCGTGGTATCGATGGCTAGCGCTGAGTCGGTCACGGCGACGTTCAACGCCCGGTCCGGCGGGGTTGCTGCCGAGCCTGGGGTGTCGCTGAACGCGACCGCACTGATTTTCGGCTCGAGCGCCAACCCGGTCCCGGTCGGGGCTACCGCCGATCAGCAGCTGCGGGTCACCAACGACGGCCAGGCGGCGCTGGTGGTGGGCACGCTGGCGATCTCCGGACCGCAGGCATCGGCGTTCTCGCTGTCGGCGGATGGCTGTTCGAGAGTGACGCTGTTCCCGGGCTTCTCCTGTGTGGTGACCGTCAGCTTCACTCCAGGGGGCAGCGCCAGTCCGTTTGCTGCGACGATCACCGTGCCTGACAACGCGCCGAATTCCCCTCAGACGGTCGCTCTGTCGGGGGCGGCGAACCTGCCGGCGGGGGAGGGCTACGTTGTGGGCACGGTCGTCGATGCGAACCAGCAGCCGGTGGCCGGGGCGACTGTTTCGGCGTGTGAGGTGACGAGCAGCGGGTTTTCGTTCTCGTCCTGCAGGACGGTGTTCACCACGACGATCGGGCGCTACACGATGCTGCTACCGGCCGGGACGTGGGTGGTTGAAGCCTACCCCAACGCCCCGGGGCCGGCTGCGGTCAGCGCGCGTGATGTTCTCTCCGCAGGCAGCGGGGTGATCCAGAACTTCACGCTGGCCGCGCCGACGCCGCTGAGCGATGGTTTCAGCGTTGACGGCCAGACGAGCGGGACGCCGATCTTTTTCTACACCTCGCCGTTCACCTTCAGAGTGCCGCTGCCGATCCCGAGGTCGAGCACGCCGAACACGACGCGGCTGTTTGTCGGCTTTGCGGGCATCGATGCTGGTGCGCAGAGCGCCGATCCGGCCAACCAGCTGATCCAGGCAACGGCGATCCTGATCAGCGCCCACTACGGCCCGGACGGTCACGTCGATGCGGTCAGCGATCCGATCCTCGCGCCGGTTGACTGCTCCTCGTCCAAGGCGGCCGCGACCTCGTGCGCGCCGCTGGTGCAGTCGATTGCCGGGGCTCCTGGATCTGGGTCGGCCGCACAGCCTCCTTGCCCGCCGCCTGCGCCGCCCCGCTCTGGCACCCCCGCCATTTCGTTGGTGAAGGGATGGACGATCAAGGCGAACCATCTCGGCGGGATCGACATCACGATGACCGAGCACGACGGGTCGACCCACACCTTCGTGCTCGCCCAGGCGCAGATCCCGACCCTGTCCGGCGACCACCCGTGGGCGAACGCTGGCATCGACGTCTTCAACGCCGGACTCAACATGCTCCCGGCTGTCGGTGAGTACAACACGGGCGTTGGCGTGCTGAACGGGGTCACCAGCACCGTGCAGAGCGTCCGCGCTCACGACGGCAACACCGCCGAGAACTTTGATGGCTTGGGCTGGACCGTAGTCTCACAGCTGTATGGTGGCGACTTCCACGGCCCACTCAACTTCTTCTGGAACCTCACCTCTGGCGCCGTCAGCCAGGCGCTTACGCCGTCGGGGCCGAACACGATCCAGGTGAGCGGCTGCAACGCGGGCAGCGCTAGCGGTTATGCGGATCCGAGCGGGACCGTGCACACCGCCTCAGGGGTCCCGATCGAGGGCGCGACTGTCACGCTGCTTCATAGGGCCGGCGGCGGGCGGGGCCTGTCGCGTGTCCCGAACGGCAGTGTGATCATGTCGCCCGCGAACCGCCGCAACCCGACCAGGACCAACGCGCTTGGCCAATACGGCTGGGATGTGCTGCCCGGCAGCTACCAGATCACAGCCAGCCACCGCGGCTGTACCGCGGCGCACCACCGCGTTACCGCGGTCTCCCGGCTGCTGGGTGTCCCGCCCGCACAGACCGGGGTTGACCTGGTGCTCAGCTGTCCGCGGCTGCGCCGCGGCGCGGTGAAGCTCAAGCTCGCGGTGGTAGAGCCGCGCAAGGGGTCTGCGAAGCTTGCGAGCGTGGGGCTGGCGGTGACGCTGACCGGTCACCGGCACGACAGGCCGCAGGGCACCGTCACCTTTGTGGCTGGCAGGCGCCGGCTTGCGACGGTACCGGTGATCGACGGTACTGCCCGCTACTGGCTGCCGGCCGCGGTCCGCGTGAAGGGAGTGTTGCGCGCGGTGTACTCCGGTGACGCCGGCTATACCCCGGCCGTGGTCAGCAGACAGCTCCCTGTGAGAGGCTGACTTCCTTTTCGGGATGAGCCGGTCGGCGAGGTCGCGCTGTATCAGACCTTTGTGCTGCAGTCGTGGCAGACACTCACGCAGTTGGACGCGGTGTACTACATGATCGCGCTGGTGCGCTACGGCTTCCGTGTGCTCCGGTTGGGCGCCATGTCGCGCGCACGGTCATCTGCTTGCATGGGCTCGCTCATGCAGCCAAGTGTGGCACAAGCTGTGCTATGATCGACCGGTGGCATCACGAGTCGTCAGAGCCCGCTTGGATAACGCTTCCGAGCGCGCGCTGTCGCTGCTGATGCGTGAGGGCCGTAACGAGTCCGAGGCGGTCCGGGCTGCGTTGAGCGAAGCCGGGCAGCGCCGTGCCCGGCGCTCAGAGCTCGCCGCGGAGGTGGCGCGACTGGCGGCAGATCTCGAGGATGCCACCGAGCGGCGGGCGGTGATGGCCGACATGGAAGCAGCGGCGCCAGATTGGCCTGAGTGACCCGGGGCGAGGTCTACCGTGTCCGCCTCCCGGTCGGTCGTGGACGCGAGCAGGCAGGTCCGCGCTACGGCGTGGTGGTGCAGGCCGACGCCCTGCTGGGGCTTTCGACGGCGGTTGTGGCACCGACTTCAAGCAGCGCGGCTCCGGCGACGTTTCGCCCCGAGATCGAGTTGCTTGGGCAACGCACGCGCGTGCTCGTCGAACAGCTTCGCGTAGTCGATCTGGAGCGCTTAAGTGAGTTCGCGGGCCGCCTGACGGCAGCCGAGCTGCAGGCGCTCGATGACGCGCTCCTGCTCGTCTTTGATCTCTAGCCCCGTTCAACCAGCTGCATCGGTGCGGGCCGCGCACGGTGCGGGGGCGTCGATGTGTCGGCAGTTCTGGGTCGCTGCGATGGCCAGCGACGCCTGATGCTCGGGTTCGTGCCGGGAGAGCTGGCGATGCGCGTGGCGCTGCCTGCAGCCGTGGCACAGCGCGCTTGCGCAGTGGCGGTGTACGTTATTGCGTACGCCCGTTATCAGTGACCCCTCCGCGGAGGGCGCGACGACTGCGGGCCGGTCAGGGGGCGCGGCGGCTGGTGGTGCGGGACCGCACGGACACGGCGGCCAGCCCAGCCACCGCTGCTACGCTCGGCCGCAGCTGTGAGCTGGCACCGTGAATGCGACCTACGGTGCCCTCGCACGGTTTGTGGTTCGCTTCCGCTGGCTCGTGGTCGTGTTCTGGCTGCTGGCCGCCGCGGTCACCGGCGCCCTGCTCCCATCGCTCGGCAAGCAGGTCAACAACAACAGCGCCTTCCTGCCCTCGCGGGAGCCCAGCTCCAAGGCAGCGGCACTCGCAGGGCCGCTCTTGGGCTCCGGTGCGAACCGGGGCGTCAGCGACATCACGATCGTCGCGGTGATCGCATCCGGCCGGCTGGGGCCGGCCGCGATGAGCGCGATCTTGCGGGAGGAGTAGCTCGTGCGCCGCGTACAGCTCGTCGTCTCAGCGCAGCTGCAGAGCATCTCTCCCGATGGTCAGGCGGCGCAGGTCAGGGTGCGTGCCAAGGCGGCAGGGGCCGATCCGAGCACAGCCACGAAGGTTGTGAACGCCCTGCAGGGCACATTTGCCGGCGCGAAGCCGCCGGCCGGGCTGAGCTTCCATCTCGCCGGCCAGATCGCGACGCTCGCGGCCAACCAGCAGAGTTCCAACAGGTCAAGCCACCAGGTGCAGGCCTTCTCGTTCATGTTCATCATCATGCTGCTGCTGGTCGTCTTCCGCTCGCTGCCCGCGGCGCTCGTGACGCTGATTCCGAGCGGGCTGGCGCTGGTCATCGCCCAGCGGATCATCGGCGCGGAAGGTCAGGCCGGATTGCAGATCTCGTCGATCACCGAGATCCTGCTCATAGTGCTGATGCTCGGGGCAGGAACTGATTACGGGCTGTTTCTCGTGTTCAGGGTCCGCGAGCAGCTGCGCGACGGTCAGGAGCCGCACGAGGCAGTCCGCCGCGCCCTGGTCCGTGTCGGCGAGTCGATCACCGGCTCGGCTGGCACCGTGATCCTCGCGCTGCTTACGTTGCTGCTCGCCACCTTCGGTCTCTACGAGGATCTCGGTGTCCCGTTTGCCTCGGGGTTGGCGGTGATGCTAATGATCGGCCTGACGCTGCTGCCATCGCTGCTCGCGATCGTCGGTGGTGGCGGCTCCGGCGGCGGCCAGCTGCAGGCGATCGGTTTCGGGCTCGCGCTCGGGATCCTGATGGACACGTTCCCGGTGCGTGCGCTGCTGGTGCCCTCCGTGGTGGTGCTGCTCGGCGGCCGGAACTGGTGGCCGTCGCACCCGGCAAGCGAAGAGCACCACGAGCGCGTGCGGGGAGTTCCCGCCGAAGCTTCCACCTGATCGCGCGGGGGCGTGACGAAGCCGTCGGCCAGGCGCGTGCTTCAGTGGCCGAGCTGCCGAGCCGCCGGTGTGACGCACTCGCCGACCGGCCTATCCGATCGTCACCTCTTGCCGGCTGGTGACCCAGCGTCGCCCATGGCGATAGCGGCGAATCAGCGTGTAGCGCCCGGGGTGTATCGCGCGACGGGCGTGCAACACCAGACGGGTGCGGTCCGCCATTCCGGTCGCGTACACGACGCCTGAGCGCGCCAGCATCGCGCGCGCCTGCGCGGTCGTGAAGGTGATCCTTCCCGACACCAGCCTGGTGGTGCACTTCCGCCGGGAGATCCTGTGCTTCTTGCCGTCTCGCGTAACGGTGATGGTCACGGCCCTGCAGGTCACGAGCTCGATCCTGCCCGCCGGCCCGGTCTTGCCTGTCGGCCCGGTCTTGCCTGCCGGCCCAGCGGGGCCTGCCGGTCCGGTGCTGCCCGTCAGTCCGGCGGGGCCGGCGGGGCCGCTGTTGGCAGCCACGCCAGTGCCCGACAGCGCGATCGTGGCCGACGTTTGTTCGTTGTCAGCCAGGGTGATCGATGCTGATTGCACGCCGGTTGCGGACGGGGTGAACTGCACCGAGATCACGCAACTCTGCCCGAACGCGAGCGCCTGGCCCGCGCAGGCGTCGGCGGTGATCGCAAACTCACCCGGGCTGGCGCCGCCAAGCGTGGCCGCGGAGATGCTCAATTCCTGCGCGCCGATGTTGGTGATCGTGAGCGGCTCGGCCGGTGAGGCCTCGCCGACCGTCTGGTCGCCAAAGTCACCCCCGGCGGCCGACGCCTGCGGCGCCGATTCAAACAGCTCGGCACTGGACAGCGCCCCGCTGCTGTTGTATCCGCCCGCGATCAGCACCTGGCCGTTGGGCAGCGGCGCCGCCACCGCGCTCTCGCGCGCCGCTGTCATCGATGCCGCGAGCGCCGTGAAGGTGATGGTCGCCGGGTCATACACCTCTGCGCTGGACAGCACGCCGCTCAAGTTGGCGCCGCCCGCGATCAGCACGTCCCCGTTAGGAAGCGGTGCGGCCACCGCGTACTGGCGCGCGACCGTCATTGATGCCGCGAGCGCTGTGAATGTTCCGGTCGCCGGGTTATACACCTCCGCGCTGGACAGCGGGCCGTGGGAGTTGGCGCCGCCCGCGATCAGCACGTCCCCGTTAGGAAGCGGTGCGGCCACCGCATAGGCGCGCGCCACCGTCATCGACCCGGTGGTCGAGAACGTGCCGGTCGCCGGGTCATACACCTCGGCCGTCGACAGAAAGCTGCCGTTGTAGCCACCGGCAACCAGCACGTCGCCGTTTGGTAAGGGCGCGGCGACCTCGGCCGCACGCGCGGTGGCCATCGTCCCCGTCACGGACGAGAACGAGTCGGTCACCGGGTTGAACAGCTCGGCGGTGTTCTGAAAGACGCTGGATGAGTTCTCGCCGCCCGCGATCAGCACCTCGCCGTTGGGTAGCGGTGCCGCCGCGGGCGCGTAGAGCCCGACGGGCGTCGACGCTGACAGGGTGGTGAACGAGTCGGTGGCCGGGTTGAACACCTCCGCGGTGCTCAGGTTCCCTGGGCCGGTGCCGTTGAAGCCGTCGACGATTAGAACCTCCCCGTTCGGCAGGGGCGCCGCTGCTGCGCTCTGACGCGGGCCAGCGAGGGACCCCACGCCAGCGCTCCAGAAGAACGGTGAGAAGCCGGAGGCCCGCGCCACCGACGTCCACAGCCCGAGCAGGCACACGCCGACCGCCGCTGCCAAGCAACCGGTGACAAGCAAACGCCTCATCGCTGTTCCTCTCTCAGGCGATCACGACTCGGTCAGGCGGAACCCGAACAGCGCATCCGCAGTATTTGCGCTCTTCCCATAGAGCGTCATATCGCCAATCGACAGGGTGCTGCCCGCGGGGACTGAAACCGGGCCAGCAGCCGTGCAGGTGGGGAGTGACGTCGGCGCTCCTGACATATCGCACGCGAGCGTCGTGGGCGTGCCATTGACCTCCAGGAAAATCTCACGACCGAGGCCTGTGCCGGGGTCCGCCGTGAGCATGACGCTCAGGTCGCGCGCCTGCAGATTGAGGTTCGGCGACAGCGTGTACACATTGCTTTCCGTCGAGTTTGCGGTCGAGGTTCCGCTCGCGGCTCCGTAGTCGGTACCGGAAGTGGTCAGAGAGTTAACCCTGCCGCTCATGACAGCGCCGTAGTCGGTCGCCGGCGCGCCCGCCAGGTCCGTTGCGTTCGGTGCGGTGGCGCCGGTGGCGAACATGGAGCTGGTGAGCACCCCTGCCGCGATCGTCGGGTTCGGATACGAGCCCGCCAGATCCCCGCCGGCCGGACCGGTAGATGGTCCTGACGGACCGGTGGCACCCGTGGCACCCGTGGGTCCTGCTGGGCCCGTGGCACCCGTGGGTCCTGCTGGGCCCGTGGCACCCGTGGGTCCTACAGATCCTGCGGCACCCGTGAGCCCGCTGGCTCCCCTGGGCCCGATGGCCCCCCTAGGCCCGGTGATGCTCCAAAACAGGCGCCTGTCGTGCGTGGCGCATCTGCGCGCGATGTAAAGCCCGCCGCCCTGGTGGTGCACGCATGCCGTGATCACGCGCGGCCTGCCGCGCGTGGCGGCGATCGCGGCACCCGACACAGCCAGCACGACCAGCGACACCCCAATCGGTGCTGTGGAACGCAGCCTCATGAGACTCAGCCTCCTCGTGAAAACCTGAAACCGCCCACCCGGTTGAGGGCGCATTTTCTTTCGCGCGAGCACGTGCGCGCGCGGGCGGATCGTCGCACGCCGCGACCCATGCTCCATCAGTAGTTATCCACACGACAGCGCGGCCGAGCTACGGCTTGCGCCGGCCGCAACCCCGGCCATGAGCGACGCGCCCCGGAGGTTGCGCCAGTCGCGGGAGGCTGGCGCGCCGGAGCCTGGCACTGGACCAGCACCAGGCGGGGTCACAGGCCGCTTTTCGCTAGCTTGAGCGGCATGGCTGCAAAGATCATCCTGCTACCCGGGGACGGGATCGGTCCCGAGATCATCGCGCCGGCGCTTGAGCTGCTGGCCGCGGTCGGGACCAGCTTCGACTATGAGGAGCATGCGTTTGGCGGCGCTGCGATAGATGCGCATGGCACCGCGCTGAGCGACGAGACGCTGGCCGCGTGCAAGGCCGCGGACGCGGTCCTGCTGGCCGCCGTGGGCGGTCCCAGGTGGGACACTACAGACCCTTCCAAGCCACGCCCCGAGCAGGGGCTGCTGGGGCTGCGCAAGGGGCTCGGGCTGTACGCGAACCTGCGGCCGGTCAGGCCGCTGCCGGCACTGTATGACGCCAGCCCGCTGAAGCGCGAGGTGATCGAGGGCACCGATCTGCTGGTGGTCAGGGAGCTGACCGGCGGCATCTACTTCGGTGAGAAGACGCGCAGCGCCGACGCCGCCTCCGACCTCTGCGCCTACAGCCGTGAGGAGATCACCCGGATTGCGCGGGTGGCGTTCAGGGCCGCGCGCAGGAAGGTGACGAGCGTCGACAAGGCCAACGTGATTGAGACCAGCCGGCTGTGGCGGGAGGTCGTGCGGGAACTCCACGCCGCCGAGTTCGCGAGCGTCGAGCTGGAGCACGTGCTGGTCGACAACGCCGCCATGCGGCTGGTTTCAAACCCTGCGAGCTTCGACGTGATCGTCACCGAGAACATGTTCGGGGACATCCTGAGCGATGAGGCGGCGACGCTGACCGGCTCGATCGGCCTGCTGCCGAGCGCGTCACTGGGCGACCCCGGCCAGCCCGGGGTGTTCGAGCCGGTGCACGGCTCGGCCCCGGACATCGCCGGCACGGGCACCGCCAACCCGATCGCCATGTTCCTCTCGGCGGCGATGATGCTGCGCCACGCGCTCGGCTTGGACGGGGAAGCCGCGGCGATAGAATCGGCGGTTGATCGTGCGCTCGCGGCCGGCCTGCGCACGAGAGATCTGGGCGGCAGCACAAGCACCAGAGAGGCGACCCAGGCCGTTCTCTCCAACCTCTAAGGAGCATCACGTGGATCAGGCGGACGTCATCTGGCACAACGGCGAACTGGTGGCCTGGGAGGACGCGAAGATCCACGTGCTGTCGCACGGTCTGCACTACGGCACCGGTGTGTTCGAGGGTGTGCGGGCCTATGAGACTGCCTCGGGAACCGCGATCTTCCGCCACGAGGACCACATCGCCCGCCTGTTTCGCTCGGCCGGTCTCTACTACATGCCGCTTCCCTACAGCGCCGCGGAGCTGCGTCAGGCAACGCACGAGCTGCTGATCGCCAACGGCCTGCGCGAGTGCTACATCCGGCCGGTCGCATTCCGCGGCTACGGCGTTATGGGCCTCTACCCGCTCGAGGCGCCGGTCGAGGTTTCGATCGCCGCCTGGCCGTGGGGCGCCTACCTGGGCGAGGACTCCAAGGAGATCGGCATCCGTGCCAAGGTCGCAAGCTGGCGGCGCATGTCAGCGGACTCGTTCATCCCCGAGTCCAAGGCCACCGGCCAGTACCTCAACAGCGTGCTGGCGAAGATCGAGGCGACCAAGGCCGGCTATGAGGAGGCGATCCTGCTCGACCAGCGGGGGTTCGTGGGGGAGGGCAGCGGCGAGAACATCTTCATCGTCAAGGACGAGGTGATCATCACCCCCAGCCTCGTCGGCGGCATCCTCGAGGGGATCACGCGTAACTCCGTGCTGACCATCGCCCGCGACCTGGGTATTGGCATCGTCGAGCGAGACGTCGCCCGCACCGAGCTCTACGCGGCCGACGAGGTGTTCGTCACCGGCACCGCCGCCGAGGTGGCCGCGATCCGCGAGATTGACGATCATCCCGTCGGCGCTGGCCGCCGCGGCCCGGTGACGGCGCAGCTGCAGCAGGTATTCGAGGATGCCATCCGCGGCCGCGACACGCGTTACGCCAGCTGGCTAGACCGCGTCGAAGTGCCCGCGCCGACGGCCTGAGATGACGGCGATCGAGCTCTACGACACCACCCTGCGCGACGGGATGCAGGGTGAGGGCATGTCGCTGACCGCACACGAGAAGCTCCGCGTCGCGCACGTGCTGGACGAGCTCGGGATCGACCTGATCGAAGCCGGCTTCCCGAGCTCCAACCCCAAAGAGGCCGAGCTCTTCGAGCTGCTTGCCCGCGAGCACTTCGAGCACGCCCAGATCGCGGCCTTTGGCATGACTCGCAGGCGCGACACGGCCGCGCAGGATGACCCGGCGCTGCAGATCCTTGCGGACTGCTTTGCACCTGTGTGCACGCTCGTGGGCAAGACCTGGAGCCTGCACCTGGAGAAGGTCGTGAGGGCGGGCCGGGACGAGAACCTGCGGATGATCTCCGAGTCGATCGCCTTTCTGGTCAGTGCTGGCAAACGCGTGATCTATGACGCAGAGCACTTCTTCGACGGCTTTGCCGACGACCGTGAGTACGCGCTCGCCTGCCTGCGAGCGGCGACGCAGGCAGGCGCGGAGACGATCACCTGTTGCGACACCAATGGCGGCACGCTGCCCGGCCAGATCGCAACGGCGATGGCGGCGGTGGTTGCCGAGCTCGCGCCGGCCGGCGTGCGCGTCGGAATCCACTGCCACGACGACGCGGGCTGCGCCGTGGCCGGCACGCTCGCCGCTGTCGCCGCCGGCGCCACCCACGTGCAGGGCACCCAGAACGGCTACGGCGAGCGCTGCGGCAACGCCAACCTGACCACGCTGATCCCCAATCTGCAGCTGAAGGCGGGTCACGAGTGCGTCACCGCTGCGCAGCTGCACGCGCTCAGCGCCAGCTCGCACTTCTTCGACGAGCTGCTGAACTTCACGCCCAACCCAAATCAGCCCTACGTCGGGCGCAACGCGTTCGCCCACAAGGGCGGCATGCATGTGGCCGGGGTCAGCGCCGATCCCAGCACCTTCGAGCACATCGACCCCGGGGCGGTCGGCAACGACCGCGCGGTCCTGGTTTCGGAGCTCTCCGGCAGGGGGACCGTTCACGCCCGCGCAGCCGAGGCGGGGATCGAGCTCGACGACGCCGCGGCGGCGCGCCTGCTCGACCGCGTCAAGGAGCGCGAGCACGAGGGCTACCACTACGAGGCCGCCGACGGCTCGTTCGAGCTGTTGATGCGCCGTGAGAGCGGCGGCTACAGACCGCTGTTCACGCTCGAGTCCTGGCGCGTGATCGCTGAGCAGCGAGCCGACGGCCGCGTTGAGACGGAGGCCACGATCAAGCTCTGGGTGGATGGTGAGCGCCACATGTTCACCGCCGAGGGGAACGGCCCTGTGAGCGCGCTTGACCGTGCCCTGCGGGGCGCGCTCGCGCGCGTGTACCCCGAGCTTGACGCCGTGAAGCTCGTCAACTTCAAGGTGCGCATCCTCGATGGCTCCAAGGCCAGCGACGCGATCACGCGGGTGCTGCTGGACTCCTCCGACGGAGAGCGTGAGTGGGGTGCCATCGGCGTCTCCGACAACGTCATCGAAGCCTCCTGGGAAGCGCTCGTGGACTCGCTGGAGTTCGCGCTCCAGCCTGGCCGCCAGCCCGCCCATACGTTGAAGGCACACGCGCCGTCGTGATCGAGCGGGCTATGCCAAGCGGGCTGCAAGCGACGGCAGGCGGGCCGATCCCGCTGGCGCGGCCGCTGCTCGGCGACGCGGAGGAGCGCGCCGTCCTCGCGGTGCTGCGCTCAGGCCAGCTGTCGCTGGGGCCGCGCGGCCCCGAGTTCGAGCAGCGCTTCGCCGCACGCGTGGGCGCGGCTCACGCCAGCGCCGTCTCCTCCGGCACCGCCGGGCTGCACCTCGCGCTGCGCGCCGCCGGAGTCAGCGACGGCGCGGAGGTGATCACGACGCCGTTCTCATTTGTCGCCAGCGCCAACGTGGCCGTCTACGAGCGGGCGCGGCCGGTGTTCGTGGACATCGACCCGCTGACGCTCAACCTCGACGCCGAGGCCGCGGCGGCCGCGGTCAGCTCGCGCACCGCCGCGCTGCTGCCGGTGCACGTGTTCGGCTACCCCGCCGACATGGCGACGCTCGAGGCGACGGGTGTGCCGATCGTCGAAGATGCCTGTGAGGCCCTCGGTGGCAGCTATGCCGACGGCGGCACGATCGGCTCTCGCGGCCACCCGGCGGTGTTCGCGTTCTACGCCAACAAGCAGATGACCACCGGGGAGGGCGGGATCGTCGTGACCGGCGACGCGCAGGTCAAGCAGCGGATCGACTCCGAGCGCAACCAGGGCCGCGCGCCGGACATGGGCTGGCTCGACCACGACCGCCTCGGCTTCAACTACCGCCTGTCGGACATCGCCTGCGCGCTCGGGATCGCCCAGCTCGAGCGGCTCGACGAGCTGCTGGCCGCGCGCGCGCGGGTGGCCGGTCTCTACCGCCAGGCGCTGGCACAGATCCCGGAGCTGACGCTGCCCTGCGAGGACTCGGGACGCGCGCGCCGCGGCTGGTTCGTGTATGTGGTCCAGCTGCCGCCGGGCGCAGACCGTGACCGCGCCGTGACCGAGCTGGGTACGCGTGGCGTGGCCGCCAAGCCGTACTTTCCCGCGATCCACCTGATGAGCTACTACCGCGAGAGGTTCGGGTACCGCCGCGGCCAGTTCCCAGTCTGCGAGGAGGTCTCCGAGCGCTCGATCGCGATCCCGTTCTACCCGCAGATGGGTGAGGCAGAGGTCACCCGCGTTGCCCAGGCGCTCAGCGCCGCGCTCAGACAGGGGCGCAGCTCGCGGGTCTCACTCGCGGCACCGGGCAGATGAGCTCCCGCGGCCGGCTGATCTCGAGCCCACGGCTCGCGATGTCCCAGGACGATGCGTTCCGGCGCATCAACGACTCGCTCGAGTTCGACTGGCGGCTCGCGCCCTACGACGTCGCCCAGTCGGTGGCGCACGTGACGATGCTCGCGGCCTGCGGGATCATCTCTGAGCGCGACCGCGACGCGCTGCACTCGGCGCTGGCGCGCGTGGAAGCTGAGGTGCGTGACGGCAGCTTCGTCTTCGCCGCAGGCGACGAGGATGTGCACATGGCGATCGAGCGGCGCGTGAGCGAGCTGGCCGGCGAGGCCGGCGGGCGGCTGCACACGGCCCGCTCGCGCAACGACCAGGTGGCCACCGACCTCGCCCTGTTCACCCGCGACGCGGCGCTCGGCGCCGAGGCGGCGGTGATCGGCCTTGCGCAGACGCTGGTTGACCTGGCCCGCCGTCACGCCGACTGGCCGATGCCGGGTTACACCCATCTGCAGCGTGCCCAGCCGGTCTACCTTGGTCACCACCTGCTCGCCTACGCGTGGATGCTCGTGCGCGACGCGCGGCGCTTCCGCGCGGTGCTGCAGGCGACCGCGGCGCTGCCACTCGGGGCAGGCGCACTGGCCGGTGTGAACTTCGCCACCGACCGGGAGCTGCTGGCCTCAGAGCTCGGCTTCACCCAGGTAAGCGAGAACTCGATCGACGCGGTCTCAAACCGCGACTTTGTGCTGGATCACCTCGCCGCCGCCTGCACCTGCGCCACTCACCTCTCGCGGCTCGGAGCCGAGCTGGTGCTGTGGTCAAGCGAGGAGTTCGGCTTCTGCGAGCTGTCCGACGCGTGGGCGTCGGGGTCATCGATCATGCCGCAGAAGAAGAACCCCGATGCGGCCGAGCTGCTGCGCGCCAAGGCGCCGCGGATCGCCGCACACCTGGCAGCGATGCACGGTGTGCTGCACGGCCTGCCGTTCACCTACAACAAGGACCTGCAGGAGGACAAGGAACACCTCTTTGACACCGTCGACACGCTGGCGCTGATGCTGGCGGCCGCGCAGGGGATGCTCGCCACGATCAGCTTCCGCCGCGAGCGGCTGGCGGCCGCCGCCGGCGACGAGCTGCTCGCCGCCACCGACATCGCCGACTATCTGGTGCGCCGGGGACTGCCGTTCCGCAGCGCCCACCACGTCGTCGGCGGGCTGGTACGGCTGGCAAGCGCCAGCGGCCGCACGCTCTCGCAGCTCGCCGCTGCTGAGCTGCGAGAGGCATCACCGCTGATCGACCCGCAGGAGTTCTACGCGCTGCTCAGAGATGGCGCCTGGCTCGAGTCCAAGGTCTCGCGCGGCGGCACCGCCACCGCGGCCCTGCACGAGCAGCTGGCGCACGTGCAGGCGGCGATCGACCGGGCCCGCGCCGGCGCGTGAAGGCGTCGTTCTACCGCCGCCCCGTGGTCGAGGTGGCGCAGGCGTTGATCGGCTGCGTGCTGAGCTGCGGCGAGTGCAGCGGGATGATCGTCGAGACCGAGGCCTACCACGACTCAGAGCCGGCCTGCCACGCGTTCATCGGGCGTACGCCGCGCACCGAGACGCTGTTCGGGCCGCCGGGGATCGCCTACGTGTACCTCTCCTACGGGGTGCACGCGCTGCTCAACGCGGTCTGCGAGCCCGAGGGCGTGGGGGCGGCGGTGTTGATCCGCGCGATCGAGCCGCTCACGGGGGTCGAGCTGATGGCGGCCAGGCGCGGGCTTTCGCCCAGGTGCCCGCGGGCGCTCTGTTCGGGCCCTGGCAAGCTCACGCAGGCGCTCGGGGTGACGCTCGCAGACAACGGCACCGACCTGTCGGACGGGCGCATCGTGATCAGCGGACGGGGGCGGCGCCTTGGCGATCCGGTGGTCCAGCGGGACCGCCGGATCGGGATCAGCAAGGCCAGAGAGCTGCCGTGGCGCTTCTGCCTGGCCGGCAGCGAGTACCTCTCGGTCACCGTTCCCAGGCACTGAGCGAGAGCGAGCTTTGCTCGGTGTCTGGCCCGGCTGGGTCTGCTGTTCAGCCTCGGGGGAGCCACTCGTTCGGGGTGTGCAGGACGCAGGCGGGGAGACTCAGCGCGGGCCTCCGCGGTGGCGCCGGACGGGAGGCGACCTGTGAGCGCCGGGCTGCACAAGCCTGCGCCGCGCAAAGCGCCAATGCGCGGCTGGTCCGGCGAGCCGAGCTCAGTTGCCGGCGTCCGCCGCCCGCTCGACGACCGCTCCCAGCCGGCGGCGGACCTCGGCGGCGGTCTCGTCGAGCGCTTCGTTGCCGACGATCGACAACATGCGCTGGGCGTCGACCGCCGAGATCTTCGTCTCGCCTGCTTCGACGTAGACGACCACGTTGCACGGGAGCAGCACGCCGAGATCAGGCTCCGCCTCGAGTGAACGGTGAGCCAGCGAGGGGTTGCAGGCGCCGAGGATCACGTAGGGCTCGCGGTCGACGTCGAGCTTGTTCTTCAGGGTTGCCTGGACGTCTATCTCGCACAGCACGCCGAAGCCCTCGTGCGCCAGCTCCTCGCGGACCCGCGTGAGGGCCGCCTCGAACGGCTGGTCAGTGGTCACGGTCAGTGCGTAGGTTGACTCACTTAGCGGCATGCTGCCTCCAGTCGCTTGCGGTGGGCAGCCGACACCTTGTCACGGTGGCGCCCGGCCTCGGATGGCTCGGCGTTATGGGTGCTCAGATGTTCGATGATAGCCCTCTCACCGACGATCACGGCTCCGTGGTCGACCAGCACCGGGATCGTCTCGCCTGCTGCCATTGCGGGCTGCCGGTCGGGATCTTCGGCTTGGTCGCCAACGGCAGGATTGCGCAGACGCCGGACGGGTCTGGTCGTCAAAGCGAACACTGGGCGTGCGTCTCCGCGCCGTTGCTACACGACGACGCTGAACTCGAAGCCCTCACCGCCAATGACAGGCTCCGTAGCGGCGTCGCCGACCCTCTGCTGCACCCTCGCCGGGCGTCAATCGCCGCCCCTTGCCCGTTGGCGCGAGCAGTCCGCGGCGATGCTCG
>JAJYHG010000104.1 GCA_021784895.1 Actinomycetes bacterium
CCGCGCCTGCTTTGCCGCTGCCCGTGCGTGCTCAAGCCGGTTGGCTTCGACCTCGGCGCTCGACAGACCGAGGAGCCGCCCGAGCTCACCGGCGTGCGGGGTCAGCACGGTCGCAGCGCCCCGCGCCCCGAGGTGGCCGAGGCCGTCCTCCTCGCCGTGGGCGTACAGCCCATCCGCGTCGAGCACGAGCGGCAGCTTCGCGTGTGCCGCGACGTCCCGGGCGAGCTTCAGGGCCGCTGGCAGCCGGCCGAGCCCAGGGCCGAGGACCAGCGCCTGGGCGCGCAGGGAGCGCTCGACCGCGAGCCGCGAGCTACCGCGCCGGGGACCCGTCTCCGGATCGTCGGGGAGCTCGACGGTCATCACCTCGAGCAGCTTGGCGGCGATCGCGGGGACCACTGACGCGGGCGCAGCGACGGTCACGTAGCCGGCCCCGGCGCGTGCCGCCGCCAGCGCCGCGAGGGCTGGGGCGCCGGTCAGGCCGCGCGAGCCGCCGACGACCAGCACGCTGCCGGCGCTGAACTTGTTGGAGGCCGGGCCGCGCCGCGGCACGGTCGCTCTGACCTCCCCGGTGAGCAGGCCGACCGACGCGGCGACCGGCTGGCCGCCAGCGGGTATGCCGATGTCTGCCACCTGCACGCGGCCACAGTGGTATTTGCCTGGCGCGATCCACAGGCCCGGCTTGGCGGCATGAAAGGTGACTGTGGCATCGGCGCGCACCGCCGCGCCGCTGACCGCACCGGTCGAGCCATCGACCCCGCTCGGGATGTCGCAGGCGATCACGCGCATGGCCGGATCGGCCTCGCGAGCCGCGTTGATCGCGGCAATCGCATGGGCAAGCTCTGCCCGCGGCGCACCCAGGGATCCCGTGCCGAGCAGCGCATCGATCACCCCAGCGGCTTCACGCAGGCGCTCTGCCAGATCGGGCGGCGTCACCGCGCCCGCCTCCACGACGTCCACCACGCGCTGCTGCTCACGCAGCACGCGCGCCGCCACACGACCGTCGCCACCGTTGTTGCCGCGGCCGCAGACGACCACCACACGGCCACTGGGAACCAGCGTGCCACAGGCCGCCGCCAGCGCCGTTCCGGCCCGCTCCATCAGCGTCTGCGCGGGGAGGTGGTGATGCTCGATCGCCCACGCATCGAGCGCCCGCTGCTGAGCGGCATCGGGGAGCGGTATCAGCCACGGGGGCAGAGCCATCGGCGCCGCCTCAGCTCATTTGAGCGCTGCTCGGACCACAGCGCAGAGGTTGGCACACACGGCTGTGGTCTCCTCGTCGCTGGGCGCTTCGACCATCACCCGGATCACAGGCTCGGTACCGGAGACGCGTACGAGCACGCGACCCCGCCCCGCGAGATCCGCGCCGGCGGCGGTGATCGCCTCGCCGACCCCGTCGGCTTCAAGCGCCGAGCGCAACAGCTGGCGGCTCCCAGCCGTCAGGCTGACGAGCTGCTGCGGCAGTTTGTGCAGCACCTGGCGCTCGGATAGATCGGCGCCGGCAAGCGCCTCGAGCGTGAGCAGCGCGGTCGCGATCCCGTCGCCTGAAGGCCCGAATCCAAGGTCGATGACGTGCCCGGATTGCTCACCGCCAAGCCTCCACCCCCGCCTGCGCAACTCCTCGTTGACGTAGCGATCGCCGACGTCCGTGGTCGCCACCTCGACGCCCGCCTCGCGCATGGCGAGATGAAACCCGTAGTTGGTCATCACGGTCACGGCAACGCCGCCACCGAGCTCTCCCGCACGCTGCAGGTGCAGTGCCGCCAATGCGATCAGCTCGTCACCGTCCACGACCCGGCCGGCGCGGTCAGCCGCGAGCACCCGGTCGCCGTCGCCGTCGAAGGCAAACCCGATGTCGTGGGCGCCGGTGGCCATGCCTGCCACCAGGTGGCCGATGTTCGTCGAGCCGACACCGGCGTTGATGTTGCGGCCATCGGGCGCATCGGCGGTCACCTCGACCTGCGCACCGAGGCGCCGGAAGATCTCCGGCGCGACCCGGTGCGTGGCACCGTTAGCGCAATCAAGCAACACGCGCACGCCACCCAGGTCAAGCCTCGAGAAGCGTGCCTGCAGCGCCTGCAGATAATCCTCGGCCGCCCCCGGCAGTGCGCGCGTGCGCCCAGGCCCCCTGCCCCGGCTGACGGGGTGTTCGATCTGCCGCTCGACCGCTTGTTCGGCCGCGTCGGAGAGCTTGAAGGCGTCGGCAGCGAAGAATTTGATGCCGTTGTCCTCGTAGGGGTTGTGTGACGCCGAGATCACCACCGCGAGCGCAAGCCCGTGCTGGCGCAGCAGCAGCGGCGCGGCCGGGGTGGGCAGAACCCCGGCGAGCAGGGCCTCACCGCCGGCGGCGGCGACCCCGTCGGCGATGGCGGACTCCAGTCTCTGACCCGATTCGCGCGTGTCGCGTACGACCAGCACCCTCGGGTCCGGACCGTCGCACAGCTCGACCGTCGCCCGCGCCAGCGTGAACGCGAGCTCGGCGGTGAGAAACTCGCCGACGCGGCCGCGTACACCATCAGTGCCAAACAGCTTGCGCACCATGCGGCTGCCCTCGCTCCGGGACCGCGAAGCAGCGGTCCGCTAGCGCTTGGAGAACTGCGGCCGCTTACGGGCCTTTTTGAGGCCGGCCTTCTTGCGCTCCTTGACGCGCGGATCACGCGTCAGGAAGCCCCTGCGCTTGAGCTCTCCGCGCAGGTTCGGGTCGGCCTCGAGCAGGGCGCGGGCGATGCCATGGCGCAGTGCGCCTGCCTGCGACGACACGCCGCCGCCATGCATGCGCGCAACGACGTCCATGCGGGCCTCGTAACCGACCGCCTCGAGCGGCTGCCGGATGACGCGCTGCAGCGTCTCGCGCGGAAAGAACTCCTCGAGCGTCTTGCCGTTGACCGTATAGGTGCCGGTGCCCGGCTTGAGGATCACGCGTGCGACGCCGGTCTTGCGCTTGCCGGTCGCCGTGTAGCGGGCCCCGGCCGCGAGATTGATCACGACCTCGGCGATCGGCTGGCTGTGGGCCTGGTTGTCCTCGTCCTGCTCTGCGGCTCGCGCAGCCGCCTCCTCGGCCTCCGCCTCGGCTGCTGCTCGTGCCTCGGCGTCCAGGAACTCGCCTCCCTCGGGAACGATGTCGGGCACGAGGTCGGCGCCGGGGATCGCGGGCTTCTCGCGCGGCGTCTCGTCGATGTACTCGACTTCGGCCTCGGCGATCACGCTCGCGTCGGCCGGCGGGCCTGAGGGCGCGCCGGCCGTGGGCTCGTTATCGAGATTCTGCTCATCGGTCACGACTGGATCTCCATCGGTTGCGGCTGCTGGGCAGCGTGCGGATGATCGGGCCCCGCATACACCTTCAGCTTGGTGAGTTGCTTGCGTGCCAGCCGGTTGCGGGGCAGCATGCCTTTGACCGCAATCCGGATCACCTCTTCGGGCCGGCGCTCGAGCATCTCCGTGAGCGTGCGGGACTTGAGCCCGCCGGGATAGCCCGAGTGGCGGTAGTAACGCTTGTCATTGCGCTTGTTGCCTGTGACCGAGATCTTCTCAGCATTGACAACCACGACAAAGTCGCCGGTGTCGATGTGCGGCGTGTAGGCCGGCTTGCGCTTCCCGCGCAGCGCGTCGGCGATCTGTGTGGCGAGGCGCCCGAGCGTGAGCCCGGTGGCGTCGACGATCAGCCAGTTGCGTTCGCGATCGCTGGGTTTGGCTACGTATGTCTTCATGGCAGGAAAATGTGCCGCGCGCGGGCGCGGGATCGCTGATGGTAGACGATCGCCGCCAGAACCGCTCGAGCGCCGCGCCCGCCGGCAGCCCCTACTCCCACTCGATCGTGCCCGGGGGCTTTGAGGTGATGTCGAGCACCACCCGGCCCACCTGCTTGATCTCGTTGATCATCCTGCTTGCGATCTGTTCGAGCAGGTCGTAGGGCAAGCGGGCCCAGTCGGCGGTCATCGCGTCGTCCGAGGTCACAGCCCGGATCGCGATCACCTTGCCGTAGGTCCGCTCGTCGCCCTGCACGCCGACAGCGCGGACGTCCGGGAGCACGCAGAAGGACTGCCACAGCTCGCGGTAGAGCCCAGCCCTGCGGATCTCGTCCTGCAGGATCGCGTCTGCCTCCCGCAGCACCTCGAGCTTCTCGGCGGTCACCTCACCTCCCACGATGCGGATCGCCAGGCCCGGGCCTGGGAAGGGCTGGCGCCAGACCAGCCGCTCGGGCATGCCGAGCTCAGCGCCCACCGCCCGGACCTCGTCTTTGAACAGCGCTCTCAAGGGTTCGACGAGCTCGAGTTCGATGTCCTCCGGTAGCCCGCCGACGTTGTGGTGGGATTTGATCGTCGCAGTGCCGGTGCCTCCGCCGGACTCGATCACGTCCGAGTACAGCGTGCCCTGCACCAGGTAGCGGATGCCGTCGAGCTTGGCCGCCTCCTCCTCGAAGATGCGGATGAACTCCTCGCCGATGACCTTGCGCTTGCGCTCTGGGTCGGTCACCCCCCTGAGGCTCGCCAGGAAGCGCGCCCGCGCGTCCACAGGAATCAATGGCACGCGGAAGTGATCGCGGAAGGTGGCGACCACCTGGGCGCCCTCGTCCTTGCGCATCAGCCCGTGGTCTACGAACACGCAGACCAGCCGGTCGCCGATCGCCTCGTGGACGAGCAGCGCCGCAACGCTCGAGTCGACTCCACCGGAGAGCGCGCAGAGCGCGCGCCCTTCGCCGACCTGGGCGCGGATGCGTTCGATCTGCTCCTCGATCACCGAGCGTGCACTCCAAGTGCCCGACGCCCCGCAGATGTCGATCAGGAAGTTGCGCAGCACCTGCTGCCCGTAGGGTGTGTGCACCACCTCAGGGTGAAACTGGATCCCGTAGATGCCACGCTCAGAGGACTCGATCGCAGCCACCGGAGAGGCGGTCGAGGAGGCCAGCGCCGTGAATCCGGGCGGGGCGGAGAAGACCGTATCCCGGTGCGACATCCAGCAGGGCTGCTCGGCGGGGGTTTCGGCGAGCAGCCGGCCATGACTGTGCACCGTGAGCGCGGAGCGGCCATACTCGCCGACCTCGGCACCCTCCACGCTGCCACCGAGCGCGAGGGCGATCAGCTGCATGCCGTAGCAGATACCGAGCACCGGCACGCCCAACTCCAACAGCCGCGAGTCGAGTCTCGGCGCTCCCTCGGCATAGACCGAGGCCGGGCCGCCGGAGAGGATCACGATCGG
>JAJYHG010000192.1 GCA_021784895.1 Actinomycetes bacterium
CGCGACTGTGCGCCGATCCCGATCAGGACCATGAAAGCGATCAGCACCGGGATCGTGACCGCAAAGATCAGCGCCACCACCGGATCCAGTGGCGTGACCCAGATCAGCACCGCCAGCGGCACCAGCACCGCCAGCATCAGCGCGGGCAGGTAGCCGGCAAAGTAGCTCTCCAGGCCATCGATCCCCTGCACGGCGGCGGCTACCAGCTCGCCGGTCTGCTCGGCGCCTGCGCGTCCGGGGCGGCCAACGAGCAGCCGATCAGCGACCCGCGAGCGCAACTCCGCGAGCACGCGGGCGGCCGCGAGTCTCCCGGAGAACTCGAACGCACCGGCCAGCAGCGCCCGCAGCGCGAACACCGCCAGCAGCGCCAGCAGCGGTCGGCGCTCCTCCGCGAGGCTCACGTGCGCGGTCGCGACAGCGGCGATCACGCGCGCGAGCAGCACCGCCTGAGCAACCGTGAGGCCGGCCGTGGCCAGGCCGAGCAGGCTCGCGATCAGGAAGTGCGGACGGGCGGCCCTGGTCTCTCGCGCGAGCCGCAGGTCAACCCGAGCTCTGCGCGCAGGACTCTCAGGCACTTTGGCGCCGGTTGTCCTGGCCGGCTGTCATGTGCTCCAGCACCGCCACCGGGGTCAGCGGCCCTTCGTAATCGTCGCGGCCGAGACGGTGGCGGAAGACCCAGTAGGTCCAGCCCTGGTAGGCGATCACTACCGGCACGAAGATCACCGCGACGATCGACATCACCACCAGCGTGTAGTGGTTGGACGCGGCACCGGCGATCGTCAGGTCGTAGGCGGCGCGCGTGGTCGAGCGCAACACATCGGGGTAAAGCGAGGTCAGGAAGCTGGCGGTCAGGAGCCCGATCGCGAGCGCGCTCGCGCCGAATCCGGCGCCTGTCCGGCGCGCACGGTTCAGGGCGGTCGCGCCCAGCAGGGCCGCGAGCGCAAGCAGCGCCGGAATCATGATCTGCACCGCCCAGGCGTGGTCCGCGAGCGTCCAGGCGACAAAGCCGGCGGTGAGCAGCGAGGCGACCGGCGTCGCGACGGCCTCCAGGGCAACCGCTCGCGAGCGCAGATCACCCTCCACGCGCAGCGACAGAAAGCCCGCACCGTGGGCCAGGAACAGCGCGAGCATGGTCACGCCGCCGGCCAGCGCATAGGGGTGCAGCAGTCCGAGCAGCGACACATGCACCACGTGCTCAGGGCCCATCGGCAGACCGTGGATGAAGTCCGCCCAGGTGATCCCGAACAGCAGCGCAGCCGCGCCGCTGCCCACCGCCATGGCCCACTCCCAGCCTGAGCGCCAGCGATCGGAGTCGACCTTGCCCCAGAACTCGAACGAGACGCCGCGCACGATCAGGGCGGCCAGGACCAGGAAGAAGGCGAGGTAGAAGCCGGAGAAGGTGGTCGCATACCAGCTGGGAAAGGCCGCGAACATGGCGCCGCCGGCGGTTATCAGCCACACCTCGTTGCCGTCCCAGACAGGCCCGATCGTGTGGATCGTGATCCGTTTCTCAACCGTGTCGCGCGCGAGCAGCTTGACGAGCATGCCGACGCCGAAATCAAAGCCCTCGAGGATGAAGAAGCCGGCCCAGAGGACGCCGACCAGCACAAACCAGAGGATCTGGAGAAAGCCGGGATCTGTGTGCATCGCTTGCTCTGGCGCCTTCAGTAGGCGAGGACCAGGTCGGGGCTGGGAGCCTGGCCGGCGGGATGATCGCCCGGCTCGGCGGGAGGCTCTGGGCCGTGGCGCACCTCGCGCCACATCAGCCAGGCGCCGATCGCGATCAGCACCCCGTAGATCACGATGTAGCCCGCGAGCGTGAGCACGATGCTGGTCATGCCGACGTTCGGCGAGTTGGCGTCCGCCGTCTTGAGCAGGCCGAAGACCACCCATGGCTGGCGTCCCACCTCAGTGAAGATCCATCCGCACCAGTTCGCCAGGATCGGCAGTGGCAGGCCGAGCAGCGCAAGGCGCGCGAACCACCGCGAGCGCTCCAGCCGGCCACCGCGGCCGAGCACGACGCCTGCCAGCGAGATCAGCGCCATCAGTACCCCGGCCCCGATCATCAGGCGGAAGGTCCAGTACTCGACCCCCACCGGCGGCACATAGTTGCCGGGGCCGTACTGTGCCCGCTCCGCCGCCTGGATCTGGTCGATGCCCCTGATGTTGCCGTTCCAGCTCAGATCCTCGATCAGGCTCAGCAGGTGCGGGATCCGGATCGAGCTGAGCTGGCTGGGGCAGGGGTTGTCGGTGAAGCCGGCCACGGAGAAGATCGAGAAGCTCTCGCCATGACTGGAGTTGCAGACCGCCTCGGCGGCAGCCATCTTCATCGGCTCCTGGCTGACCAGCACGCGTCCCTGGCTGTCGCCAACGAACATGGTGACTGACACCGCCACCAGCGTCAGCGGCAGCGCCATCCGCAGCGACCGGTAGACCACGTCGCTGCGACGGCCGCGCAGCATCAGGTAGCCGCTGACCGCGATCACGAGCATGCCGCCGGTCGTGATCGCGCCGAGGACGGTGTGCGTGAAGCCGAGCAGCGCGATTGGGTTGAACAGCACCGCAAAGATGTTGGTCAGCTCGGCTCGCCCGGTGGCGTGGTTGATGGTGTAGCCGACGGGATGCTGCATCCAGCCGTTGGCGAGGATGATGAAGTAGGCCGAGAGCATCGTCGCGACCGCCGTAAGCCAGATGGTCGCCAGGTGTACGCGCTTGGGCAGACGGCCCCAGCCGAAGATCCACAGGCCAATGAAGGTCGACTCGAGAAAGAACGCGATCAGACCCTCCATCGCCAGGGGCGCGCCGAACACATCGCCGACATAGCGGGAGAAGAGCGACCAGTTCATGCCGAACTGAAATTCCTGGACGATGCCCGTGACCACGCCGATCGCCATCGAGATCAGCAGGAACTTGCCCCAGAACCGGGTCGCACGCAGCCACACCTCATCGCCAGAGCGGTAGTAGCGCGTCTGGCAGATCGCCACGTAGAGCGCCAGCCCGATCGAAATCGGGACGAAGATGAAGTGCAGCAGCGTCGTCACTGCGAACTGCGCGCGAGCGAAGTCCAGAGCGGTCATCGGCTTCCTTACTACGTAGATTGTGACCAACTGCACAACTGAAGGTTTGTGCTTATGCCCGACGCTAGCAGCCCCTCCGCCAGAGCAGCTCTCGGCGCTGTCGCCTTCCTGACATCCGGCCACGGGTTTCCCACGCTCGCAGTCCGGAGCTTCCGGCAGGCCGACGGCAGCGCGGTACCGACACGGCCGGCTCGCCGGAGGGTTAGGCTCTGATCACCAGATCATCAACCCCACCGGCCAAGGAGCAACCATGATCCTGATCGCCTACGACGGCTCCGACGACGCCAAGGCCGCGGTTGAGCGGGCGGGAAAGCTGTTCCCCGGCGCGGCCGCGACGATCCTCACGGTCTGGCAGCGCTCGATCGACGCGATGACGCGCGCCGGCGGCGGGATCACGGTGGCGCTCGACTTCGAGGTGATGGACGCCGATGCCGAGCGCGCCGCAGCCAACACCGCCGCGGCCGGCGCCGAGCTCGCCCGCGAGGCTTCGCTCGACGCCCAGCCGCAGACGGCGGTGGTCAAGAGCACGGTCGCCGGCGCCGTCCTCGCCACCGCCATGGAGGCCGGCGCCGCCGCTGTAGTCTGTGGCAGCCGCGGCCACAGCGGGCTGCTGTCATTGATGCTCGGGAGCGTCTCGCACCATCTGATCCAGCACGCCGAGATACCGGTTGTGGTGGTGCCATCGCCCGTCGTGGCCGCCGCCCGCGCCGCGCACCGCGAGCATCTGCGCTGAGGCGGCCGGGCGTTCAGCTGCCCGGCGCGGCGGCGGACGCGACCGCGTCGCGGACCGCCCGCGTAAAGGCGTCCACATCCGACTCGGTGGTGTCCCAGGAACACATCCAGCGCACCTCGCCGGTCGCGTCGTCCCACACGTAGAAGTCGAACTCGCGCTGCAGGCGCTCGCGGGCGGCGGCTGGCAGGACCGCGAAGATCGCGTTGGCCGCGGGCGGCCGCGTGACCGCAACGCCGTCGATGCCGCTGACGGCCTCGTGCAGCCGCCGCGCCATCGCGTTGGCGTGCGAGGCGTTCTCAAGCCACAGGCCGCCGTCCAGCAGCGCGTCAAACTGCGCCGCCACATACCTCATCTTTGACGCGAGCTGCAGCGTCTGCTTGCGCAGGTGCATCATCCCCGGCACGAGCGCCGGATCGAGCACCACCACGGCCTCGCCCAGCATGAGGCCGTTCTTGGTGCCCCCAAAGGAGAGCAGGTCAGCGCCACTGGCCTCGAGCAGCTCTGCCAGCGAGAGCCCGAGCGCCGCGGCGGCGTTGGCGAAGCGAGCCCCGTCGATGTGCACCCGCAGCCCGTGTGAGTGGGCGAGATCAGCCAGCGCGCGGAGCTCATCGGGCGCATACACCGTGCCGAGCTCGGTCGCCTGCGTCAGTGACAGCAGCCCCGGCCTGACCGCGTGCTCGTCATTGGGGCGCTCCACGAGCCGCCGCACCCCCTCAAGCGTGACACGACCATCGACGGTCTCAGCGACCAGCAGCTTGGCAGCGGCCACTGCCTCTGGCGCACCGGTCTCATCGGTGTGCAGGTGTGCGCTGGCGGAGACCACCGCCGCCTCCCAGGGCTTGAGCGCTGCCCGCAGCGACAGCACGTTGGCACCGGAGCCGTTGAAGACGAAGAACACGGCGGCGCCGGGAGCGCCCAGCTCGGCCGCCAGCCGGCGCTCGACCGACTGCGTGTAGGGGTCGTGACCGTAGCCGAAGGCGTGACCCGCGTTGACCGCCGCGATCGCCTCTAGCACGCGCGGATGGACAGTGGCCGCGTTGTCAGACGCGAACCCGCGCCTGGCCGCCGCCGCGCTCACGCCGCCGCCAGCACGCCGGTCTCAGCGATCGGGCCCGTGAGCTCGTCTGCGGGCGCGCAATCCGGAGGGCGCTCCAGGCTCTCGAGCCACTGCGCACGCACGCGCGGCTGCATGTCGGCCGGCCGCAGGCCGCTGCGCACCGCAAGCGTCTGGAGCACTCCGGCGGGCTCGGGCACCGCGATCGCGTCCCGGTACGCCTCCACCACCTCGAGCGCGACCCGCTCCCAGGCGTAGCGCTGGACGCTCGCCGCCGCCGCCTGCGCGAGCCGGCGGCGGCGCTCGGGTTCGTGGTAGAGCTCTAGCAGCGCCTCGGCCAGTGCCCGGGGATCGCCGGGCGCGACCAGGAGGCCGTTGGCGCCCCCGCTGACCACCTCCCGGTAGCCGGCGATGTCGGAGGCGACGACGGCTGCGCCGGCCGCAAACGCCTCCGTCAGCACCATGCCGAAGCTCTCACCGCCGAGCGACGGTGCCACCAGCACGTCGGCGGCCCGCAGCTCGCGGCGCTTGGTGTCCTCGCCGGCCTTGCCCAGCGCCCGCACCCCGTGGTGGTCGGTGATCAGGGGCGCAAGCTCGGCCTCGCTCGGCCCGATCACGGTCAAGAGCGCCGGGATGTGCTGGCGCAGCGCGTCGAACGCGCGCAGCAGCACCGGGAGCCCCTTGCGCTCCACCGCCTGGCCGACGAACAGGACCCGCAACGGCTGCCCGCCGTCGGCCGCGCAGGCGCGGGCGTGCACGCGAGCGAGACCCCGCGGGTCAATGTCGACACCGTTTGGGATCACCCGGTAGCGACCGCCATACCAGCGCCGCCCGGTCCACGCAGCCGCCTCGGAGACCGCGATCCGGACCCGCAGGCGGTTCAGCACCTGGGTCGCGCCGAAGCAGTTGGCGATCTCGTTGGGCAGCCGGCGCGTGGAATACGCATGGAAGGTCCCAACCAGCGGCACACCGTGCGGCAGCGTCGCCGTCCAGCCCACCATCGGCGCGACCGGCTCGTGGATGTGGACGACGTCATATCCGCCACGGGCGAGCTCACGTGTCACCGTGGCGATACCGCCGGGCCCAAACGACAGGTTTGAGACCGCGCCGTTGGCGGCGATGCCGATCGTGCGCCCGAGGCCGACCAGGTAGCTGGGCGCCGGCCCGCGCTGCGGCCAGGCACCGCCGTGCATCAGCGCCGCCAGCCGGTCGCAGGGGTCGTAGGGAGCGAGCACGCGCACGTCGTGCCCCGAGATCAGGAGCTGTTCAGCCAGCGCGCCGATGTGTCGCGTCACACCCCCGGGGTAGGACCACGAGTAAGGGGACACCAACGCGATGCGCATCTGCCGAAAAGGTTAACCGTTTGTGAGCGCACCCACGGCGCAGCCGCGCCGGCTGCCTGCTGGCCGTGCCATCATTGTTGGCGGATGCCAAGCCGCCACTTCGTCAAGTACACGTTCCTGCAGGTCGATCCCGCCTGGCGCAGGCTGCCCGACGCCGAGCGCGAGGAGCACAAGCGCGAGTTCATCGCCGCCTGCGAGGACTTTGGCGAGGACCACCTGCTGCGCGCCTTCTCGCTGGTCGGCACCCGCGGTGACGCCGACATGATGATCCTCTCGCAGGCTGAGAACCTCGAGCGCATCCACGAGTTCCACGTTGTGCTGACGCAGAGCGGGCTGCTGAAGTGGGCCACCATCCCCTACTCCTACCTGGCGATGACCAAGCCGTCGGAGTACTCCGACGAGTCGCGGCTGCAGGTGCGCCCGGCGCACGGCCGCTACCTGTTTGTCTACCCGTTCGTGAAGACGCGCGCCTGGTACACGCTGCCGGCCGGCGAACGCTGGCGCATCATGCAGGAGCACATCCGCGTCGGCAAGGAGTTCCCGAGCGTCGATCTCAACACCAGCTACTCCTTTGGCCTGGACGACCAGGAGTTCGTGGTGGCATTCGAGACCGACAACCCGGCCGACTTCCTCGACCTGGTGCAGAAGCTGCGCAGTACCGAGTCGAGCGCCTACACGCTGCGCGACACGCCCACCTTCACGTGCGTCACCATGTCAGTCGAACGCGCCCTGGGGGCGCTCGACGGCACCGCCATGCGCACCTCGGCGTGAGCACCGGCGCGAGCGCTCGCGCTGGGCGTGAGCACCTGCGCGCCGCCGACCCGGTCCTGCGCGCGCTGATCGACCGCTGCGGCCCTGACGGTCTGCCCGAGCGGCGCGCCGGCGGCCAGCGCGAGCACTACGGCGCCCTGGTGCGCACGATCGTCGGCCAGCAGCTCTCGACCAGGGCGGCCGCCGCGATCTATCTGCGGGTGGCTGAGCGCTTCGGTGGCCGCGAGCCGACCCCGGAGGAGATCCTCGCCGAGGACCCGGAGGCGCTGCGCGCCGTGGGCCTGTCGCGCGCGAAGGTGAGCTACCTGCGCTCGCTCGCCGAGCACGTGCTCGACGGCTCACTCGAGCTCGCCCGCATGGACTCGCTGCCCGACGAGCAGGTGATCGCCGAGCTGAGCGCCGTCAAGGGGATCGGCACCTGGAGCGCGCACATGTTCCTGATCTTCCACCTCCGCCGGCCCGACGTGCTGGCGGTGGGCGATCTGGGCATCCGCAAGGCGATGCAGGCGGCCTACGGCCTCCACGGGCTGCCATCGCCGGCCGAGATGGAGCAGATCGCCGCCGGCTGGCGCCCGTACCGGACGCTCGCCTGCCGCTACCTCTGGGCCACGCTCGACAACGAGCCGGGCGCCACCGAGCCCGACCCGATCTAGCCGCTGCAACCGGCTCAGCGTGACAATCTGCGCGCCCCCAGCCCAGTCCGTCACATACTGCCCTATACCGACAGTTTTTCGACAAATATGCCTGGCGGGTGCGCAGTTTGTCACGCAGAGCCGGTAAATCCACGCGCTCCGGGGTCAGCCCAGCGCCCGGAGCCGCCCCCTCCAGAAGAGTCGCGTTCACGTTCTCACGATGCACGCACTCATCCGGGAAGGACGGTTGTGCTCAGACCGCGGAGACCTCTTCCTCCTCCGCCACGCGGAAGGAGGAGCCGCAGCCGCACGCAGCGACCACGTTGGGGTTGTCGACCTTGAAGCCTGCACCCTGCAGGCCGTCGACGAAGTCGATCACCGAGCCGCGGACGTACGGCAGGCTCGAGCGGTCGACCAGCAGGCGGATGCCCTTATCTTCAAAGACGGTGTCGTCGTCGTGCTGCTCATCGAACGCGAGCGCATACTGAAAACCGGAGCAGCCGCCGCCGCGGACGCCGACGCGCAGTCCCGCGGTCTCGCCCACGGCGGCCTGCGAGGCCAGGAACTCCTGAACCTTCTCGGCGCCTCTGTCGGTGAGAGTGATCATGCTTCATTCAGTATAGCGCCGGCGCCGCTGGGCGCTAACCTTCTCCCCATGACCGTTTCGCCAGATGAACTGAAGCGCCGCATCGAGTCGGAAATCCCCGGGACCAGAGCCGCCGTCAGCGGCGACGGCCATCACTTCGAGGCGGTGGTTGAAGGCCCAGCCTTTGCCGGCCTCAGCCGCATCGCCCAGCACAAGCTGGTCTACGACGTCTTCGGTACCGAGCTCGGCGACCGGATCCATGCCCTCTCCCTCAAGATCACGCCCACGGAGGACCGATGAGCGAACCAGCCAGCAACCCGATGCGCGAGGCGCTCCAGAGCGCAATCTCCGAGAACCCCGTGATCCTGTTCATGAAGGGCACACCAGATGCACCCGCGTGCGGCTTCTCGGCCCGCACCGTGGCGGTACTCGAGACGCTCGAGCAGCCGTTTGCGGCCGTCAATGTCCTGCCCGACCCGGCGATCCGCCAGGAACTCTCAGCGCTGTCTGGCTGGCCGACGATCCCGCAGCTGTTCGTGCGCGGTGAGCTCGTCGGAGGCTGCGACATCGTCCTGGAGATGTACGACAACGGCGAGCTGCAGCAACTGCTCGGGATGGATGCCGACGCCGCCAAGGGGCAGGCTGTCGGCGCTGGCACCGCTACTGACGGCGGCGAGCCGGCTCCGCTCGTGATCGAAAACCTGCTCTGACCTTCGCGCCAGGCGGGGTTCGCCGCGTCAGTGCCCCGCGGCCAGGACCGCCACGGTAATCGAGAGCGCCATCGCTTGGTGGAACGCCACGAGAATGCCGGGATTCTCGGGCTTGAGGTTCACAGCGTGGAACAACAGGAAGCCGACCGAAATCTGCGCCACCGCGATGTACAGCGCCACCGGGTACTGCGGCATCAGCGCGCCGAGGGTGGCCACTACACCCAGGGCCGCGAACAGGTGCACCATCATCACCAGTTGCGGCGGGCGGCGCGGCCAGGAGAAGGCTTCGATCGGCTTGCCGAAGCCTCGCTGGCCGGTGGTCATGCCGCCGAGGAAAACCGTCAGCAGCAGCGCATGCAGTGCGGTGGTGGTGCCGAGGTATGACCAGAAGCCGACACCCGGCAGCAGCAGCGTGCTCAGGTAGGCCAGGAAAACGCCGTAGGCAAGCAGGCCATGGGCCCCATGGACAACGGCCGGGAGCCGGCCCGCGAGCACGTGGAGCGTCCCGATGCCAAGCAGAGCGGTAAGGACCACCATCGACAGGCCGCTGATCGTGCCTGAGCCCGGCGCGAGGATCACGAGCACCACGCCGAACACGCCGACGAGGGTGGCCACGATGCGGTGCGCCGCCTCCGGGTCACCGTCGATCAGCAGCGTCAGGATGTTGCGTGTATAGGGCCACTGAGTGCCGAGCGAGAGACCGAAGCCAAAGCCTTCCACGAAACTGCCCAGAAGGATCAGGACCGCGGCCAGCGAGACTTCGGTCAGGACCATGCCGTCGACAACCGCCGCCGTACCAGAGGCTGAGGTCGTGAGTCCGCGCACGATGCCCGCCAGGACGGCGGCTGCGATCAGCGCGGTGATCAGGTGCCGCACCAGCCGCACCGTCGCCGTGATCTCGCCCTCGACCACAGAGGCCGGGGCTGGAGCTGAATGCGTTTTGGTGGCGGTGGTGTCGGAGGCCTCGGAGGCCGGCATATCGGTGAGCGTTTGATCTTTCACAGGGCCCAAGCCGAGAGCCCGCCAACCGGCGCGGATCAAGGCCTGCGGGAGTGGTCCACGAGTCGGTCGCCTACTAGCGCCAGCGATCCAACCAGCCAGCACGCTAGCAGCAAGCCCGCTACGGTCTACGGGCGCTGATGCCAGTCGCGCTCGTATCTGACACCTGTCACTACCTGCCACGGCCGATCGTCAACGAGATTGGCCTGCAGGAGGTGAGCCTCTACGTGAATCGCGCGGGCAGCGCAGAGCGTGAGGCTGACATCATCGACTACGGGGCCTACTACGCGTCGCTCGCCGCCGGCGGCGCGCTGCCGACGACCTCACAGCCTTCGATCGGCGACTTCCTGGCTGTGTACGAGCCGCTCATCAGCTCCGGGTACGACGTGGTCTCGATCCATCTCTCGGGTGGGCTATCGGGAACCGTCGCAGCCGCCACGCAAGCGCGTGACCAGCTCGCAGACGGCGGCGGGCGCGTGCATATTGTCGACTCGGCCACCGCCTGCGGAGCTCAGGGGCTGATGCTGCTCGCGGCGGCGGCAGCGGTCCGTATGGGTGCCGACGCGGCGGCAGTGGTCGATCGCGCCGAGCAGGCCCGTGCCTCGCTGCGCTTCCTGTTCTCGCTTGACACGCTCGAATACCTACGGCGGGGCGGGCGGATCGGCGGCGCCCAGGCGTTTCTCGGTGCAGCGCTGAAGATCAAGCCGATCCTGTCGCTGGACACTGAGATCACGGCCGTGGAGCGCGTCCGCACGAGCGGACGGGCGTTCGAGCGCATGGTCAGCCTGCTGGAGCAGCTGAAGGCCGACGGCCGCGACGGCTGGGTCGTGCAGCACGCCCATGCTCACGGGCAGGCGCGGGCGCTCGTCGAGCGCGGACGTGAGATCTTCGGCTCCGAGCCCGTCTTCACCTCAGAGATCGGGCCGGTCATCGGCACGCACATCGGGCCCGGCCTGCTCGGCGTCGGCGCCACCCGCCGAGCGCTGCTGTAGGCCGGTCCACACCCTTCGGCTTCGCTCGGCAGACTACCGGCCCTTGCGGCGGCGGCCAAACAGGACGCTGAAGGTGCCGCCAATACCTCCCGCGAGCACAAAGCCCGCGGCCGCGGCCGCCACCTGGAGGTTCTTCTCGTTGCGCCGCAGCTGGGCCCGCCAGTCGGTGAGCTGGCCAACCTCGTCACGCAGCAGTACCAGCGAAGTGCCCAGCTCACGCCGGTTCTGTTCGATCGAGGCGCGGATCTCTTCGGGCGAGCGGCTCGGCATCTGCCTCTCAGCTCTTGGCCGTCGACGTCGTGACAGTCTCGCGGATCTTCCTGGCCTCGTCGATCGCCATCGTCGGCGTCGGCGCGCCGACCCTGAGCTTGCGCCACGCGAACAAAAACGATGCCACCGAGAGCAGTATCAGCACGCCGGTGACGATCAGAAAGCCGATCCAGACGTTGCCGCCACCGCTGCCGATCAGAGCATCCAGCACCCAGGCGATGGTCACCAGGCCGAGGATCACCGCAAAGATCCCGCACACCGCACCGGCCGCCACCGCCGCGGTCCCGCGCGCCAGGCTCGAGACTTTCTGCACGACCTCGGCCTTGGCGAGCTCGATCTCGTCGTGGACGAGCCGGCCCAGACTCTCGGAGACCTGGGTGATCGCCGAGGCGATGTTGTCCTGCTGTCCGTTATCGGCGGCCAAGGCGCTTGAGGAGGGTCGCGAGTATCAGTCCGCCGGCGAAGGCTACACCCAGTCCAAGCTCGGGCCGGCGCTTGATCGTTGCCCTGAGCTCCGCCAGGTGGCGCCCGTCCAGGGGCAGTTTGTCCAGCGGCAGCCTGTCCAGCGGAACCCGGGCGGCAAGCCGGGGGGAACCAGCCGGTGGTTCAGCGCCGGCCTGGGTCTGAGCCCGAGCCGCGTCCAGCTGGCCGTGGGTGTGGGCGGCCAGCGCATCCTCGCCAGCGGCAGCGGCGTCTGCGGAGCGCCGCAAAGATGTGGGCCGGCGGAGCCGCTCGCCATCGCCGGCCGGCGAGGGTTCCGGCCCGCTTCCTGCTGGCTGCTCGATCGCGTCGGTCACTCGGGCGGATCTTCGTCGAAAACGCGCTTCCAGATCAGCGCCGCTGCACGCGTCGCAACCAGGCTTGACAGGGCGCCGACGCCGGCCAGCAGACCGGACCACATGAGGCGTTTGACCAGTTGGCTGTCCTTCATTGACCGTGATTCAACCAGATGGGGCCGACCCTACCCATCAAGACCAACGCAGATCATTTCGACGATCGCCAGCTTGATGCGCTCAAACTCCTCGGCAGACACCTCGCCGGCACTGAAGATCCACTGCGTCAACACCTGCTCCACCAGTCCGTAAAAGGCCTGCGCGGCAAAGAGAGCGTCGACATCCCGGCGAAACACGCCGGTGGCCTGGGCCTGCTCGACGATGCGGGCAATCCCCTCATAGGCTTGCATGATCCGCTCGACGTGCGTCCGGCCAAAGGTGTTGGCGGCGCGCGTGACCTCGACGACTATCACCTTCATCACATCCGGGTCGTGCCGGTAGGACTCGACGATGAAGGAGGCAATCCGCTGCAGCTTCTCCCGTGGTGCCAGATCGGCGGCGCGCGCGTCTTCGATCGTTGCCAGCATCAGGTTCCAGCGCTCGAGAAACAGCGTGTCGAGAATCGTCTCCTTAGATGGGAAGTAGTGGTAGACGAGGCCGTAGGCGACACCAGCCTCATCCGCGATGTCAGAGACGCGGCAGGTGTGGAAGCCCTGCCGAGCGAACACGCGCACCGCGGCGTCTAGGATCAAACGCCGCTTGTCCACCGTTGCACTCACCGCTCACGGCGCCTCGGAGCGAGTGCCTGCATAGAGCTGTGGCTCGCGCCGATGGCGCAGCGCCGGAAGGCGCTCCCGCACCTCGGCCAGCATCGCAAAGTCCAGATCGGCGACGATCGCGACCTCGCTGTCAGGAGCGCTCGCGAGCACCAGGCCCCAGGGGTCGATGATCACGCTGCGCCCGCCCGAGCGGTTCCCGGGTGGATGCGCGCCCACCTGGTTTGCGGCAATGACGAAGCACTGGTTCTCGATCGCCCGCGCCCTGAGCAGTACCTCCCAGTGGTCACGCGTCGTGGCAAGCGTGAACGCCGCCGGCACCACGATCAGCTCGGCGCCACGGTCGCTGAGCGCTCGGTAGAGCTCCGGGAAGCGAACGTCGTAGCAGATGCTCATGCCAACCAGGCGCGGTCTTGGAGTCGTGGCCCCGACGGTCGTGATGACCACCTCGTCACCGGCCTGCTCGTGCGCAGACTCCGCATAGACGGTGCCATCGACCTCCACATCGAACATGTGCAGCTTGCGGTACACGGCACGGACGCTGCCATCGGCACCGACGTGGACGCTGGTGTTGGATGTCTTCTCCTGGCCGGGGCGGCGTTCGACAAAGGAGCCGGCGATCAGGTCGATCCCAAGCTCGCTCGCAGTCTGCCGTGCCCAGCGTGCCGCCTCGCCGTCGATCGTCTGCGCACAGGCCTCCATGGCCTCCGGCCGGCCGAGCACGGTCCACTTCTCCGGCAGCACCACCAGTTGCGCGCCCATCGCTGCCGCCTCCCGGGTGAGCCGGTCGGCTGTCTCCAGGTTGCGCGCAACGTCCTCGGTGGCGTTGAGCTGGACGGCTGCCGCACGCAGCGTCGTGCCCTCGTGGTTGAGCGCCATCCCGATAGCTTACCGATTGACTGGTCAGTCAGATGAACCGCGGCGGCCATGCGGTCGAGCCGCACGCCTGGCCGCGGCTGACCACCTCATCTGCCCCGCTCCCAACTCGGCGCTCGCTGCTCGAAAAAGGCTGCCACCCCCTCGCGGGCGTCGTCCGTGGCCACAGCCAGAGTCAGCTGAGCGCGCAGGAAGTCGAGTGCATCGGCAAGCCCCATGTCCTGCTGGCGATGGATCGCGTCCTTGCCGAGCCGCAGCATCAGCGGCGACTTTGCGGCCAGCTTGCCGGCGTAGTCAGCGACCACAGCTTCGAACTCCTCGTCGGCGACGACGCGGTTGACGATGCCGATGCGCTCGGCTTCCGCGGCTGATACCGGCTCGCCCAACAGCAGCAGCTCCGTGGCCCGCTTGCGCGGCACGTTGCGGTAGAGCAACGCCGCCACCATGAACGGGAACAGCCCGACGTTGATCTCGGGCGTGCCAAAGCGGGCGCGCTCACGCGCGATCACCAAGTCGCAAGCGAGCGCGATGCCCAGGGCGCCAGCGAGCACATGCCCACCAGCAGCACAGATGGACGGTTTGCCGAGCTCGCCAAGCAGACAGAACAGCCTCGGGAACAGCTCATTCTCACGTAGCTTCTGGATCTGCGGCACGTCCGCGGTGAAGGAGCCCAGGTCGCCGCCACTGGAGAACACCGTCGCATGGGTCGAGGCCAGCACGACGACCCTCACCGCAGCGTCGTCGCGTGCCTGTTGGAGCGCCGCGATCAGCTCCGCCAGCAGCTCGGGCGAGAGCGCGTTGCGCGTCTCCGGCTGGTTGAGCGCGAGCGTCGCGACACCGTCTTCCGAAACCGCATAACGGAGCCGCACGTAACCTGACATGGGACGCAAGCGTAGGGGCAGCGCCCCCGATGAGCAACCGGTGACGGGTGACGGAGCAGCCGCGCTCGACCCGGCAGCCGTGGCGCACGGCCCGGAGCCCTCCCACACAACTCATAGCGGCGGCAGCCCAGCAACATTGCAGCGGCAGCGTGGCAACATCCGCAGTGTGGATTGCGTGCGCGGCCAGCTCCTGATCGCGGGTCCAGGGGTCCAGGATCCGAGCTTCTGGCGGACCGTTGTGCTGGTGATCGAACACAGCGCCCGAGGGGCACTCGGCCTGGTGCTCAACCGGCCATCAGATACGCTCGTCAGCGAGGCGGTGCCGGAGCTCGTCAGCCTCGCAGATCCCGGTGATCAGATCCTGGTTGGCGGGCCAGTTGGCCAGTCGTCGGTGATCGTACTGGCGGACTTTGAGGATCCCGGCGAGGCGGCACTGATCGCCTTTGACTCCGTCGGCGTGCTTGCGGGCGGTGGGACCGCCGCTCTGGCCGGGGTCACGCTGCGGCGGACGCGGGTGTTCGCCGGCCACTCGGGCTGGGGCCCCGGGCAGCTCGACGGTGAGCTCGAGCGCGGCGACTGGATCCTCGAGCCGGCCCGTCACGGCGACGCCTTCGCCGAGCGTCCCAGCGAGCTTTGGTCAGCGGTGCTGAGCCGTAAGGGCGGAAGCTACGCCCTGGTGGCACGGATGCCAAACGACCCATCGCAGAATTGAGCCGTCTCGAAGGCGCCGTCAGCCGACCCAACGGTGGACGACGGGCATACCATCAGGGGGTGGACGACTCGCACTCGCACGCCGCCACCACCCGGCCCACTGAAATGTCTCCGCCGGGGGGTACTGCCGCGCCGGCAGGCGGAGACGCGCGCCAGCTCAAAATCGCACTCACCCTGATCCTGGGGTTCATGGCGGTGGAGATAGTGGTCGCGCTGCTCGCCTCGTCGCTGGCTCTGCTCTCAGACGCCGCCCACATGCTCACCGACGCCGCCGCGCTCGCAATGGCGCTGCTGGCCTCGCGACTGGCGGCGCGACCCGCACGTGGAACCATGACCTTTGGGCTCGGCCGAGCCGAGATCCTGAGCGCCAACGCCAACGGGATCACCCTGCTCGCCCTGGCACTCCCGATCGTCTACGGAGCCATCCGTCACCTGATCACCCCGGTCGAGGTGCAGGGCGCACCCGTCCTCGTCGTGGCGCTCGCCGGAATCCTCGTGAACCTCGTCATCGTGCGCGTCCTCGGCGCGCACGCCCATGGGCACGGAACGACCGGCGAGCACCAGCACCAGCAGCAGCAGCAGCAGCACCACCACCACCACGACCACGACCGGATGAGCCTGAACGTCGAAGGCTCCTACCAGCACATCCTCACAGACCTGTTCGGCTTCGTGGCGACGGCCATCGCCGCCGCGGTGATCCTGCTCACCGGCTTCCACCGGGCTGACGCGATCGCCTCACTGCTGATCGCGATGGTGATGCTGCGCTCCTCCTACGGCCTGATCACGGCGTCCGTGCGGGTGATGATGGAGGCAGCGCCCGCAGGGATCGACCCCGAGGAGATCGGCCGCGTGCTGGCGTCCCAGCCGGGGGTCGCACAGGTGCATGACCTTCACGTCTGGGAGGTGACCTCGGGGTTCAGCGCGGTGTCGGCTCACGTGATCGTCGAGCCCGGCCACGACTGCCATCAGGTCCGCCGCTGCCTCTCGGAGCTGCTGCGGGACCGCTTCGATCTGCCCCACTCGACCCTGCAGCTCGAGCACGCCCGCGCCCCCCAGGCGCCGCTGCAAATCGAGCTGGCTGGCACCAGTGAGACCGAGCTCCTACCGCCAAGCGCAGCCGCCGGCGCGCCCCGCGGCGCCAGCCGGGCGCGCTAGCGCGCCACCGCTGACGCGCGCTTCGGACCAGCCTGCTCGAGCTCGGCGTGCATGCGGCGGATCCGCGACAGGATCTCCTCTGCCGCCGCCTGCTGCTGCTCTCGGGTGGGTGTGGCGACGCGCTCGAAGGCGAACGGCCGGCCGTAGAGCACCACCACCTTCGGGAAGCGCAGCCGCCGCCAGTTGCGCACCTGGTGTGAGCCGAGAATCGCAACCGGAACAACGGCGGCACCCGACTCGAGCGCCAGCCGGCCGATTCCGGCCTTGGCCTCCGTGCCGACGCGACCGCTGCGCGACCGGCCGCCCTCCACATACATGCCGATCGCACCCCCACGCCCCAGCACCGCGAACGCCGTGCGGAACGCCTCCTCGTCATGGTGACCGCGGCGCACGGGAAAGACGCCCCCATGGCTGTAGATCCAGCTCAGCGGATGGTGCCCGAACATCTGCGACTTGGCCATGAACTGAATGTGCCGGCGCACAAACCCGCCGGTGAAGAAGTGGTCCATGAAAGAGGCGTGGTTCGGCGCCACTATCACCGGTCCGTTGGGCATGTTCTCAGCCCCGTGGGCCTCAACCCTGAAGAGCACGACCGCGATCCACAGGGTGATGATCCGCACCAGCTCATAGGGCCACTCGGGCGGCCGGCGGCGGACCCGCGCGTGGTAGCGGTCAAACCGGTCGGCCGGCCGCGGATCCTTGTAGACCTGCGGGCGGATCTTGACGTCTGCCGGCATGGGAGCGCATCAGCCGCTGAGCGGCAGCACCAACGACGGCCGCTCGATGGTGTGATCAGCCTTGGTCGGGATCACCGCGGTGGCGATCGCCATGAACTCGATCACGTGCGAGCCCCAGCCGTGCGACGCCTGGTTCAGGCGTACGCCCACCAGACCACCGGCCTGCACCGCCTCGGCCTCTGACTGCATGCGCGACATCGCGAGCTCGCGGGCGTCGTAGAGCGCCTGCGTGAAGTTGGTCATCTCGATGTTGCGGCCGATGTTGCGCATCGACTGCATCATTCCCTGGCGGGCGACGTGGTAGACGCAGTTGCCCATCACCAACCCGACGGGGCGGTAGCCGGCCCGCAGCAGGGTCGAGAAGTCCTGCCCGCTCAAGTCCGAGGTGAACGGACGGCCACCGGGAGCCCGGTGCAGCTCACCACCCGCGTGCTTGACGGCGGTGCCGACGGCGATGAACTCGGCCAGGTCCGCGCCCCAGTCATAGCGGCCAATCGTCAGCCGCACCCCCACGATGCCGTCGGCACCGAGCTGGTCGGCCTCCTCCTCCATGCGCGTCATCGCCAGCTCGCGCGCGTGGTACATGGCCTGCGTCAGGACCCGCATCTCCATGTTCTGGTTCCAGCTGGCCTGCTGGAAGCCGATGTGGTAGATCGAGCTGCCCAGGACGAGGCCAAGCGGCTCAAAGCCCGCCTCCTTGACCAGCAGGAACTCATTCACCGACAGGTCACTGGTGAAAAACCCGCGGGCGATGTCCTCCTTCATCCGCTCCAATCGCTCGCGGCCCGAGGCGGGTAACCCCTCAAGCGACCCGGCTTTGTACGGGGCCGCCGACTCCGGCGTAAACACGTTCTCCTGTTGAGCCGGCCCCGCTTGGGCCGGCTCACGCTGGGGCGCGTCACCACGACGATCCAGGAATCCCACGGTCAACTCCTAACTGTCGAGCACGATCTGCTGTAGAGCAAGGCGCGTGCGCTCGCTCCGCTGCGCCTGCTCGGCCACCGCCGCGGAGAGAACCTCGAGCCATGCGTCGATGTCGAGCGCCTCCGTCTTGATCGCGATCCCGCCGGAGACGCGCGAGCGCACCGCATTGATGCGGCCACCGTCACGCTGCAGCAGGAGCCGCTGGTCGCCGGAGACGACGGTGATCTCGACCACGACCTTGGGGCCCCGAAAGCCGCTGCGCGCCCGCTTGACCTCCACCAGGCCGGGCAGCGCAAGCTCAAGCCGCGTCGCCAGGCTCTCGACAAACGCCGCGATGTCGCTCAGGTCAGCGCGCAGGGCTGCCGCAACCAGATCCAGGTCAGGCCTCTCTGAAGCCCGCTCCAGGTCGGTGCCCACGTTGTCATCGCCTGTCACGTCCACCAGCCTACGACACCGGAGGACTCTCTGTCAGCGCACGGCGCGGCGCGACGGCCCGAACAGCCGCCGGACCAGCCACAGCAAGTTCGCACCGGTCCAGAAACGGCCCGCCGATCGCCGCCGGGCAAGCTCCCGGCGGCTGCACGAACTGACAAACAACCCTGAGCCAGTCATCCTCGACCCTCGATATTGACGAACAGCAGGAACCACCGCCAGGTAGTCAATAACAGGCGTCGGACGGAAACCGCAAATTGCGGAAAGTCAAAGCGCCGCATCGCCACGCCGCGAACAGGCGTATCGGCAACGCGTGGCCACGCGTCGGCCCAGCCCACTATGCTGCGCGCGGTAGTTCGCATCGAGCCTAGGAGCAGCACTTGCCTGACGTAGAAGCCCACATAACCGGCACGGTCTGGAAGATCGAGGTCGAGGTCGGCGACCCCGTGCAGGAGGGCGACGCGGTGGTCATCCTCGAGTCGATGAAGATGGAGATGCCGGTCGAGGCGGAGGCCTCGGGAATCGTCAGCGAGATACGCTGCACAGAGGGCCAGGCGGTCTCCGAAGGCGACGTGCTGATCGTGCTCGAGTAGGGCCGCCACGCCGTGCATCACGCGCGCGGCGGCACGCGGGGCACAAGGTCACACATCTCGTTCCCCGTCCACAGGCCGCCCGAGCCTGCTCCATCGGGCGCCGGGGCGGGCTACTCCCCGTCCCAGGGCGTGAAGTCGGCCTTGCGAGCACCGCAGACAGGGCAGAACCACGTCTCGGGAATGTCCTCAAACGGCGTCCCAGGAGGGATGCCGCCATCCAGGTCACCCTCGTCCGGGTCATAGATGTAGCCGCAGGACTCGCAGACGTAGCGCACCGCTCGCAGCTTAGCCCAGGCCCGCCGGGGCGCGACCACGCGTAGGATTGACCCATGGCCCCAGGCGCTGCCCAACCACGTCCGGCGGCGACCGTGATCCTGATCCAGGGGACCCGAGACGGCTTTGAGCTGCTGATGGTGCGCCGCAACCCCGAAGCCCGGTTCATGGCCGGCCACTGGGTCTTCCCCGGTGGAGCCGTCGATCCGCGCGACGGCACCGGCCAGGCCGGCCTGCGCGCCGCAGCCGCACGCGAGCTCCGCGAGGAGGCGGGCATCAAACTCGACCACGGCGGCGAGCTGGTTGCGTATGCGCGCTGGATCACACCCGAGCGCGCACCGATCCGCTTCGACACCTGGTTCTACCTTGCGCGCGCACCGCACGGGCAGCAGCCCAGCGTCGACGGGGCCGAGGTTGTGGCGGCGCGCTGGCTCACGCCTGGGCGAGCGCTCGAGCTGCACGCGAGCGGCACGCTCGAGCTGGCGTTCCCGACCCGCAAGCAGCTCGAGCAGCTGGCCGCGTATGCCTCCGCCGAGCAGCTGATAGCGCACGCGCGTGAGCGAGCGGACGACATCCGGCCGCTGATGCCGGTGATCACCGCCAGGGGCGAGATCGTGCTGCCGCAGCAGGCCGCTGACGGATCAGTCTGACTCCTCGTCCGCGATCACGTGCAGCACGGCGTTGATCAGCGCCAGGTGGGTGAAAGCCTGCGGGTAGTTACCCAGATGCCTGCCGCTGTGAGCGTCAAGCTCCTCCGCGAACAGCCGCAGCCGCGATGAGTGCGAGAGCAGACGCTCGCACATGATGGCGGCACGCTTGCGCTCGCCGATCTCCGATAGCGCCGAGACCAGCCAGAAGGAGCAGATCAGGAACGTCCCCTCCTCCCCCTTCAGGCCGTCATCGGTCTCGTCGGTCCGGTAACGCAGGACCAGGCCGTGCTCGGTCAGCTCATCAGCGATCGCGGTCACGGTGTTCCGCACCCGCTCGTCGTCGGGTGGCAGGAAGCGGTTGAGCGGGATCAGCAGGGTTGAGGCGTCGAGCGCATCGGTGTCGTAGTGCTGACGGAAGACCCCCCGCTCTGATACCCCCTTAGCGAGGATGTCCGCACGGATCTGGTCGGCTGCCGCCTGCCACTGCACCGCCAGCTCGTCCTCGCCCTCGCGCTCCGCCAGCCGCGCCCCACGATCGGCCGCGACCCAGCACATGAGCTTTGAAGAGACGTAGTGCTTGGGCTCGCCGCGCGCCTCCCAGATCCCCTGGTCGGGCTTGTCCCAGACCGCGAGCGCACACTGGACCTGGTCTTTGATCACGCCCCAGAGCCGCTGCGGGATGTGGCCGCCGGTCTTGGTGTGCAGGTAGATGGAGTCGAGCACCGCGCCGTAAACGTCGTTCTGGCGCTGGTTGTAGGCACCGTTGCCGATCCGCACGGGCCGGGCGCCCTCATAGCCGCCCAGGTCGTCGAGCGTCGACTCAGCCAGGTCACGCTCCCCGCCAACCCCGTACATGATCTGCAGGCTGCCGTCTTCGTTGCGCTCCAGATCGGCCACAAACTGCATGAAGTCGTCGGCCTCCCAGTCGAAGCCGAGCGCGTGCAACCCCCACAGCGTGAAGGTCGCGTCGCGCATCCAGCAGTAGCGGTAATCCCAGTTGCGCTCACCCTGCGGGGCCTCCGGCAGCGATGTCGTCAGCGCCGCCACGGTCGCGCCGGTGGGGGCATAGGTCAGGCCCTTGAGCGTCAGCGCCGAGCGGTGCAGGTGCTCGCGCCAGCGGTGGTCGGGGAAGCGCCCGCCCGCAAGCCACTCGCGCCAGTAGTGCTCGGTATAGCCGAGCCGAGCCTCGGCGTCCTCCAGGTCGCGCGGGCCAGCCAGGCCGGTCCCCCAGCCGAGTGCCACGTAGCGCTTCTCGCCCTCGGTCAGGGTGTGGCGCGCCCGCGCGCGGCTGCCCTCGATCCCCAGGCGCAGGTCTGAATGCAGCGCGATCCGATCGCCCGCCGCGGCCTGCGCTTCGGCCGTGCCCCAGTCGCCGTCTGGCACCGTCCACTGCGCCGGTTCGCGGCCGTAGTCGAAGATCGGCTCGCAGATCACCTCAACCTGCACGCTGCCCTGGACGCATTCGATCACGCGCACCAGCATGTGGTCGGCGTCCTGGTCGGTCGGCGGCCGCGTGCGCCCCTCCTCCGCCCCGGGCTGCTTCTCCCAGGGGCCGATCGTGAGCCCATCACGCACCACCATCCAGCCGGACGGCGTCAGCCAGGTCGTCTCGACCACCATCGTGCCAGGGATGTAGCGGACGGTGAGCGGGACCACCATCCCGTAGGGCCCTACCCGGAAGGCGCCAGCGCGGCGGTCCAGGATTGCGCCGAACATCGACTGAGCGTCGAACCGCGGCGCGCACATCCACTCCACGCTGCCGTCCGGCGCCAGCAGCGCCCCCGTATGGCAGTTGGACAGAAAGGCGTAGTCGGCGATGGCCGGAAACGGCGAGCCGCCGCTCAGCGGCCGGTCGTGGGCTGGGATCGGGATCGTCGGCGACACGCTCGCCGCGAAAGACTACCGACCGCGCCGCAGGCCGAGTTAACAGCCGCGCACGACGAACCCCGAACTGCAGGCGCGGCCGTCGCGCAGGCAGCGCGCGCAGGGGGCGGTCGTAACTCGTGCCCGGGAGCTCGTAGCTCTCGCACGGGCACACGGCTACCGGCGCGATGAGCTGATCGGGCTGATCGGGCGGCTCGACGGAACAAGCGGCGGCAGTACACCACGGGGACGCTTGGGCGGAGTTGCCGAGCCAGCGGGCCGGCAACTCCGGGGGCAGCTATGTGTCGGGGTTGAAGTTCGGCAGGCCGACGGCGCGCAGCCAGGCGCTGACGTGCTCGTTGAGGATCGCAAACTGTCCCGTCCAGATCAGCACTCCCATGCCGATCAGAACCGCACCGCCGAGGCCGATCACGACCGGGTAGTGGCGTTTGACGACATTGAGCGCGACCGTGACCTTGCCGAACGCGAGGCCGGTAATGAGGAAGGGGACGCCCAGGCCGGCACAGTAGATCGCGAGCAGGAAGGCACCGCGGTAGGCGCTCGAGGAGGTACCAGCGGCGCTGATGATCGCACCCAGGGTGGGCCCGCTGCAGGGCGTCCAGGAAACCGCAAACGCCGCCCCCGTGACCACCGGGCCGGAGCGGCCCGCGCGACGCGACAGGGCCTGGACGTGCCATTCACGGGCCAGCCTCGGGACCAGCGGGCTGAGCACGAACAGCAGGCCCATGAGCACCATGATGGCGCCGCTGACCTCGCGCGCAGTGGTCCCGGTCAAGGCGCCGCGCAGCGCCTGCTGGCCGAGCAGGCCGAGCGCGATGTAGATCGCGGAGAAGCTGCCGATGAAGGCGAGCGTGGGCCCGATCACGCGGCGGGCGGTGAGCTCGGCGGTGTCACCGACGCCGGCGACCGAGGAGATGTAGCCGGGAACCAGCGGCAGGACGCAGGGCGAGAGGAAGCTGATGAGGCCGGCGCCGAACGCTACCGGTATGCCGATGCCTGCTGCTGGGTCCATTTTGCGGGTTTCAGCGTAGCTCGGGGGGGTTAACCCGGCCCGCTGCGAGCCTCTATTAAGTGTGAGCACAAACAGTCCGGGTGGAGTGGAGGGGCCAAAGGCACACCCGGGTGTGCCTTTGGCCCACAGGGTTGTGGAGATCGCCAGGCGCCAGGGGGGCCACGTCACCGCCGCCCAGATGCAGGCGTTGGGGCTGTCGCGGCGGGCGATCCAGCACCGGGTTGCGCAGGGCACGCTGATCCAGGTGCACCACGGCGTCTATGCGCTCGGGCGCCTGGCCACGACGCCACAGGACAGCGCCAGCGCGGCGCTGCTGGCGGCGGGCTCGCGGTCGGCGCTCGCGGGCCGTACGGCGCTCGCGCTATGGCGAGCGGAGCGCACCTGGCCAGCGCCGCACGAGCTGCTGAGCGCTCGCGACGTGCGCGTCGCGGGGCTCGTGATCAGGCGCTCACAGACGCTGATCGTGCGCGATGTCCGCACCGTGCAGGGGCTGCGGGTGACCAGCCCGGCACGGACCGCGCTCGACCTCGCACCGCAGCTGAGGGCGGAAGAGCTGAGCAGAGTGGTGGAC
>JAJYHG010000024.1 GCA_021784895.1 Actinomycetes bacterium
GTGTCAGGCAACGAGATCCACTTCCACCGGCTCGACGTCGCCAGCAACTATGCCCGGCTGCTGCAGCTCTTCCGCGAGTTCCGCCCCGACGCGGTGGTCCACTTCGCCGAGCAGCGCGCCGCGCCGTACTCGATGAAGGACTCAGACCACAAGCGCTACACGGTCGACAACAACGTCAACGCCACCCACAACGTGCTGGCGGCGACGGTCGAGGCCGAGCTCGACATCCACATCGTGCACCTCGGCACGATGGGCGTCTACGGCTACGGCACCGCCGGTATGCAGATCCCCGAGGGCTACCTGTCGGTCAAGGTCGAAACCGGCGACGGCACCGAGATCGAGCAGGAGATCCTCTACCCGGCCAACCCCGGCAGCGTCTACCACCTGACCAAGACGCTCGACCAGCTGATGTTCGCCTACTACGCCAAGAACGACCTGGTGCGCGTCACCGACCTGCACCAGGGCATCGTCTGGGGGACACAGACCAAGGAGACGCGGCTCGACCCGCGGCTGATCAACCGCTTTGACTACGACGGCGACTTCGGCACCGTGCTGAACCGCTTCCTGATGCAGGCGGCGGTCAACTACCCGCTGACCGTGCACGGCACCGGCGGCCAGACGCGCGCCTTCATCCACATCCAGGACACGGTCCGCTGCATCCAGCTGGCGATCGAGAACCCGCCCGCCCGCGGCGAGCGCGTCCAGGTCTTCAACCAGATGACCGAGACCCACCGTGTGCGTGACCTCGCCAAGCTCGTCTCCGAGCTGACCGGCGCCGACATCGACTACGTCGACAATCCGCGTAAGGAGGCCGCCGAGAACGAGCTGTTCGTCGCCAACGACAACTTCCTCGAGCTCGGCCTGGAGCCGACGACCCTGCGCAACGACCTGCTCGGCGAGGTGACCGAGATCGCCAAGGCCTACGCCCACCGCTGCGACCTGGCGAAGATCCCCTGCACCTCGCGGTGGGTCAAACCGGGAGCGCTCGCCGCCACCAAGTAGGTCTCATCCCGGGCGGCCGGCCCGCTGGCTCGGCCGCCCGGCCCCACCGTTCTCCCCGGCCAGCTCGCCCGCGCTGCCGACCAGCCGGTTGGCCCGCTCCGCCTCGGCTGGCGCGAGCACGGCTCTCAGCACTCTGTCCGCTGCCCGCAGGCCCTCACCGTCGACGCGGGCCGCGAGCCCGCGGTTGAGCTCCCCCACGACCGCGCTGATCGCGCGCGCATACGCCTCACCGGCTGGGGTCAGCGTGGCGTTGACCCGCCGGCGGTCGCGAGGATCGGTCTCGGTGCGCGCGTAACCGCGCAGCTGGAGGCCATAGACCAGCTTGCGGGCGGCCTGCCGCGTGACCCCGAGCTCGTCTCCGAGCGTGCCGATCGTGCGCGGTCCCCGTGCGAGGAGGCGCAGCGCGCCCGCATCGCTGCGCCGGTAGCCGGGGTAGCCGCGCTGCGCCAGCCCCTGCTGCATCTGCCGGACCCAGCTCTGCCGCGCCAGGGCGAGCAGGTCGCCGAAGCGGTAGGCGGGGCTTGACTTCGCGTCCATGATGCTAAACAGTATGGATATGCAACCCAGTTGCATGTGCGGCGGGGAGGGGCGCGGGTGATGGTGATTACCGGTTCCGTGGCGCTCGTGGCGTTGGCGACGCTCGCGGGCGCGCTCGTGCGCCTGCACCTCGCGCCGACCGGCCTGTCGGCGCTCCGCGATCCCGTTGGTTGTGTTCGCGGCCGCGCGCGCGGTTATCAGCTGGTTGCCGATGGACAAACCCGGCGCTCAGCGCACCGCCACCGGCACCGCTCACGGGCTGCTGGCGATCGCCGCCTTTGGCAGCATCACGGCGGCCTCGCTGAAGCTCGGCCGCGCGCTCGCGGAGCAGGTGCGCTGGCACGCTCTGGCCGGAGTCTCAACCACGCTCGGCTGGCTGATGCTCTGTCTGCTCGGCGCGATGGTCGCCCGGCGCGTGCTACCTGCTCTGGGGCGTCGGTTCGGCGCCGTCGAGCGGGCGTTCTACGTCATGGCGATCGCCTGGTGCGCCGTGTTCGCCGCTGCCGCTGCGATTGCCTGAAGGCGGCCGAAGTGCGCCCCGGGCGCGTGCTCAGGAGGCCGCCACAGAGAACACCGGTGGCAGCCGCGTCGCGAGCGTAGCCCAGCTGGCGCCGGCGTCGCCCGAGCCGAACACCTCACCGGAGGTCGCGCCGAAGTAGAGCTCGAGCCGCGCTCCGCTGCCCTTGCTGGTAAACGCCTGCCGCAACACGGTGAGGTAGGCGCGTGCGGTCGGTAAGCCGTCGCCGCGCGGCGACCAGCTCGCCCCGCCATCACGGGTCTCGTAGACCCGCACGCGCCCATCCGGGGTCACGCGGTCCATGTCAGCGACCAGCGGGATCACGTAGGCGCTGTCAGGGTCGGCGGGGTCGAGCTTCAGCGGGAAGCCGAAGTCTGAGGGCAGCCCATCACCGATCGCCTCCCAGCTCTCACCGGCGTCGTCGGAGCGGTAGACGCCGCCGTGAAATTGCATGAACATGCGCTCGGGGCGCGCGTGTGAGCGCTCGACATGGTGCACGCAAAGCGCCGAGGTCTCGGGGTCTATGTCCGCCTCGGGCAGGTAACGCGGGTTCAGGCCGCGGTTGCCGCGCCGCCAGCTCGTACCGCCGTCATCGGAGAGCCAGATCCCGGCTGCGGAGATCGCTACCGCCAGGCGCTGTGAATCGCCGGGCCAGGTGCAGATCGAGTGCAGGCAGAGACCGCCGCCGCCCGGCTGCCACTCGGGGCGCGAGGGCTGGTTCCAGAGGCCCTGGTTGATCTCCCAGCTGGCGCCGTCGTCGTGGCTCTCAAGCAGGACGCCCGGGTCGGCGCCCAGGTAGAGCGTGCCGGGCGCCTCGCCAGGAGCGATCACCCAGATGCGCTCGAGTGCCTGATCGCCACCCGCGGGCAGCTCAACCCCGGCTGCCTGCTCCCAGCCGGCGCTCGGATCACCGTCGGTGTAAAACAGCTTCGGCCCGTAGAACGGGGAGGTCGCCGTGGCGAATAGCCTGCCGCTGCGCGGGTCGCGCAGGGCGTAGTCGACCGGCTGTCCCGCGAACGCGCGCGCGGTGATCACAAACTCCTCATTGCCGGGGCTCGCGGCGTCACCCTGCAGCAGGAACAGCCCCTTCTTGGTCCCGATCACAAGCTCAGTCACGGTCAGCCTCCGGTGATTGCTGGTATGACATCGACGCGCGCGCCGGCCGCCACCGCCGTTGCTTCGCTGGCGCGATCGCCGTCGACGAACACATTGATGTGGCGGCGGATCAGCCCGCGCTCGTCGAGAATCCAGCCGCGCGCATCCTGGTTGGCGCGCTCGAAAGCGGCGATCAGCTCGATCACTGTCGCTCCCTCGAGCTCGTGCTCACCACGTCCGCCAGCGAGCGCACGCAGCGGCCCCCGAACGCACACCACGGCCACGACAGCAGTCTACGCCTGCGCGCCTGGCCCGGGGATTTGATCTGGACGCGCCCGCAGACGCCGCCGTCCTGGGCGGCTGCCCGCAGATTGATAACGGAAACATAATGAAACGCCCGCAACTCAGCCCGCGCACCGTGTGTTCAGGGAGCAGCCGTCGTATGCGACGGGCTCCGAGTTTCTGAGAGGGGTTGACCGTATGCACCACAGACACACGCCTGATGCTCACCACAACATGACTCTGCTCGGGGTCGGCCTGCTTGTCATCCTTGCCCTGCTGGTCCTGATGCTGGCGTTGCCCGGCCGGGCCGGGGCCGCCCCCCGTCGTGACCACGGCCTCACGATCGCTGCGACGCCACAGCAGATCACCGCTGGCCAGGGTGTGCTGATCTACGGCCAGCTGTTCGGGCCAAATGCGGCCAACCAGCGCGTCTGGCTGTTTCATCGCGTCGACCCAGCCGCCCGCTTCACCCCGGTCGGTGTGACGCACACCAACGGTGCGGGCTTTTACGAGTTCGTCCGGAACCCGGGCGTCGTGATCTCGAACCGCAGCTGGTTTGTCCGCAGTGCTCGCGGCGCGCACAGCCGCACGGTGCACGAGTGGGTATCGGCCACCGTGACGTTCGCTGCCAGCACGGCGACTGCCATGACGGGCCAACCGGTCAGCTTCACCGGCACCGTCGCGCCCGTTCGCCGCCACCAGCTCGTGCTGCTGCAACAGCAGGACAGCGTCTCTGGCAACGGCTGGCAGACGATCGCCAGCGGCTACACCAACGGCGCCTCCGCGTTCACGATCGTGCACCGTTTCCGCTCGGCCGGGAGCTACACGCTGCGGGCCCTGTTCCCGCGTGACGCGCGCAACCTGGCGGGTGCGTCGGCGAGCCTCAGCCTCGCCGTTCAGCAGCAGCAGCGGCCGTCGTTCACGATCACCGGTTCGGCGCCGGAAGTCGCCGACGGCCAGTCAGTGACGATCGGCGGCACTCTCTATGCCGCTGGCTCGACCACCGTCACACAGTCTGGCGTAGCTGTGACGCTGTACGGCAGGCAGCCGTCCGGACCGTTCCGCGCGCTCGCGAGCACCACGACCGGGACCACCGGTGGCTACGCGTTCACGCAGACGCCGGCCCACAACATGGTCTACTACGTCGCCACCGCCAGTGCGCGGCGCGTGCGGACAGCCGCTCTATACGTCGGTGTCGAGGACGTTGTCAGCGCCGCGCTCAGCTCCAACGCGGTTGCAGTGGGAAAGCGCGTCGAGCTGACTGGGACCGTCGTGCCGAGCCACGGAGGCCACGCGGTCTATCTGCAGGAGCAGAACACAGCCGGGCAGTGGCTGACCGTGGGCGTCGGCTTCCTCGGCCGGCAGTCGCGGTTTGCGCTCGCCTTCACGCCAGGCCAGGTCGGCACCGTCAGCCTGCGCGTGCAGATCACGGGCGGGCCTTGGAACATCGGCGGCGTCTCCGCGCCGCTGCAGCTGATGGTCAGCGGGGTCACGCCCGCCGCCTCGCTGCCGCCGGCCCCATAGGTCGGCGGGTCCTGTGGGAGGGAGCGGGCCGGATCCTCGCGGATCCGGCCCGCTCCCGGGCTGCTCGCCGCGGCGCCTATCACTGCCCTGACCGCGGTTGCCTGCGGCCGAATGCGGGTAAGCTCGCGCCAGATTCATTAACGGCTTCTCACGGAGGAGTGTGCAGTGATCAAATCTCTCAAGGGCGCGGGCGCGGGCGCGC
>JAJYHG010000043.1 GCA_021784895.1 Actinomycetes bacterium
AAGCTGACCTCCGGAACATGGGCGGCCGCGGCCACGAACGCCCGCAGGCCCTTGCGCTCGAGGTTGGTGTGATCGACGACGCCGACGGTAAGCGCAAGCGGCGGCTCAGGGTCGGCAGTAGGGCTGCCGGCCAGCGGGCCGGCAGCCGCTTTGAGATCCGGCACGCCGTGGTAGACGACGCGCACCCGGTCTGGAGGGATGCCGGTGTTGCGCCAGATCTCCTGGCGCGAGTACTCGGAGTTGGTCATCAGGATGCGCGCGCGGCGCATGATCAAGCGGCTGAGATGGGCGCGCGCGCCGCCGAGCTGGTAGCCGTAGCCGTACTCGCGCTGCGCGGCGGTGTCAAAGCCGCCGACGATCAAAAGCGACGGCCTGCGCAGGACCCAGGCGAGCGTGAAGGGCAGGAAGGTGTGCCAGGAGGCCCACCAGCCGACGACCACATCGGCGGCCAGCACCTCGCGGATCACAGCCCGCGGGTCGCTGAAGCGGCCCGGCTGATAGATCTCGTGCAGTTCGTAGCGCTCCGCCAGCAGCCGCTGGTCGAGCTCGATGAAGCTCGCCCGCCGGCTCTTGACGAACAAAAGCCGCGCCATCTCTGATCAGGTGACGGCGCGCAGGCGCGGGCTGCCGTCGCGATCCACCGCGGCGCGGGCGGCCGCGGCTGCCGCGAGCGACCCGCCAACCGCCAAGAGCGTCCAGGTCACCGGATCCTCCAGGAAGTCGGCATAGAGCATCGTGTGCGCCACCAGGCCGACGAGCGCGGCCGCGACCGCAATCCGGTAGGGATCGCCGCGCGCGCCGCGGAAGAGCGCCACGGCCGCGGCGACGAGCAGCGCCAGGTAGAGCAGCTCGCCGACGATCCCCTGCTCGGCGGCGATCGTGATCGCGATGTTGTGGGAATCTGAGACGGCGCTCGCCGCCCTGGGGAAGTAGTGCTTGTACTCGGTCGTGAACGCGCCCGAGCCAAAGCCGGTCAGCGGCCGGTCGGTGAACAGCTTGATGCCTCCGGTGATCAGGTTCGCACGGCCGCCAGAGGCGAGCTGGAAGCTCTCCAGACCGAAGGTGGCCGGGTGAGTGAGAGCCACCGCGCCGCCAGCGATCACCGCAACCACCCCCAGATAGATCACCGGGCGGGCGCGCCAGCGCATCGCGGCCAGCACCGCCAGGCCGAGCGCGAGCGCCACCAGGCTCGAGCGCGAGAGCGTAAACACCAGGCAGGTCCAGAGGATCGCGAGCACGCCGAGCGACCCGAGCTGCACCCTGACGCGCCGGTCATACAGCAGCACGGCCGCGACCAGCACCATCACCAGCGCCAGGTAGCGGCCAAAGATGTTGGGGTCAAAGAACACGGAGTTGACGGTGAAGTACTCGTGCAGTGAGTTTGAGAGCACGAGCTTGGAACTCAGGATCAGCTGCCTGGTCGCCTCCTCGACGTAGCCGACGAGCGAGAAGGCGACTGCGAGCGCGATCGTCACCTGCAGGCAGCGCAGCAGCAGCCTGCGGTCCCAGTGCAGGTCGCGCAGCCGCGCCAGCAGCACGGCGAACGGCACGTAGAAGAAGACCTCGTTCTGGAGTGCCTTGACGAAGCCGGGCGGCGCTCCGGTGGCAGGCGAGTAGAGCGACTGCAGCGCGTAGAGGACGATGTAGGCCGCCAGCAGCTTCTCGAACAGCAGCCGCGGCGGACGCGTGACTGGTGCCGCTGTGGGGCTGCCTCGCCCTGTCCGCGCGCGCCAGAGCACCGGCACGAGCCACGACAGAGCGGCGGCGGCGATCACAAAGTACAGGGGCACGAGCAGGTTGTTGGTCGTCCCGCCGCTGGCGATCGGCACCCTGAAGGGAACCGTGAGCGCGGTCAGCGGCGCCGTCACCCAGGGGATCCGGTGAATCCCGTAGGCCGCCGCCGCCAGCACCGCCAGCGCCACCGCCGCGCCGACCAGCGCCAGGAGCGGATGGTGGTGCACGAACGCGAACTGGGGTGAGCGCCAGACGTCGTCGAGCAGCAGCACCGGCGCGAGCACCAGCGCGCCGAGCATCGCCCAGGCGCGGCGTTCGTCGGTGCGGGCGAGGATCGCCATCGCGGCGAACGCGGCCGCGGCGACCAAACCGAGGCGCGGCCACGGCCCTGCCAGCACAGCCATGCTCAACACGGCGCGAAGCGTAGACCCTCAGGCACCGTCGGCGCTTGACCGGCCGCGCAGGCCGCGCGCGAGCAGAACCTCGATCTGCCGCCATTCGGCGATCCGCATATGGCTGATGGCCCAGAGGTAGGTGATGGCGGCGGCACCCACCGCACCGCCCACGGCGACCAGCTGGCCGGGGATCGACTGGCCCGCGATCGTCTGAAGCAGCGCCCACGCAACCCTCGCGACGACCCCCGCCAGGAGCGAGGCGAGCACGATGCGGGCGGTGATCATCGCGGTGCGGTCGAGCTCGAGGCGGCCGTTGAAGCCCACCTGCAGCCGCCGCAGCAGCAGGGCGGCCATGACGATGTTCGCCCCCGCGGTGCCGATCACCAGGCCGGCGACCCCCAGCGGCCGGTAGAGGCCGATGCTCAGGACGAGGTCCACGGCCATGTTGACAACGGCGATCTTCGCCGGGATCCACGGACGCTGCAGCGCAAAGAACGTCCTGGTTAGCAGCAGGTTCAAGCCGGCGAACGGGAGGCTCCAGGCGAACCAGAAGAGTGCCGTTGAGGTGAGTGCCAGCGACAGCGAGTTGAAGCGGCCGTGCTCGAACAGCAGCCGGATGATCGGGGTGCCGAGCGCCATCAGGCCGATCGCTGAGGGGATCAGCAGCAGGTTGATCTGGCGCATGCCGTTGCCGAGCGTGCGGCGCATCCGCTGCGGGTCGCGGCGCGCGGCCTGACGGCTCAAGGTCGGGAAGAGGACCGTCGAGACCGCGACGCTGAAGATCCCCTGCGGCATCATGTAGAGCAGGAATGCCAGCTGGATGGCGCGCGGCCCGTCGGGTGAGACGAGCGCGCCGAAGCTCGAGTTGATCAGCGCGTCGAGGTTGACGATCCCGAGCCCGGCCATGACCGGCAGCATCAGCACGAACACCTCGCGGATGCGGGGGTCGTGCCAGTCGATCCGCATTGAGAGCCGGAAGTCGATCTGGCGCAAGGCCCAGAAAACGAGCAGGAACTGAACCACGGTGCCCACCAGCCAGCCGACCGCGTAGGCGTCGATCCCGTGGCGGCCGAAGTGGCGGTGCAACAGCACCATCGTGACGATGATCACGATGTTCCAGACCACCGGCGCGAACGCCGGGATGGTGAAGTGGTCGTAGGACTGCAGCACGCCGGTGAGCACGCTGGTCATGCCCAAGAGCAGCACGACCGGCATCAGGATCTGCGCCAGCGTGGCGGCGGTGCCGCCCGCGAAGTTCCGGCCGCTGAAGAGCGGCAGGACCACGCCCGCCAGACCGATGCCCAGGAGCGTGATCACCCCGAGCACGATCATCACGATCCAGAACATGCTGTTTGCCAGGCGGAAGGCTTCGCGGCGCCGGCCCTCCTGCATGAGCCGCGCAAACACCGGCACGAACGCGGCCGAAAGCGCCGCCTGCGCGAACAGGTTCGTCATCAGGCTCGGGATCTGAGAGGCGAGCGCCCAGGCCGATCCCGCGAGCCCGGTCCCGTAGAGCCCGGCCGCGATCGCGTCGCGCAGCAGACCTGCCATCCGCGAGACGAGCGTCGCCCCCGCGAAGATCGCGGTGTTGGTCGACACGCGGCGGCGCTGGCGGCTGTGATCGGTGGCGGCCAAGGGCCGCTATAGTACGGCGCCGCTGATGGCCAACATCCACTCCCAGAAGAAGCGCATCGAACGCGCTCTGCGCGAGCGCGACGAAAACCGCCGCTACACCTCGCGCATCAGGACCTACTTCCGCCGTCTAGAGGCGGCTGTGGCCGCCGGTGACGACGCCGCCGCCGACGCCGAGCACCGCACGCTCGTACAGACGATCGACAAGGCCGTCAAGCGTGGCGCGCTGCACCGCAACAACGGCGCGCGCAAGAAGTCACGGGCCGCACGCGCACGCCGCGGCAGCGCAGCGCAGTGAGCTGGTAGCCCAGGCCGCCGCGCGGCGCTGCATCAGGCGGCCGTGACGGCAAGTACGGTGCGCAAGAGCGCCGTGTCCTCAGCGCTCGCGCCGGCCCCGCGTGAGGCGAATTCGAGGTCCGCCACCAAGCAGATAGCCCGCTCGAGCCGCGCGCTGCCCATCTGTCGCGCGCTGGCGATCAGCCGGTCGGCCGCCGACGGCGGCATCCGCAGGCCCGCTCTGACCTGAGCCTGAGACTGGCCGGATTCGAGTGCGTGGGCGATCTGGTGGGCCTGGCGCAGCCGCGCGCTCATCCAGTAGACGAGCCCCGCTGCGCGCTCGCCCTGCGCCCGCAGCGCGAGCAGCGCGCCGATGGCTGCGGCCACGTCGCCGCCGAGCAGCGCGTCGGCCAGCGCCCATGCCTGGCGTTCAGCCGACGCGGCGGTCAGCTCGACGATCGTCTCGGCGTCGAGGATCGACCGCGGGGGCAGCTGGAGGGCGAGCTTCTCGAGCTCGCGCAGCAACCGCTGCTGGCGGTCGCCGACATGGCCGACCAGCGTGCGGGCCGCCTCTGGCGTCAGCTCGAGCCCCAGCGCCCGCGCCTGGCCGATCGCCCAGCGCGGGAGCTCCCAGGGCTTCACGGACTGCTCCGCAGAGATGTCGCCGCCGGCTCGCTTCACGGCCGCGTGCAGCCGCGGTGGGGCCTTCAGGCGCCCCTCCTCGCGGGCGAAGAAGGCGACCGTCGTGTCGGCGTCAGCGTGCGCCAGCGCCGCCTCCAGGGCATCCATCTCGCGGTCCTTGAAGCGCTCAGCCCCGTCGACGATGATGAAGCGCCGCCCGATCGCGAGCGTCATCGCGTCCAGCGCCGCAGCGACCTCGGCGGGCGTCGCCCGCTCGCCCTCGAACAGCTCGATCCCGTGCACGCCGCTGTCGCGCTCGGCCAGCTCGCGCAGGCGCGCGCGGCGCTCGGCGATGCGGCCGTGGTCGTCGCCGTGGATCAGGTAGGCGGGCTTGAAGGCTGGCACGGGCTCACCCTCGCATCCTGGCTCGGGCGGAAGCGAGCGCCCCGTCAACCGCCGCCTGCGGCCGGTCAGTGGCAGTCACGCCATCGATCTCCCAGGTATGCAGGCCGTAGACAGGCAGCCCCGCCTGCAGTGCGAGCGCGATCTCAGAGAGCGTGCCGTGGGCGCCGCCGACGGCGATCATCGCGTCAGCGCTGCGCACGATCAGGCCGTTGCGCAGCTCACCGAGGCCGGTCGCGATCGCGACCGTCACCCACTCGTTGGCGTCGGCGCGGCCATCGCCCGGCAGCATGCCGATCACCGTACCGCCGGCCTCGGCGGCGCCCCGGGAGGCGGCCGCCATCACGCCGCCGCGCCCGCCGCAGACGACCACCGCCCCGGCCTGCGCGAGCAGCCGCCCGACGACCTCGGCGTCCTCCAGATCAGAGACGGTCGCCTGCGAGGCCCCGACCACGGCGACGTAGGGGAGCGCGGCGGGGTGCACGCTAGCCGGCCACGACGTTCACGAGCCTGCCCGGCACGACCACGACCCTGGCGACCGTGAGCCCGTCGAGGTGCGCCACCACGCCGGGCGCCGCCAGCGCCAGGCGCTCCAGCTCCTCGCGGCCCGCGTCGGTGGGCGCCTGCAGCCTGTCACGGACGCGGCCGTTGACCTGGCAGACGAGCTCGAAGGTGTCAGTCATGAGCATCGCCGGGTCGGCGATCGGCCACGGCTCCTCCCACACACGCCGGCCGCTGAGGAGCTCATAGGCCTCAGCGCCGGTGTGCGGGGCAAACGGGAAGATCAGCGACGCGGCGGTGGCGGCGGCAAAACGGCGTGCGGGCAGGTCGGCGTAAGGGTGACGGTAGATCTCGTTGACCAGCTCGGTAACGGCAGCGATCGCGTTGTGAAAGCCGAAGCGGCCACCGAACTCGCCGCTCACCCGCTCGATCGCCCAGTTGGCCTTGCGGACCAGCACCCGGGCGTCGCCGCTCGGCGCAGCGGGCTGCTGAACGCCCGTGGCGGCGCTGGTGGCCAGCGGGCCACCAGCGCCAGGGCCAAGCTCCGCACAGAGCGACCAAAGGCGCGAGAGCAGCCGGTGCGTGCCCTGCAGGGCGCTGTCATTCCAGGCAGCGTCCTGGTCGGGCGGGCCCATGTTGAGGATGTAGGCGCGCACCGCGTCGGCGCCGTAGCGCTCGATCAGCGGCGTAGGCGGAACCACGTTGCCGCGTGACTTGGACATCTTCTGGCCGTCGGGGCCGAGGATCATCCCTTGCGTGAAGAGCGACTGGAAGGGCTCCTGCACGTCGAGCAGGCCCATGTCGGCGAACACCTTGACGAAGAAGCGCGCGTAGAGCAGGTGCAGGATCGCGTGCTCGACGCCGCCGATGTACTGGTCGACGCTCATCCAGCCGCGCAGGACAGACGGATCCCAGGCGGCAGTGTCGTTGCGGGCGTCGCAGTAGCGCAGGAAGTACCAGCTCGAGTCCACAAACGTGTCCATCGTGTCGGTCTCGCGGCGGGCCGGCGCGCCGCAGGCCGGGCAGGTGGTGGCGACCCAGTCCTCGGCGGCGGCCAGCGGCGAGCGCCCGCGCGGCTGGTAGTCCTCGATCTCGGGCAGCTCCACGGGCAGCTGGTCCTCGGGCACTGGCACGATGCCGCAGCGCTCGCAGTAGACCACCGGGATCGGGCAGCCCCAGTAGCGCTGGCGGGAGATCAGCCAGTCGCGCAGGCGAAAGCTGACTGCGGCCCTTCCTATCTGTTGGCGTTCGAGCCAGGCGACGATCCGCTCAAACCCCTGGCTCGGGGTCAGGCCGTCAAACTCGCCGCTGTTGACCAGGATGGCGTCGTCGGCCTTGGTCGCGTATGCCTGATCGGTGGGGGCGCTCGAGCCGTCCGCGGGCACGACCACCTGGCGGATCGGCAGCCCGTAGGCCTTGGCGAAGGCGAAGTCGCGCTCGTCGTGGCCGGGCACGGCCATGATCGCGCCGGTCCCGTACTCCATCAGCACGTAGTCGGCGACGTAGACCGGGATCTCCTCGCCCGTGACCGGGTTTGTGACCGTGCGGCCGAGTGCGACGCCGGTCTTGGTCTTCTCCTGGTCGCCGCGCTCCTGGGCTGACTCGGCCAGGGCGTGGTTGACGTAGTCGCGCACCTGCGCCTCTTGCGGGGTGCCGGCGGCGAGCCTGAGCACGTCAGGGTGCTCGGGCGCCATCACGAAGAAGGTGGCGCCAAACAGTGTGTCTGGGCGGGTGGTGAAGACGGGGTAGCTGGTTCCGAGCGCCTGGCAGCGGAACTCGACCTCCGCCCCGGCGCTGCGCCCGATCCAGTTGCGCTGCATGACCTTGACGTGCTCGGGCCAGTCGATCGTCTCCAGGTCGTCGAGCAGCCGCTGGGCGTAGTCGGTGATGCGCAGAAACCACTGCTCGAGCTGGCGCAGCTCGACCTCGGCACCGCAGCGCTCGCAGCGGCCGTCCACCACCTGCTCGTTGGCGAGCACCGTCTGGTCGTTGGGGCACCAGTTGACGGCCGACTCGCGGCGGGTCGCGAGCCCGCGCTCGTAGAGCTTCAGGAAGATCCACTGGGTCCAGCGGTAGTAGGCGGGCTCGTGGCTTGCGATCTCCCGCGACCAGTCGATCGAAACCCCCCAGGAGCGGAAGGCACGGCGGAAAGAGTCGATCGACTGCTCGGTCGCCGCGCGCGGCGCCACGCCGGTCTTGATCGCGTTGTTCTCGGCCGGCAGCCCAAATGAGTCATACCCCATCGGGTGCAGCACGCGGTGGCCGGTGCGGCGCTTGTGGTGCGCGATCGCGTCGCCGACGGCGTAGTTCTTCATGTGGCCGACGTGCGGCTCGCCACTCGGGTAGGGGAGCATCTCGACCACGTACGACTTCTGGCTGGCCTGTGCCTCGTCGGACCCCTGCTCGTTGGCGACCTCCCAGGTGCGCTCGGCGGCCCACACCGCCTGCCACTTCGCCTCGATCGCGCGGGGGTCGTAACGGTGCTCGTCCATCCTGGCCGTGAGGTTAGAGATTCATCGCGGCGCGGGCGGGCACGGGCTGACGCCCGTTCAAGTGGGCGCAGGCTGAGGCTGACATGTACTACGCTGTGGCTCTCGCGGGGCTATAGCTCAGCTGGAAGAGCGCTTGCATGGCATGCAAGAGGTCGCCGGTTCGAGCCCGGCTAGCTCCACTGCTCGAAGCGGGGCACCCGCCCGCGGGTTGCGGAGTGCGGAGTGCGGGTTGCGGAGACGGCTCCGGACGGCAGCAGCATGCGAGCGGGTGCTCGCATGCTGCTGAGCCGCGGGCGAGGACCTCGAGGGGGCTCAGATGCACAAACTGGAGGTGGTGGCGCCAGTTTGTGGATCTCGTGCTCAAAAACCATACGTTTCCGAACAAACTGGCGACGGTCGCGGCAGTTTGTGTATTTGATCACCCTGCTCGGCGAGGATGGCGGCGGCTCGAGCTGACCGCGGTAGAACGACTCAGGCTGGCGGGCCACCAACCACGCCATTCGCCGCGCCCTCAGGCTCAGCCTGGCCGTCTGGCCGGGGAAGCACCGCCGTTGCACACACGGGCGAGCTGCCGCCGGGGAAGGCCACGGAGCATGCGTCAAGGGGGAGCTGGCGCGCTCGGCTCAGGGACCAGGCAGGGCAAGCGGGATGACGGCGATGCCGTCTCGACGCCGGTGGGCAGTTGATCCTGTGGTAATAACGATGCGGTCGACCACGTGGTCGCCGTACCGGCTCAGGAGCCAGTTGAGATGGCGAAGGTCGTGGTCGGAGACTGTGGCGCTCAGCTTGACCTCGGCGGCGAGCACTCCACCTTCGGACCCGGTGATCATCAGGTCGATCTCATGGTCGCCGTTGCGGGTTCGCAGGTGTGCGACGGTCGCCTCGGCCCGCTGGGCGAGGACCTGACGCTGAGCGCAGCCAGCGACTCGAACAGGCGCCCGAGCATACTGCCGTGTTGACGGCCGAGCGTGGTGCCAGCTCCGTCGAGCAGCGCTGAGTAGGTCAGTCCGAGTAGACGGGCGGCCAACGCCGGGTCCGCGAGGTGGTGGGTTGGCGTCTGCCCGAGGCGCGCGAACTCCCGCCCGACCGGCAACCACGCGGGCAGCGGGTCAAGCAGCCAGAGTTGCTGGAGGGCGTCCCGGTAGGCGACGGTGGTCGAGCGTGCAGGCTTGTCGCTGATGCCGGCGGTGACAGCATCGAGGATCTCGGCGTAGCTGGCAGTGCTGGCCGTGGCCGCGGCGTAGGCACGAAGCCAATCCAGCAGCACCGCCGGCTTGCGGACCGCCAACCCCTGCTCGGGGATGTCCCGGTCGACGGCGTTGCGCAGGTAGCTATCCAGCTCACCGCGCAGCAGTCGGTCCGGCAAGCCGCGCAGGCCCGGGAAGCCCGACGCCATGATCTCAGTGATGTAGTCCGCCAGACGCACATCGGTGTGACCCGCGATGATCCCGGCAGTCCCGGCGAGTAGCGCTTCGAGGCTGACGGTGGGGAGGCGCCTCGTGACGCTCACAGAACGCCAGTGGCCGCATCCGCAGCCGCGTGATCCGGCCGGCACCGGAGTGGGCTGTCGCCCCACGCTGTGGAGTTGCACTCCCGGTGAGCAGAAACTGCCCAGGCGCCCTGTCACGGTCGACGGTCCGGCGTACGACATCCCAAGTCTCGGGAACCTTATGCCACTCATCGATCAAGACCGGCCGGCCAGGGATCAAGATCGACTCTGGATCGGCGAGTGCAGCTTCACGTACCTGGCGCGAGTCGAGCGCAACCACGCTGGTTGCGCGGATTTCAGCCGTGGTCGTCTTGCCCACCGCCTTGGCACCGTCGATCGCCACTGCGGGCAGCGAACCGAGCAGTTGAGATTCCCAGGCCACGCTGCTGGCTTTCACCGACCAGCGCATCCCGCAGAATTACGCGGACCTCGGCCTCCATCGAGCGACCGTGCTGGGCCGCTCGCACACGCACACGCGCCTTCAGGTCGTCATCGAGGTTGCGCACGGTGAGGGTTGACACAGGCCACCTCCCCTCATTGCTAGCACTGCTGTCGATGCTAGCGCCGGCGGCGGGGAGCCCCGACACCGACCAGACCGATCTTCCTGCCTACCGAGTCCAGGCGCAACACCGATCGTCAGTCGTGGATGCGTCCGCCGCGGCGGATCATCCCGAGCTCTTGTTCGGGTCGGGACGTCCTGTTCTCAGGTCGCCCGGAAGGCGAGCAAGTCCGCGTGAGACCAGGTCACGTACATCGCAGCTGACGAGCTCGCTACCAGAAGCACGAGATGCCGCGACGTACGCGGCGTCGTAGACAGAGATGCCCTCCTCGTCTGCGATCACGGCTGCACCCGAGAGGAGCGCTGAATCTGCTCGGATTACTCCGCCGTCCGCGGCCAGCGCGTCCACGCGCGCACGCAGGCGCCCGGCGGCCACCAGATCCCGCCACGCGCACACGGCGACAGTGGTCACCTCATAGAGCGCGAGGTCGAGCGTGGCCAACGGGTCCTCACAGGAGAGCAGCCGCACGGCGTCGGCATGATGCTCGTCGTCCGAGTCCTCGCTGGCCAGAAGCACGCTGGCATCGAGCAGCCAGAGGCTCAATGCTCCGGCCGCGTCGCCTTGACCAGATCGGCCACCCTTCCTCCATGACCCACGTTCGCGCCCGCGGCGTTGATCGCTGCCATCCGCTCAGCCCGCTGCATGCTGCGCCGGCGCAGCGCACCCTCGGCGAGCTCCCGCAGCAGTCCACTGCGCGTCGTCCCGCGGCGCTCCGCCTCCACATCGACCGCCCTCAGCACGTCATCGGGGAGCGACACCATCACCTTCGCCATGCGGTGAGTACACCCGGTGTTGCCTTCGGGGTGTCAGCGGGTAGCGTACGTCCAGCCGCGACCAGCTGCGCGGCCCGGTCACGGTTGGTCCGCGGCTGGCGGCCGCGGCCCGAGCGCCTGTTGAACGTGCCGAGGGCGAGCGGGTAAATCTTCGGGCTCAACCGCTTAAGTCCAATAGTTCAATAGAGATTGGACCTTCGGACTAAAGCTATGCCAGAGGCATGCGAGACACCTTCCACGCCAATCCCGCGGACATCGAGCTACCAGGCGCGATGAACGCCCTCAGCGATCCGCTGCGGCTGCGAATCGTGGATCTGCTGTCTCGCAACGGCGAGATGCAATGTTCCGCGATCTACAGCGAGCTGGGCATCAGCAAGTCCAACGCGTCACACCACTTCCCTGGCCTCCTTGACGCCGTACTGGCGAACCTGCGCTCCGCCAACCGCAAGCCGACCTGAGCACGCCCGCCACTGCAGCCAAGCCCAGCTCCGCTCAACGAGCTTGCCTCCTCCGTGTCCCGCGCTGAGCGTCAGATGGCCGGTAAGGTCGCCAAGCATCTCGAGAGACCGCCCGAGGGACCGCCACGGCCGCTGCCGCGCACCGGCGGCGCGCACCGGCGGCGCGCAACCGCGATGATTACCGGGTGCCGACCGCAACGCTCCGCGTCCGCGCCCAGCCCGGCGCACGTTCCGACGCGCTGACCGCTCTGCGAGACGGGGTCGTGATCGCACGGGTGACGGCGCCGCCCGTGGACGGGCGCGCCAACGACGCCGTGTGTCGGCTGCTCGCCGAGGCTCTCGGCGTGCGTCCATCACGCCTGGCGGTCGTGCGCGGGCAGCGCACGCGGGACAAGCTGGTGTCGGTCGACGGTGTCGATCAGGCGACCGTGGACACCGCGATGCGCAGGGCGGTGGGCGGGTGAGCGGGCCGGTCACGATCCGGCTCGACCCAGAGCGCTATGTGACTGGCTGCTGGTAGACGCCGCGGATGAGCCCTGAGCCCAGCCGGGCTCACGCGGCTGGGCGTCACCGGTCTCAGATCTTGCCGCACAAGCCAGGCGGCGACGATGAGGCTGATGGCTGCCGAGGCGGCGTAGATCTCGGCGTAGGTGACGCGCGCTATCAAGATCGAGCCGATGGATTGGGTCAGCGCTTGGGGCCGAAGAGCGCGAACGTGAGCGCTGCCGAGAGCCGGCCCTGCAGCTCGTCCGGGGAGTGGCGCTGGGCGACGTTCAGCGTCGCCACCAGCCAGTGGTCGGCGCGCAGCAGATTGCCTGCCGCGAAGTTGACCAGCCCGACGATGGCAAGCGCACGCTGGCCGAACCGCCCGATCAGCCTGCTCGCTGAGAGCGCAGCGAGAATCGACCCGGCGCCGAGCAGCGCGCTGAGCACGCCCAGGAACGCGGGCCGCTGTCCAACGCCCTGCACGCGGCTGTACTGGGCGGCCACACCTACGCCGGAGAGCGCCGATCGTCCCGGCATAGACGCACGCCGAGACCAGGCCAGCCTGCGCGCTGCTACCAGTCAGCGACTTGACCCAGATGCCGGCGACCAACGACATCGCGCTGTTTCCGAGCAACGATCCGACCAGTCCCGCGAAGTACCAGCGAGCGTTGGACGTAGCCACCTCATCGCGGTGCCGGACGATCGGCTCCGCCTCCTGCGCCTGCGCTCGCATCAACCACACAGTACTGCCGGAGGGGAATCGCGACTCAGAAGATCTATGCGTATAGCACTCAGCTCTATGCTGAGCTGCCAACTCCCGGAGGCGAGTCGGCGATCAACTGGAAGTTGCTGGGCGCTCACACCGCCTGGGTGGTACTTCCAGTCGGATGATCGCTGGGGGCCGGCGGCCAGCCGGTCAGCTGATCTCAACCACGTCGAGACCGGCGATCCGATTGAAGTGGCGGGGGTTGGCTGTACCCACCCGCCAACCATGGCTGATCGCCGTCGCCGCAATCAGCCGGTCGTGCGGGCCGATGTCCTGTCCTGCCGTCACGAGGTCGGCCCACAGCCGTGCGTGCGCGCGAGCAGCGGACAGATCGAAGTCGAGCACGGGTATGACCGAGAGAATCGCCTCGACAAACACCGCGCGCCGCAAGCCATTCTCCGCGCTCGCTCTGTGCACGCCGTGGAGCAGCTCACTTGCGGTGATCGCCGCAATGGCGGCTTCGTCGTCGGCGCCAATGCGTTCCGCCAGACGCTCGCCGAGCAACCGCCCAACGCTGCTGCCCTCCCTCCGCCTACTCGCACGCTCCAGTTCGATGAAGACCGTGGTGTCTAGGACCGTGCCCACGGGTCGTCCGTCGCGTTTCCGACGCTCGCGAGAACAGCGTCCATGTCAGCCGCGAAGCCTGGATCGGGAGCAGGCCCGGCAGACAGAGCGGCGGCGATCTCTCCCACTCGGCGTCCTCGCCGTCCCGACCGCGGCCGAATGACTTCGTCAGGATGGACGATCGCCAGCACCGGTCGCTCGCGGTTGAGTACGACCACCTGCTCGTGACGGCTCACCGCCACCCGCACTCTGCGCGGGATCCGCACCTCGTCCGCCTTGATCGACTCCACAGCGACAGCTTAGTACGTTCCGTACGCTTCCGTCCGGTTTCGAGCGGATGATTTGCTGACACGCGCGCAGCCGCCCGAGCGCAGCGGCGTCAGTCCAGCTCAGCTCGCGCCGTCACGCCGACGGCGCGAGCCGTGGAGGTCCCCGATTCCCCCACCCACACGGGGGCGGCGTCAGGCGTGAGCGGCACGACCTCGGATGCTCGGGGAGCCCGCTAACCGGTTCAGGTGAGCAAACTGCCAGCCAGACCCTCAGTTTGCTCGCTTGAGATCCCTCGTGCGAGCCGGCTCCCTCATGAAACCGCCGCTGATCCTCGCGACGCGTGCCGGCAGAAGCGTAACCCAGCGCCAGGCGGCTCAGCCCGCGGGCTTCACTTGGATCAGCCGGTCGCCGGCGGCGAGCACAGGGTCGCTGGTGACCCCGAGCGCGACGCGGCCATCCTTGAAGACCCCGAGGATCAGCGCGTCGGCGCGGCCGCGGACCGCTGAGAGCGGCTGGCCGGCCAGCTCATCGCCGACCTCGGTCTCCACCATCCGGTAGGCGTCGCTGTCGACCAGAGCGAGCAGCACGTCGCCGGACTGCGGCGCCTCGAGGCTCTTGGCCAGCGTGTGGCCGATCAACTCGTCGGTCGCGAGCGTGTGCGTGATGCCCAGGTCCGCGAGCGCGCGCGCGACGCTCGGGGACTGCGTGAGCGCGTAGACCTCAAGCTCCGGTGCCAGCGAACGGACGCTGACAGCCACCACCAGCGTGTCGGCGTCGCTCTCGCAGGCGATCAGCGCCCGGTCAGCCCGCTCCGGGTGTGAGGCCCGGACCACGCTCTCGTCGCTCGGATCCCCAGCCACGAAGTGATGCTCGTCGCCAAGACCGGTGGGGCGGGTTGGCGCCACCAGCACGACCTTCTGGCCTGAGCGCTCGAGCTCGGCGAGCACCCGCGCGAGCACCGGGTGCGACCCATAGACCAGGGTGTAAGCGGATGACGGCAGGATGCGGTCCATGCCCAGAAGCCTCCTCATGCGGTTGAGAGCAGACGCGCCCGCGAGCAGCGCGAAGACAGCGCCAACGGTTGGAATGGTCCCGAGCATCACCACCACGGCGACGACGCGGCCGATGCTGTTGTGCGGCGTGACATCACCGTAGCCGACGGTCGTGGCCGTGGTAACGGCCCAGTAGAGCGCAAGGCCAAAGGAGATGTGCTGCGTGAGCGAGAACAGCGCCGCACCGATCACAAGCACCGTGCAGGCAAAGACGATCAGGCTCGCCACGCGGAAGCGGTTGACCTGGCGTACGAGCGTCGCGGCGATCAGGAACAGTGGCATCTCGCGCGTCCTGCCGGGAGGGTCTCAGCCTGAGCGCGCCCGCTCGAGCGCCGTCCCAGGGTCAAGCGACGGGTCCGAGTGGGCCAGCTCCAGCGCCCGGTCTGCCAGCTCCACAGCCTCCGCCCCACTCGTCGACTCGTCCTGGAGCGCCAGCGCCAGCAGCGCCTGGTGCAGCAGCTCGGGACGCTCCAGATCGGGCGGCGGCCCGGCCGGGGCCAGCCCGCGCGCGGCGGCCAGCAGCGTCCTGACATCACCACCGCCGCCGCCAAACAGCCTCCCCGGATGCTTGTCGGGGATCTGCATGGCGATCGCACCGCTGGCCGGGTTGATCAGCGAAACCTTCGAGCGCAGCCCCGAGCGCTCCAGCCCGAGCCGGTAGCCAGACAGCCGCAGGTAGCCGAGCTGGGCCGCCAGCTGCTGGTAGGCGGCGGCATCGGCCTCCGATCCCAGCCGCGTCTGGTGCAGCGAGATGTGCGTGAGCTCCTCGCTGCCGCCAGACTCGGGCTCGGGCGCAATGAGCAGAAAGGCCTGCGGGCCCAGGCGCCCGGCACCGACGCCCGCCACGTCCACCAGTAACTGGTAACCCGACAGCGACAGCGCTCCCACAACGCCTGCGGGAAGAGGGTGCTGCTGCAGATGCCCTGGCGCGAACGTCATCAGGCACGCGCCACGGTCAGTTGCCGAGCAGGCCGCCGAGCAGGCCGCCCATGCCCGGTGCCTGCCCCTGGCCGCCACCGGCCCCGGTCTCGGCTCCGGGCGGGTGGTAGTAGGCGCTCTGCAGGCCGACCCGGCCGGGACCGGTGAAGCGGTTGAAGACGAGATTTCCGCCGCCACCGAGCAGCCCGGTCTTGAAGCCGTAGACCTCCTGGCTCATCGACACCGAGTGGTCGTAGTACAGCCAGCCGCCCGGCTCGATGTCGATCGACTCGCCGGGATCGAGCACCTTCTCGAAGACGTTGCCGTAGCCATGCACCCAGACGACTCCCTCGCCGCTAGTGCACATGAACTGGTCGATGAAGAAGCCGCCGCCGTACATCATGTTGGCAAAGCCCTTCATGCGGCTGTAGTCGTATTCGATGTTCTGCGTAGCCGCCAGGAACTGGTGCTCACGGACCTGGATGCCGGCGCCGGCCTGCAGGTGCAGGGCGGCGACGTGCCCGGGCGCGTCACGGCTGAAGGCGACCTCACCACCCGACTCGATCTGGAGCAACAGCAGCGGCATGCCCGCGAACGCACGGCGCACAAGGCCTTTGCGCAGCGGGTGCAGCCCGATCTGGAGGGTCGGGTGCTTCCACAGCAGCACGTGGTGCTCGAAGTAGACCGGCATGCTGCCGTCGAGCGCCATGTGCAGCGCCGGCACTAGCTCACCCTCAAGCCGGTAGCGGATGCCGCTCGCGGTCCCCTCCTGGATCTGGGTCGGCAGGATCTTTGGTGCAGACGACATGGCGCTCCGTTCTCTTCGCTGAAATCGCCGTCCCGGGTGCCGGCCACGGCCGCTCGCCGCGCACCCTAGCGCGCGGCGCGGCACCACGCCAGCGCGCGAGCGCTACGGCGTCGGCGCCAATTCTGCGGGATGTCGTGATAATCCCCGTGTGGCACCCGTCTACGTCTCCGGCCACCGCAACCCCGACGCCGACTCGATCGGGGCGGCGATCGGCTATGCGGAGCTGAAGTCCCGGCTTGACCCCGGAACCGACTACCTGCCGGTCCGGCTGGGCGAACTGAACCCGCAGACGCGCTGGGTGCTCGAGCAGGCGGGGGTTCCCGAGCCAGAGCTGCTACCACACATCAGGCTTCGGGCAGGTGACGTGATGCAGACCGCCTTCCCGCACATGACCGCCGGTGACCCGGTCCGCGCCGCCGGGATCGCACTTGACCACGCCGACTGCGACCTGGTCCCAGTTCTCGACGATCAAGGCGCGCTGATCGGGATCGTCACCGCACGCTCCCTGGCACGCCGCTGCGTGGGGGAGTCAAGCGTGAGGCTGCGCGAGGCAACCCACATCGATGCCGTCGTCAACGTGCTGGACGGCGAGCTTCTGGCCGGTCATGACCGGGCCCTGACGGGGCGCATCTGGGTGCATGCGTCCGCCGCCGATAACGAGCCGGGGATCGAGGCTTCTGACATCGTCGTGATCGGCGACCGCCCGAAGGCGCAGCTGCGCGTCCTCGAGCGGGGGCTCGCGCTGCTGGTGCTGACCCACGGCACCAAGCCCGATCCGGCCGTCGTCAAGGCAGCGCAAGCACACGGGACCGCGATCATCAGCTCGCCGCTCGACACGTATCTGGCGGCGCGAATGATCGCGCTCGCTGCTCCCTGCCGGGAGTTCATGGAACGCGATCAGATCGTCGCCGCCAGCGGCGATCTGATCAGCGAGGTCTCCGAGCAGCTCAAGCACTCCCACCACGGCGCCGCGATCGTCTGTGACGAGCACCAGCGCCCGGTCGGGCTGCTGTCGCGCGCTGACCTCGTCTCGCCGGTACGCCGCCGCGTGATCCTGGTCGACCATGCGGAGCAGGCCCAGAGCGTGCCGGGCATCGACCAGGCCGAGATCGTGGAGATCCTGGACCACCACCACATCGGCTCGATCGAGACCCGCGTCCCGGTGCGGGCCACCTTCGACCCGGTCGGCTCGACCTCTACGCTGGTGGTCGAGCACTTCCGCCGCAGCGGCGTCGAGCCGGCGCGGCCGACCGCCATGCTGCTGCTGGCCGCGGTGCTCTCGGACACGGTGATCCTCGCCTCGCCCACCACCACCGAGCGGGACGCTGCCGTGGTCGGCTACCTCGAGCAGGTGCTCGAGCTCGACGCCCGCGCCTTCGGCCAGCGGATGTTTGAGGAGACCTCCGACGTCGACGGGCTGAGCGCCGAGGACCTGGTCAAGCGCGACGCCAAGACCTACCACGCGGCCAGCGGGGCGCAGTTCCTCGTCGCCCAGGTCGAGGTCGTCGGCAAGGCCCTGCTGGAACGCGTGCCCGAACTGCTCTCGGCCATGGAGCGCGAGCGCGCGCGCCAGAACGTGGAGGTCTATGCGCTGATGGTCACCGACGTGGTCGAAAAGGTGACCGACCTGCTCATCGACGGCGACGTGGCTGCGGTCGCGCGCGCCTTTGGCGTGCAGCCCGACGGCTGCCGGCTGACACTGCCGGGCGTCATGAGCCGCAAGAAGCAGGTCGCGCCGAAGCTGCTGTCGGCGCTCTGAGACACGCCCGCTGCTAGGCGGGCGCGAACTCGAAGGGCTGCACCGGGGCCTCGCCCCAGAGCTGCTCGAGCCGGTAGAAATCCCGCAGCTCAGGGACGAACACGTGCACGATCACGTCGCTGTAGTCCATCAGCACCCATTGCGACTGCGCGGCACCGTCAACGCGCGCCGGCAGGACGCCATGGTCCTGCTTCATACCGAGGTGGACCCGGTCGTGGATAGCCTTCACCTGGCGCTCGCTGCGGCCGGTGCAGATCAGGAAGTAGTCGGCTACGGAGGTGAGCTCGCGCAGGTCGAGCGAGATGATCGCCTCGGCCTTGGCGTCCGACGCGTAGCCGGCGACTGCGAGCGTGATCTCTTCAGGGGTCATGATCCAGCTTGGCCTCCATATAGGCGATGTTCGTCGATGTATGCGCCCACCGCCTCCGGGACGAGGTAGGTGATCGGCTGGCGGTGGCGGACCCGGCGCCTGATCTCGGTTGAGGAGATCTCGATCCGGGGCATGCGGAAGAACTCCGCCAGCTCTCCCCCGGGGAGCGCGGCGAGCGCCCGGTCGACGGCGGCCCGCGAGGTGCCGCGCCGCTGCGCCACGGCCAGCGTGGCCAGCGCCAGCACGCGCTGGGGGCGATACCACGACATGAACCCCGCGGCCACGTCACCGCCGACGATCAGGAACAGCTCGCTATCGGGCATCAGGGCACTCAGCTCCACAAGCGTATCGGCCGTGTAGGACGGGCCCTCGCGGCGCAGCTCGAGCTCTGAGACCTCAAAGCGCTCATCCCCCGCGACCGCCCGGCGGCAGAGTTCGAGCCGATGCCGGGCACCGGGATCGTCGTCTATGGGCTTGTGCGGTGGCTGGCGCGCCGGGAGCACGAGCACACGGTCCAGCGCGAGCTGCCGGTGCGCCTCCTGGGCGCAGATCAGGTGGCCAAGGTGCGGCGGGTTGAAGGTGCCGCCCAGAATGCCGATCCGCCCGGCTCCCGGCTCCCGGGCGCTCAGCCGTTCAGGCGCGGACGTGACCTGCACCCTCCACCAGATACTTGTAGGTGCACAGCTCGCGCAGCCCGATCGGGCCGCGGACGTGGAGCTTCTGGGTCGAGTTGCCGATCTCCGCCCCCATCCCGAACTCGCCGCCGTCGGTGAAGCGCGTGGACGCGTTCACATACACGCAGGCGGCGTCGACCGCGCGCTGGAAGGCACGTGCGGCGGCCGTGTCGCGCGTGACAATCGCCTCCGAGTGGCCACTGCCGTGGCGGTTGATGTGCTCGATCGCCGCCTGCACGTCGTCCACCACGGCCACGGCGAGCTCGAGCCCGAGGTACTCGGTGTCCCAGTCATCCTCGGTGGCCACCCGCACCGGCACCGCGCCCGCGAGCGCGCGCGTGCGCTCGTCGCCGTGCAGGACCACACCCGCTCCGTGGAGCTGCTCGAGCATCGCCGGCAGGAACGCTGCCGCAACACCGTGGTGGACCAGCAGCGTCTCGGCGGCGTTACAGACGCCCGGCCGCTGGAGCTTGGCGTTGAGCACGATCTCCTGCGCCTCCCGCAGGCCGGCGCTGCGGTCGACGTAAACGTGGCAGTTGCCGGCCGCCGCAAAGATCACGGGCACGGTCGCGACCCCCTTGAGCGCCGCCTTGAGCCCCTCCCCCCCACGCGGGATGATCAGGTCGACGCTCTCAGACTGGGTCGCCAGCTCCGCCAGCTGTTCGCGGCCGCCGCCGGCGATCAGCGTCAGCGCGGCGCCGGGCAGGCCGGCGCCGCTCAGCGCCTCGGCGGCGACCGCGGCCAGGGCCGCGTTTGAGCGCGCCGCCGCGCGCGACCCGCGCAGCACCACAGCGTTGCCCGACTTCAGGCACAGCGCGGCAGCGTCGATGGTCACGTTCGGCCTCGCCTCATAGACCACCGCGACCACCCCGAGCGGCACCCTGACCCGGCGCACATCGAGCCCGTTTGCGAGCCGGGAGCCATCGATCACCTCGCCCACGGGGTCGGGCAGTGCGGCGATGCCGCGGACCCCGCCGGCGATCGCCGCGATCCGGCGCTGGTCGAGCGCGAGCCGGTCCAGCAGCGCCGGGCTGAGCCCCTGCTCTCGCCCTGCCTCCAGGTCAGCGGCGTTGGCCGCGAGGATCTCGGGCGCGCGCTCCACCAGCGCCTGCGCGAGCGCCAGCAGGGCGCCGTCCTTGACCGTGGTCTCTGTCAGCGCGAGTGTGCGCGAGGCACGCTTGGCCGCCCGGCACAGCTCAGCGACGCTCACGGCACTCGTCTCGCTCAGGGTCGCGCTCATCGTCACGCTAAGACTACGCGAGCACAAAGTAGTCGCGGTGGACCGCCTCGTCGCTGGCCAGCGGCAGGATCTCGCGCACCTCGGCGGACTTCAGCCCGCGCACGCGCCGCAGCTCGTCGGCGGAGTAGTTGCTGATGCCCTTGCCAATGGGCTCGCCACCGGAGACGACCTCGATCGCGTCTCCGGCCTCAAAGCTGCCGCCGACCTCGAGCACACCAACCGCCAGCAGGCTCCTGCCGCCCTCCCGCAGCGCCCGGGCGGCGCCCGCGTCGACCTGCACACGACCGCGCACGGGCTTGGCGTACTTCAGCCACAGCTTGAAGCTCGACACACGCTCCGCCCGCGCCGGGAATGAGGTCCCGACCCGGCCCCCCGCAGCGGCCGTGGTGATCGTGCCGGGGCGCTGGCCGTTGGCGATCACGGTGGCGATGCCGGCCGCGGTCGCCATCTCGGCGGCCACCACCTTGGAGCGCATGCCGCCCGATCCAAGGGCAGAGGTCTCCTCGCCGATCGCGACCGCCTCGAGCTCCTCGATGCGCTGCACCTGCTCCACCAGCCGGGCCGCAGGATCCAGGCGCGGGTCGGCGGTGAACAGCCCGTCAGTGTTGGTCAGGAGCAGTAGCCGCTGGGCGCCGGTGAGGATCGCCACCTGCGCGGCGAGGAAGTCGTTGTCGCCGAAGGAGATCTCGTCGGTGGTGGTGGTGTCGTTCTCGTTGATCACCGGCACCACCCGCCATTCGAGCAGCTTGGCGAGGGTGTGGCGGACGTTCAGGTAATGGGTGCGGGCGCTCATGTCAAAGAATGTCAACAGCACCTGGGCGCTGCGCACCCCGCGCGCCTGCAGCAACTCGTCATAGACCCGGTAGAGCTTTCCCTGGCCGATCGCGCTGGCGGCCTGCAGCTCGTCGATCGCGCGCGGCCGCTCGCCCACACCCATGACCCCGAGCCCGCGCGCGATCGCCCCGCTGGTGACGAAGATCGGCTCCTGTCCCGCCGCGTGCAGCGCGGCGACCTCGTCGCAGATCTGCTCGAGCACGCCCAGGCGAACCGTGCCGTCGTCGCTTGCGACCACGCTCGAGCCAAGCTTGATGACGATCGCGCTCACCGCCAGCCCCGCCTACGGATCCAGCTCGAAGGCGACACCGGCGATCTCCACGTCATCACCCGGCGCAAAGCCGGCCTCCTGCAGCGCGCGAATCACGCCCATCCCGCGCAGCCGGCGCTCGAGGTGGGCGAGCGCGTCCTCGTTTGAGAGGTCGTAGCGGGCGACGAGCCGCTGCACCCCCTCACCCTCGACGACGTAAGCGCCATCACCGCTGCGAGCCACGCGGAAGGCCCGCGCCGGCGCCGGCCGGAACACACGATGCTCGGCCAGCTCGCCCAGCGCGGCCTCTCCGGTGGTGGCCCGCTGGCCACCACCGTCGCCGGGGCGCCCCGCCCCGGGCTCATTCAGCGGCACCCGCCGCAGCAGCTCGACGGCTAGCTGGTCGACGCCCTGGCGCGTGGCCGCCGAGGTGAGCAGCACCGGCACCGTCTCCCCCAGCCGCTCGCGCCAGCGCTCGAGCGCGCTCTCGGCCTGGCCGGAGGTCACGAGGTCCGCCTTGGAGAGGGCGAGGATCCGCGGCAGCGTCGCCAGGCGCTCCTGGTAGAGCGCGAGCTCGCGCTCGACGGTCTCAAAGTTCGCCACCGGGTCTGAGCCGTCGGCCGGCGCCAGGTCGAGCACGTGCACCAGGAGGCGCGTGCGCTCGATGTGGGCCAGGAAGTCGTGCCCGAGGCCGGCGCCGGCGGCGGCGCCGGCGATCAGCCCGGGGATGTCTGCGATCACCAGCTGGCGGTCGTCGTGGTGCAGCGTGCCGAGCACCGGCTCGAGCGTGGTGAACGGGTAGGCGGCGACCTTTGGCGCCGCCCTGGTCAGCCTCGCCAAGAGCGATGACTTGCCGGCGTTCGGCAGGCCCACCAGGCCGGCGTCGGCCAGCAGCTTGAGCGCCAGCGTGAGCCAGCCCTCCTCGCCCGCGAGCCCGCGCTGCGCAAAGCGCGGGCTCTGGTGCGTGGCGCTCGAGAAGTGGCGGTTGCCGCGCCCGCCGGAGCCGCCGCGGGCGACCAGCGCACGCTGCCCTGGGCGCAGCAGGTCATGCCGGCTCGAGTCGCCCTCGACGAGGATCTCGGTTCCCGGCGGCACCGGGATCTCCAGCGCCTGCCCGTCGGCGCCGTGGCGCCCGGATCCCTGCCCGTGGGCGCCGCGGCGGGCCCTGAAGTGCGACTGGCGGCGGAAGTGCTCGAGGTCACGGTAGGAGTCGTCGCAGACCATCACGATGTCCCCGCCACGGCCGCCGTCACCGCCGTCCGGGCCGCCCTTGGGGACGTGCGCCTCGCGGCGGAAGCTCATGCAGCCATCGCCGCCGCCGCCAGCCTGAACGTGGATTCGTGCCCGATCCTTCATCGTCTCTGGCGCTCAAGCTTAGGCCGCACTCCCGCAGATCCGCCGCCCGCTCGCATAAGCTCTGGCCCGTAAGCCAACCGGGACCGGAGGTGAGTGGGGATGAAGTCTTTGCTCGAGGAGTTCAAGGCCTTCCTGATGAAGGGAAACCTCGTCACGATGGCGGTCGCGTTCGTGATCGCCACGGTGTTTGCGGCGCTCGTCAAAGCCCTTGTCGCAGACCTGATCACGCCGATCATCGCCCTGATCTTCGGCCAGCCGGACTTCGGCGCGCTGTCGTTCACGATCAACTCGAGCCACTTCTACTACGGCGACTTCATCAACGCGGCGATCACCTTCCTGAGCGTGGCGGCGGCCGTCTTCTTCTTCGTCGTCAAGCCGTATGAGAGCTTCACGGCGCGCTTTGCCGCCGAGGACACCTCGGTCAAGGCCTGCCCCGAGTGCACCTCCACGATCCCCGCGGCCGCCAAGCGCTGCCCGCAGTGCACCGCGGTGCTGGCGAGCTGAGCCAGCCGCCGGCCAGGGCTGCCTGCGCGGACCCGCGTCAGGCGGCGTCGTCGGGTGGCTCGACGGAGATCACGCGTCCCCGGCGGGTGCCCCGGAACTGCACCACTCCGGACGATTTGGCGTAGATCGTGTCGTCCTTGCCGATCCCGACCCCGTCGCCGGGGTGAAAGCGGGTGCCGCGCTGGCGCACGATGATCTCGCCGCCCGTGACCGACTGGCCCGCGAACACCTTCACGCCGAGCCGCTGGGCGTTTGAGTCGCGGCCGTTGCGGGAGGAGCCGAGGCCCTTCTTATGCGCCATGCCCAGCCTCCTGTGCCGCCGCGATGGTCGTGATCTGAATCCGGGTCAGCTCCTGGCGGTGGCCGTTGCGCCGCTTGTAGCCGCGCTTGGGCTTGAACTTGACGACGCGCAGCTTGGGGCCGCGCTCGTGGCCGATGACGGTGGCGCCGACATGGACGTTGGCGAGCGCCTCGCCAACGACCACCTGGTCACCGTCCACGTAGAGCAGCGGGTCAAGCGCGACGGTCTCGCCGTCCTGCGCGTGCAGCCGCTCGACGAGCAGGCGCTCGCCCTCCTTCACGCGGTACTGCTTGCCGCCTGTCTTGACGATTGCGTACATGATCACTCTGGGGAAGATTCGCTGGCTGCCGTGGTCGCCTCGGCCCTGATCGCGCCGGCCGCTGACGCGACCCGGCGACGCCCCCCGCGCCGGCCACGACGCCGGTCGGGTGATTCTACGTCATCGGCCGCGTCTGACGGCGGCTCGAGTACAGGCCGCGCGCCGTTCACCTTAGCAGCGTCGTTCTGGTCGATCAGGACCGCGATCGCCTCCGTGCGTCCCACCTGCTCGATCCGCACCAGCCGCTTCTGGCCCACGGCGCCAACGCCCCCACGGACAGAGACGATGTAGCCGTCGACCTTGGCGACGGCGTCGCCGGCGTTGTACATGTGCGGCTCGATGATCTCGAGGTGCACCTCCTCGCCCTCACGGAACGGGAGTGCACGCTCGAGCACCTGCTCGCGTCCGGCCTGCATCAGCACCGCGAAGTGGTCCAGCGGCAGCCCCTCTGAGCCCTCGAAGTGAAACCACTTGCCCGTGTCGGCCTCGATCGCGCGCAGCACGCGGGCGTCATGTCCGGTGAACTCCTGGCTCACGCGCGGGTTCATCTGAATCAGCAGTGCCTCCTCGCTGACCTGGGTCGCGAGCTCGCGCATACGGCGCTCGAACTCGATCGCGATCGTCTCCTCAGACTTGATCACGCCCTCACCGTGGCAGGCCGGGCAGGGCCTGGTCATGATCTCGCGCACGCCGTCGGTCACGTTCTGGCGCGTCATCTCGACCAGCCCGAGCGGCGAGATCTCAACCACGAAGGTCTTGGTGCGGTCCTCGTCGAGCGCCTTGCGCAGCGTCTTCAGGACCGCGTCGCGGTTGCGCGCCCGCGCCATGTCGATGAAGTCGATCACGATGATGCCGCCAATGTCGCGCAGGCGCAGCTGGCGCACGACCTCCTCCGCCGCCTCGAGGTTGGTCTTCGTGATCGTGTCCTCGAGCCGTGCCCCCTTGCCCTTGCCGGTGAAGCTGCCGGAGTTGATGTCGATCACGGTGAGCGCCTCGGCGTAGTCGATCACCAGGTAGCCGCCGCTCGGCAGCTCAACCCGCCGTGAGAGCGTCGAGTCGAGCACACGCTCGACGCCAAAGGCCTCAAACAGCGGCCGCTCCTCAGACCACAGCTCAACCTGGCCGACCAGCTCGGGCGCCGTGCGCGCAAAGAACGCGACCAGGCGGTGGTGCTGCTTCTCGTCATCGACGACCGCCCGCTCGAACTCTCCCGAGTAGATGTCGCGCACCACGCGCACGGACAGGTCGGCCTCCTGAAAGACCAGTGCCGGCGCCTCTGCCGTCTCCACCCGCCGGTGCAGCACCTCGTTGAGCTTGAACAGGTACTGCAGCTCGCGCTCGAGCTCGGCGCGCTTGGCCCCCTGCGCCGCCGTGCGGATGATCGCTCCGGCGCCCTGTAGCTCGAGCTTGGCCGCCTCCTTGCGCAGCCGGTCGCGCTCGCGATCCTCGAGCCTGCGCGAGACGCCGACGCCCTCGCCGTAGGGGGCAAAGACCATGTAGCGGCCCGCGATCGTGAGATCCATCGACAGGCGCGCACCCTTGGTCTTGAGCGGATCCTTGACGACCTGGACCACGATCTCCTGGCCCGGCTTCAGCAGCTCGGCGATCTGGGTCGCGTCGCGTCCCGAGCCGCGGCCACGGCGGGGCGCCTCGACGCCCGGCATGACGATCTCATCGACGTGCAGGAAGCCGTTCTTGTCCAGTCCGATGTCGACGAACGCCGCTTCGAGGCCCGGCAGCACGTTGTCGACCCGGCCCTTGTAGATGTTGCCGACGATCGAGCGGGCGCCGCGGCGCTCCAGGTAGAGCTCGGCAACCCGGTAGCCGGCCGCCGGGTTGGCGCTGCGGCGGCGCCGGCGCGTGCCAGCGGAGCCCGCGGGGCGGGCGGCCGGGTCACCGGCCGCCTCGAGCAGCGCCACGCGAGTCTCCCCGCGGTCGACGCTGACCAACACTTGCTTCTTCAATTTTGTTCCTTTGTGGAGTTTTGCGCCCGGCGGCAGCCGTCAGGCGGTCAGCGCCAGCGACTTGCCGGCCGATGACATCCGTGCCTGGACGTAGATCGACTCGAGCAGGCCGATGGCCGTGAAGGTTGTGATTACCGACGAGCCGCCGTATGCCATCAGCGGCAGGGGGATCCCGGTGATCGGCATGATCCCCATGTTCATGCCGACCGTCACGAAGATCTGGAACATGAGCATCGCGAGGATCGACCCCGCGACCAGTGTCCCGAACAGGTTCTTGGCCATCGTCACGATGCGTAACGTCCGCCAGATCAGCAGCGCATAGAGCGAGAGGACCACGGCCGCCCCGACGAAGCCGTACATCTCACCGAGCGTGGCGAAGACGAAGTCGCTCGAGGCCTGCGGCAGGAAGCCGCCGGTGGCCTGGCTGGCCCGGGCCGGGCCGGTGCCGGTCTTCTGGCCGGAGCCGATCGCGATCAGTCCATGCTCGAGCTGGTAGCAGTAGGTGTCCTTGGCCGTGTTGCAGGTGGGGTTGAGGAAGGTCGTCAGGCGCTCGCGCTGGTAGCCGTGCAAAACGTTGACCCCGACCGCGGGCGCGACCGTCAGCACCGCCACTGTGGCCACCAGCACCAGTGCTGCCAGGGCCGCCAGGTGCTTCCAGCTGGTGCCGAGGAAGAACAGCACCGCGTAGGCGATCACCCCGTAGACGAGCGCGTCGCCGAGGTCGGGCTCCGCCATCACAACCATGGCCGGGACCAGCCCGAGCAGCAGGATCCGTGCCGTGGTGCGGTGCTCGCTCATGCGGCGCGAACGCTCGACCGCAAACGCCGACAGCGCCAGGATCACGAGCACCATGCCGAAGGTCGACGACTGGAAGGTGAACCCCGGCAGCGGGATGCGCCGCTGCGAGGCGCCGGCCGCGCCACCGGGTGCCGGGAACGCGAACACGGCCAGGTTCAGCACGATCGCCAAGCCGTAGATGACGTAGCGAAACTCGCGCAGGCGCGAGTAGTCAAAGCGGCTGATGGCGAGCGCTACCAGCAGCCCCAGGCCCGAGAAGATCGCCTGGCGCTTGTACTCGCCGGCGTAGTAGGCCGACCCGTTGAGCGCGTGCAGCACCACGACCGAGCAGAGCGAGAGGCCGACAGCCGCGAACAAGAGCAGCGGATCGACGCCCGGCAGGCGCCGGCCCGCGCGCAGCGAGGACTCGCCGCTCAGCCGTAGTGGGGTCGTCGCGCTCACCGTTGACCTGCCCAAGCCTATCCCAGCCCGACCATCGGCCCGGGCTTGCCGAAGAACCACTGCGAGAGGATCTGCCTGGCCACCGGGGCGGCCGAGCTGGTGCCGTAGCCGCCCTTCTGGACCTCGACCACGACGACGATCGGCTTGCTGGTCGCGCTGGCCGGCACGTAGCAGGCGTACCAGCCGTCGGTCCCGGCGCTCCCCTGCGTTCCCAGCTCGGCCGACCCGGTCTTGCCGTGGACCGGCTCGGGGAAGCTCGACATCACGTCGGTCGAGGTGCCGCGGGGTCCCTTGGCGGCCAGGTAGAGCCCCTGCTGGATCGCGGCGAGGTAGGTCGGATTGATGTTGAGCTTGCGCTTCGGCGGGGGTGCGATCGCCTGGATCACGCTGCCGCTGGGCGACAGGATCTGGGCACCGACGTGCGGGGTCACGATCGTGCCGCCATTCTCGACCGCCGCGTAGACGACGGCGAGCTGGATCGGCGTCAGCTGGTCCTGGTACTGGCCCACGCCGGTCTCGAGGTTGTCACCGACGGTCCAGTAGCTGGTGTTGGCGATCCCGCAGCCGCCGGAGACGATCGAGTCGCCGAGTGGGGAGAGCACCGCCGGGTGCGGCGGGTGTCCCTTGTAGAGCCCGGTGCCCGTGTCGCACTGGCGCTCCTGCTTCCACAGCTGGGTCTGCAGCAGCGGCGAGCCGATCTCGCCCGGGATCTCGCCCGGCAGGTCGATGCCGGTCAGCTGCCCCAGGCCGTAGCGCCGGGCCCACGCCTGCAGCGGAAAGCCCTTGGGGTAGACGGCCGGATTGCCGTTCAGCTTGACCCCGAGGTTGTAGAAGAACTCGTCGTCTGAGACCTCGATCGCCTGCTGCAGGTCGACGACCCCGTAGTTGGCGCCGCCGGCGTTGTGCAGGCACAGGCCGCTGACGCAGAACACCCGTCCGGGATAGTCGTTGAAGGTCCCGTTGAGTGGCCAGCGGCCGCTCTGCAGCGCAGCCGTGGCGGTCACAACCTTGAAGGTCGAGCCGTCCGGCCCGGCGCTCTGGATGGCGCGGTCAAGCAGCGGGTAGTGGTTCGACGGATTGTTGAGGTGGGCCCACTCCTTGGTGGAGATGCCGTTCACCACCGAGGCGGGGTTGTAGCTCGGCACCGACCCGATCGCGTAGATCTGGCCGTTCTGAGGATCCATGGCGACAAACGAGCCCGCGTCCGCGCCCGAGGCGTGGTTGGCGGCGATGGACCTGATCAGCGACTGCTGGCCGACCTGTTCGAGCTTGGCGTTCAGCGACAGCTTGAGCGTGTCTCCGGGGGTCGGCGCGGCGGTCTTCCCGTAGCCCTCGAACTGGCCCTGCGAGTTGACCTTCACCCCCTCGGCGCCGTCGACCCCCTGCAGGTACTGGTTGTACTGTGCCTCGAGCCCCGACTGGCCAACCACGTCACCCGCCACGGCGCCCTTGTAGAGCGCCTTGTCCTTCAGCTCCGCCGGGGTGATCTGGCCGAGGTAGCCAAACACCTGTGCGCCGGCGTTGCCGAGCGCGTACTTGCGGACGTAGGTGTCCTGTGAGAGCACGCCCGGGAACTCAGCCTGACGCTCGGCGATGTAGTCCTGGATGTAGGTGGGAACGTCGGTCTTGATGGTCGCGTTGCCGTACTGGGACTGGGCGACGCTCTGGGCGACCTGACAGGCGATCGGGGCGAGGGGCACGTGGAAGCTCTCCGCACCCTTGTTGGCCACGTACACCGTGTAGGTGCACGGCTTGGCCGTCGTGGAAACGCCCAGCAGCTTCGCCAGGCGCGCGAACACCGCGCCGTCCGCCGCCGGGATCACGACCGGTGGCTTCAGCGCCAGGTCAAGCAGCGCGCCCCCGCCAGGCAGGCTGCGGGGCGCGATCTGGATCGACGGCACGGCCACGGACTGGACCAGCGGCTGGCCGCTCGAGTCGACGATCTCTCCACGCGGTGCGCCGACCGGGATCTGCAGGACCGTGTTGCTCTGCGCCTGGGCCGCGTACTGGCTGCCGCTGAGCACCTGCAGGAACCACAGGCGGAAGAAGATGACCGCGAACATCAGCAGCGCGAAGCCGCCGGCGAGCGCCACGCGCAGCGCCAGCTGCGGGGTCATCGGCGGCGTACGGCTGCCGGCCTGAGACGGTCCGAGCATCAGCGTGCCCTCGCTCTCACACCACCGCTGAGGCGCTCAGAGGGCCGCTGCAACGGACTCAGCGCCGCTGACCCGGCTCGCCTGCCACGCGCCCGCGGCCCCCGCGGCAGCGCGCGGTAGAGGAAGCGGCGCACGAGCTCATAGACGGGCAGCGCGATCAGGCAGTTGACCAGCACCTGCAGGACGATCTGCTGCACGAGCAGCAGGCTGACCGGCGCCTTGACGCCGAGCAGGAACTGGATCACCGCCATGCCAATGCCGGTGAACGCGGTCGCAAGCGCGCCCAGCGCGAGCGGGACCAGGCCGTGCGAGGGGTCGCGCAGCTCACGCAGGCGCCCCGACCAGTAGCCGACGGCGATGAACAGCAGCGCCGTCACACCCACCGTCTGGAACATGACAATGTCGACCAGCAGCCCGATCGCAAAGCCGGAGATCGCTCCGGCCATCGAGCCCGCGAGCAGGCCGATCGACATAACCGTCAGCGAAGTGACGTCCGCGGTGACACCGAACAGGGGCACCTCGGAAACCACCGTCTCCTGCAGCACGACGGCCACCACGGCGATCACCGCGATCCGCAGCGCCAGCCCGAGTCTGTTGTCCTTGGCGTTCATAGCCGGTGCTTGACCACGCTAGCCGTTGTGCGGGTGGGTCAGGATCTGCACCAGGGTCAGGTGCTGGAGGTCGGCCAGCGGCGTCACCTGGACCTCCTGGTTGGTGAGCACGCTGCTCTGCGGGTTGGTGCTCGAAACCGTGCCGATCGGGATGCCCTGCGGCGCAAAGGACTGGACCGCGGGGTCACCCGGATCCTTGAAGCCACTGGTCACCACCAGCTGGTTGAAGGAGACGTTCGAGCTGGCCGGAACATCGATCAGCGTGAGCGCACCGGGGTTGCTGCCCACCTGCGGCTCGATCAGCCCCGGCGCCCCCGCCTCGTTCTCGATCATCGCCCCCACGGCAAACTTCGGCGAGGTGATCAGCGACACAGTCGAGGAGTCCGGGGTGACCTGGGTCACCTCGCCCACGAGGCCGCCGGGAGCGACCACCGGGTCATACGGCCTGACCCCGGAGTTGCTGCCCCGGTCGACCGTGATCGTCTCATACCAGATGGAGGGGTTCTCGCCGATCAGCCCAGCGGTGACCGGGCCGTAGGAGTTGAGGTTGTAGCTCTTGTCCAGGTGCAGCAGCTGCGCTGCCTTGCGGTACTGGATGCCCTCGATCTGGACCTTGGCGTACTCGCTGACCAGATTGTCGTAGCGCGTCTGCAGCGCCGCCAGATCGGACTTGGCGGTGAAGACCGAGGACACGTAGCTGGCGGCGCTGCGGATCGGCGAGAGCACCGTGCTGGCCCCCGATTGCAGCGGCGAGAGCACGGTCGCGACCCCGCGCTGGACCTGGTGCAGCGGGCCTCCACTGCCACCGAAGTAGTCGGTCAGAAGTGCTAGGGATATGACGACGAGCAGCGCGAGCACTGCGCGTCGCCTGCGGATTTGCTTATCGTGCAACGGGACATCTCCAACTGCTTCGCGTCTACGGCCCTAATAGCGGCGGCGGCGGGTGCGGGCGTTCCGGTTTGAGCGGTGGATCGCCTCGAACTCTTCGAGCGACCGGCCCGAGCCCACCGCCACGCACGTCAGCGGCGATTCGGCCAGGTGGGCCGGCATCTGCGTCTCGTGCCGCATCCGCTCCTCGAGCCCCTGCAGCAGCGAGCCGCCGCCGGCCAGCATGATCCCCCGGTCCATGATGTCGGAGGCGAGCTCCGGCGGCGTGCGGTCGAGCGTCTCCTTGACCGCGTCGATGATCTGCGCCACCGGCTCCTCGAGCGCGCCGCGGATCTCCTCGCTGGTCAAGACGACCGTCTTGGGCAGCCCCGAGACCATGTCACGGCCGCGGATCTCAGCCTGGACCTCGTCGGGCATGGGGAAGGCGGACCCGATCTCGAGCTTGACCTCCTCGGCGGTCTGCTGGCCGATCAGCAGCTTGTACTCGCGCTTGACGTAGTTGATGATCGCCTCGTCCAGCTCGTCGCCGCCGATCCTGATCGACTGCGAGACGACGATCCCGCCGAGCGAGATCACAGCCACCTCGCTGGTGCCGCCGCCGATGTCGACGACCATCGAGCCGGTCGGCTCGCCGACCGGCAGGCCGGCGCCGATCGCCGCGGCCATCGGCTCCTCGATCAGGTAGGCCTGGCGCGCCCCGGCTGAGAGGCAGGCCTCCTCGACCGCGCGCTTCTCGACGCCGGTGACGCCGGAGGGCACGCAGACCACCACGCGCGGATGCGCCCAGCGGTTCTGATGCACCTTCTGGATGAAGTGGCGCAGCATCTCCTCGGTCACCTCAAAGTCGGCAATCACGCCGTCCTTGAGCGGGCGGATGGCGGAGATCGTGCCGGGCGTGCGGCCGAGCATGCGCTTGGCCTCGATGCCGACCGCGTGCACCTCACCGGTGCGGGAGTCGACGGCCACGACGCTCGGCTCGGAGAGCACGATGCCGCGTCCGCGGACATAAACCAGCGTGTTTGCAGTGCCGAGATCGACAGCCATGTCGCGCCCGCCGAAACCTGTCAGGTACGTGAATAAGCCCATGTGTGGATGAGGGTCGAGGGTTCTGACGGGGAGGCGAGCATGGTCTGGCTGAAACCCTGGGCCATTCCCATCCGTCGAGCCCGAGTGTATCGGACCCAACCGGTTTTCAGCCGTTCATTGCGGGCAAATCACACAGCAAAGAGCAGCGACGGCATCAGTTCTAGCAGCGCGGCCAGCGGAAGCCCGACGACGTTTGAGTAGTCGCCGCTGATCGACCGTACCAGCGCGCCGCCACGGCCCTGCACCGCATAGCCGCCGGCTCGCCCCTCCCATTCGCCGCTGTCCAGGTACCACTCGATGTCGCGCTCGCTGAGCGCCCTGAAGCTGACCTCGGTGGCGGCCCAGGCGGTGCGCTCGGTGCCAGCGGCGATCAAACACAGGCCGCTGATGACCACGTGGCTGGTGCCGGACAGCGCCCACAGCGTGGCCGCCGCCTCGTCGCGGGCGGCGGGCTTGCCGTAGATGCGGCCGCCGAGCGTGACCACGGTGTCGGCGCCGAGCACGGTGTCGGCGCCGTCGCGCATGCGGCAGGCGGCCCGGGCCTTGCGGCGTGCGTTCTCGACCGCGACCGCGGCGGGCTCGCCCTGCTCCAGCTCGTCGGTGCCCGTGACCAGCACCTCAAAGGCGACCCCAAGCTGCTCCAGGATCGCCCGGCGCTGCGGGGAGCCGGAGGCGAGGATCAAAGCTCGGGGAAGAAGATCCCGGTCTCGCGCGCGGCCGACTGCGGAGAGTCGGAGCCGTGGACCATGTTGGTGCCGATCGCGATCGCGAAGTCACCCCGGATCGAGCCGGGCGCCGCCTGCAGCGGATCGGTTGCGCCGATCACCTGGCGGGCGGCCGCGACCACCGCCTCGCCCTCCAGCACCATCGCGGCCAGCGGCCCGGAGGTGATGAACTCGACCAGCTCGGCGAAGAACGGCTTGCCCTGGTGCTCGGCGTAGTGGCGCTCGGCCGTCTGGCGGCTGATCGTCTCGAGCTTCAGCGCCACCAGGCGCAAGCCCTTGCGCTCAAACCGGGCGATGATCTCGCCGGTGAGGTTACGGGCTACAGCGTCGGGCTTTACGAGTATCAGCGTGCGTTCGGGCATGGGCGTGACTCCTTCACGGTCGAGGGTGCGCGGGCCGCGCCCGCGAGTGTTGTCCAGGACAGGTCAGACGACGGACGAGGCTAGAGCAGGTCAGACGGAGGCGGCGCGACGATCGTCTGCTGCGGGTCACGGCGCACGCGGCGCCGGCGCGGGCTCGCAGCCATGGCTGCGTCCGGCTCCCGGTCGGCCTCGCAGTAGGGGCAGATCCGCCAGTCGGCGGCAAGCGGCCGGCCGCAGCTGGCGCATGGCTCTTTCAGCCTGCGCAGGCAGCTCGGGCAGCGCAGGAAGTCGTTCTCCACCTCATGGTCGCAGTACGGGCAGCTGTGCATCCCGATCTGGGCCAGCCGGGCCTTCGCGGCCTGGATCTCCAGGTCGCGCTCGCGCACGTCGGCGAGGTACTCGGGCGGCGCACGATCGTGTAGATCAGGCGTGCCGATGAAGGGGAACAGCGAGGCGATCGCCGCGCAGGCGACCAGAACACCGTCGGCAATCCGCCGCCGTGCGTCGGCCCAGGTCCAGTAGACGAGCGCCAGCCAGATCACCACCAGCAGCACCACCAGCAGGTCGACTACCAGGCTGAGAGTGTGGCTCTGGATCCCGAATATGCCCGCCACTCGCGTCATCAAACACGCGAGTGTAAATGCAGGCCAAAGCGCCCGTGCACAATCGCTGGCGCCAGCGGTCTAGAGGAACAACCGTCCCAGCGCGTAGCCGATCGCGAAGAACACCAGAATCGTGACCGCGACGCTGATCGCGACGAACCCCATCATCCGCAGCAGGCGGGGCGGCTGGTGCTCGTGCTCGTCGCTCACAGCATCGAAGCACGACGCGCGCCGGCCACGGCCTCGTCGTGCAAAAGGTCGGCGATCAGGTAGAGCGAGCCGGTGGCCACCACGACGCCCGCCGGGCCGGCGAGCGTGCGTGCGCGGCGCAGCGCGGCGTGTGGTTCGGGCACGATCTCGTGGTGGATCACGATCCCGGGCGCGAGCTGCTCGAGCAGTGAGCCGAGCGTCGGCGGCGGCAGCGTGCGCGGGTTGCGGCTGGCGGTCAGCACCACCGCGTCCAGATGCGGCGCGAGCGCCGCCAGCATGCCGGCGGCGTCCTTGTCCTCGAGGATCGAGACCACCGCCACGACCCGTCCGTCGCCGCTGCGCGCCGCCGCGACGATCTCCGGCAGCGACTCGGCCAGGGCCGCGATCCCAGCCGGGTTGTGGGCCCCGTCAAGCAGCGTCAGCGGCTCCCGGCCGGCAGCCTGCAGGCGGCCGGGAACCCGCACCCCGGCGGCCGCGGCGGCCACGGCGGCTTCGTCGAGCGCGCCCAGCCCGAGCGCGTCGAGGAAGACCTCCGCGGCCGTGCGCGCGAGCGCGAAGTTGCGGCGCTGGAAGGTCCCGAGCGCGCCCACCGCCGCGTGGGGATCGGCTGGCGCCTGGACGATCCGCACACCCCGCTCGCCGGCCACCTCACAGGCGACCGCAAGGGCATCGGCGTGCATGTCCGCTCCGAGTACCAGCGTCGCCCCCGGCTGGACCACATCGAGCTTCTCACGGGCGATCGCGGTCACCGTCGGCCCGAGCCAGCGCGTGTGCTCGAGTGACACGCTGGTCAGCACCTGGACCTTCGACGGGATCACGTTGGTCGCGTCGTAGCGGCCGCCGAGGCCCGCCTCGATCACCGCCACCTCGACCGCCTGGGCCGCCAGTTCCGAGTAAGCGGCGGCGGTGAGCAGCTCGAACTGCGTCACTGGGTCGTCCTCGGCGCTCGAGCGGTTGACGCGCTCGGCCGCGCGCAGCACGCGTGCGATCGCGTCGGCGAACTGCTGCGGCGTGATGTCGTGGTCATCGACGCGCACGCGCTCGTTGAAGCCGAGCAGGTGCGGGGAGAGATATGCGCCGGTGCGCAGCCCATGCCGCGCCAGGATCGCGGCGATCATCCGGGTGGTGGAGGATTTACCGTTGGTGCCGACCACATGGACCGACTCAAAGGCGCGCTCGGGGTGGCCCAGCGTCGTCATCAGCCGCCGCATGCGGTCGAGGCCGAAGCGCATGCCGAAGAGCTCGAGCGCCAGCAGCCGCTGCTCTGCCTCCTGCGGTCTCACAGCCCTGCGCCTTTGCTCACAGTGCCTCCAGCTCGGCCAGCAGGGCGGCGAGCTTGCCGCGCTCTGCGCCGACCACGGCAGCGGGCGCCTTGGCCACAAAGCCAGGGTTTGAGAGCTTGGCCTGCGCCCGCGCGACCTCGGCACCGAGCTGTTCCCGCCTCGCCTCGCGCCTGCGGGCGGCGGCCTCGAGGTCGACCTCGGCGGACGCCAGCACAATGATCGCGCCACCAGGGATCACGACCGTGGCCGCCTCATCGGCGGCGGGGCGCCCAGGGTCGGCGCCGCCGGCGGCCAGCTCCAGCCTGCCCAGGCGCGCGATCTGCGCCGCCGTGCCGTCGTAGCCTCCCGCCTGCAGCCGCGCCGGGAGGATCGCAGACGGCCGCACGCCGGCGCCGTCGCGCCACGCACGGACCGCCTGGATCGCCTCGATCGCGCGGGCGATCTCGGCTTCCGCGGCTGCGTCGGGGCTGCCCGCGCAAGCAGCGGCGAAGCGGGCAGCGAGCAGACCGTCGGAGCCCGGAACGTAGCTGTAGATCTCCTCGGTCACGAACGGGATCAGCGGGTGCGCGAGCGTCACCGTCTCGGTCAGGACGTGCAGCAGCGTGGCCGCGGTGTCATGGTCACCGGCGCGCAGCCGCGGCTTGACCAGCTCCAGGTACCAGTCGCAGAGCTCGCTGTAGACGAAGTCGTAGAGCCCGAGCGCCGCCCTGGCGAAGTCAAAGTCGCCTATCGCCTGGTCGATGCCCGCCCGCGCTCGCGCCAGGCGGGCGAGGATCCAGTGGTCCTCGGGGGCCTGCGGCCGCAGGCCGGCGCGGGCCTCTGGGCCGACACCTGTGAGGATCAAACGCGAGGCGTTCCAGAGCTTGTTGGTGAGCTGGTGGCCCTGGGCGACGCGCTCCTCGCTGAAGGGGACGTCCTGGCCCGAGGACATCGCCAGCAGCCCCCAGCGCACGGCGTCGGCGCCGTAGGCGGGAAACGCGCCCGGGTCCTCGCCGGGCCGGCTCGCGAACACCGGCGGGCGGGGGCCGCCATCGATCAGCTCGAGCGGGTCGATGCCGGTGCCGAGCGACTTTGACATCCGCCGGCGGTCTGGCGCCTGGATGATCGAGTGCACGTAGACATCTTGGAACGGCACCTGGCCGGTGAACTCGATGCCCATCATGATCATCCGCGCCACCCAGAGGAAGATTATGTCGCGGGCCGTCGAGAGCACGTCGGTCGGGTAGAAGGCTTCAAGCGCCGCGCTCTGCTCGGGCCAGCCGAGCGTGGCAAAGGGCCACAGAGCACTCGAGAACCAGGTGTCGAGCACGTCCTCGTCCCGCTCCCAGCCGGGACCGTCGGGCGCGGTGGTGCCGACGTGGACGCGACCGTCGTCGTGGTAGTAGACCGGCAGCTGGTGACCCCACCAGAGCTGGCGCGAGATGCACCAGGGACGGATGTTCTCCATCCAGTCGAGGTAGACCCTGTCCCAGCGCTCGGGGTGAAAGCGCACCTGCCCGGAACGGACGGCGTCGATCGCCGGCTTTGCCAGCTCGTCCATGCGCATGAACCACTGCAGGCTGATCAGCGGCTCGATCCGCCGGCCGGAGCGCTGGCTGAACGGAACCGTGTGCGTGTATGGCTCACGGCGCTTCAGCAGGCCGAGCGCCCCGAGCTCGGCGACGATCTCCTTCTGGGCATCGGCGGTGCTCAGACCGCGCAGGCGCTCGGGTATCTCGTCGCCCTCCATACAGCCATCCTCGCCGATCACGCTGAGGCGGGGCAGGCCGTGGCGGCCGCCGATCTCAAAGTCGTTGGGGTCATGGCCGGGGGTGATCTTGAGCGCGCCGGTGCCGAACTCCGGCTTGACGTACTGATCGGCGATGATCGGCAGCTCGCGTCCCACGATCGGCAGCGTCGCGCGCCGGCCGATCAGCTGCCGGTAGCGCTCATCAGCCGGGTTCACGGCGATCGCGACGTCGGCGAGCATCGTCTCGGGGCGGACGGTCGCGACCGTGATCGCGCCGCTGGCGGGGACCGTCTCGCCGCCGGCGGGGACCGTCTCGCCGCTGACGGGGACGAGCGGATAGGCGATGTAGTAGAGCGTGTCGGTGACCTCGCGCTCCTCGACCTCCAGGTCGGAGATGGCGGAGAGGCTGCCGGGGTCCCAGTTGACCAGGTAGCGGTCACGGTAGATGTAGCCCTTGTCGTAGAGGTCCACAAAGACCTTCAGCACGGCCTGCGCGTAAGCGGGATCGAGAGTGAACCGCTCGTCGGCGAAGTCGGCCGTTGAGCCGAGCCGCTTGATCTGCTCGATGATGCGGCTGCCGTAGCGCTCGCGCCATGCCCACACGCGAGCCACGAACTGCTCGCGGCCAAGCTGCTCGCGGCTGGTGCCGAGGCTCGTGAGCTCCTTCTCGACCTGGGTCTGGGTGGCGATGCCGGCGTGGTCGGTGCCGAGGATCCACTTGGTGCGCTTGCCCTGCTGGCGGGCACGGCGGATGAGCGTGTCCTGGACGGCGTTGTTGAGCGCGTGGCCCATGTGCAGCGCGCCGGTGACGTTGGGCGGCGGGATCGCGATCGAGTAGTTCTCGCTCGGGTCACCCTCGGGCTCGGGGTGGCCGATGCCCGAATCGATCCAGCGGCGGGCGATCCGAGGCTCGACCTCGGAGGGCTCATAGCGGGTCTTCATCTCGGCCGCGGTCATGCGGGGCGCTTGACGAGTGCTCATAGAGCGGCCGAGTTTAGGGCTCGATCGCCGACGGCTGCTGACGCTCGAGCCGCAGGCAGCCAGAGCGAGCAAATCAGGGGGTGCAACGGTGATTTGCGCGCTTAAGCTGGCTCCGCCAACCGCTAGGCGGCCGCTAGGCGGCCGCTTCGCCCTGGTCGCGGTCGTGGTCGACAGCCTGCGTGACCAGCGTGGGCGGCGTGCCCTTCTCGATCGTGTCGCGGGTGACCACGCACTTCTTCACGTCACGCCGCGAGGGCAGCTCGAACTGGACCTCGAGCAGGACCTCCTCGATGATCGACCGCAGCCCGCGGGCGCCGGTCTCGCGCTCGAGCGCGCGGTTGGCGACCGAGTGCAGGGCCTCGTCGGCGAACACCAGCTCGATCCCGTCGAACTGGAAGAAGCGCTGGAACTGCTTGACCAGGGCGTTCTTGGGCTCGGTCAGGATCTGCATCAGCTCGGTTCGGGAGAGCTGGTGGATCGCCGACATCACTGGCAGCCGCCCGATGAACTCGGGGATCAGGCCGTACTGGATCAGGTCCTCGGGCAGGCAGTGCTCGAACATCTCGCCCAGGTCGCGCTGCTCCTTGGACTGGATCTTGGCGCCGAAGCCGACCCCCTGATGGCCGATGCGCCGTTCAATCACGCGGTCCAGGTTGGCGAACGCGCCGCCGCAGATGAACAGAACGTTGGTGGTGTCGATCGAGAGGAACTCCTGGTGCGGGTGCTTGCGTCCGCCCTGTGGGGGTACCGACGCGGTCGTGCCCTCGAGGATCTTCAGCAGCGCCTGCTGCACACCCTCGCCGCTGACGTCGCGGGTGATCGACGGGTTGTCGGCCTTACGCGCGATCTTGTCGACCTCGTCGATGTAGATGATCCCGGTCTCGGCCTTCTTGACGTCGTAGTCGGCAGCCTGGATCAGTTTCAGCAGGATGTTCTCCACGTCCTCGCCGACATAGCCGGCCTCCGTGAGCGCGGTCGCATCGGCGATCGCAAAGGGCACGTTGAGGATCTTGGCGAGCGTCTGCGCGAGCAGCGTCTTGCCACAGCCAGTCGGGCCGAGCAGCAGGATGTTTGACTTCTGCAGCTCGATGTCGTGGTCGTCGGTCTGCAGCATCTGCACGCGCTTGTAGTGGTTGTAGACCGCCACCGAGAGCGTCCGCTTGGCCTGCTCCTGGCCGACCACGTACTCACCCAGGACGTCGTAGATCTCCCGCGGCTTGGGCAGGTTCTGGATGTCGAAGTTCGGCGGGGCGGTGAGCTCCTCGTCGATGATCTCGTTGCAGAGATCGATGCACTCATCGCAGATGTAGACGCCCGGGCCGGCGATCAGCTTCTTGACCTGGCGCTGCGACTTGCCGCAGAAGCTGCAGAGCAGTTGCTCGTTTGAGTCAGTCGGGCGTGCCATCGGTTCCCTCTCGAGGTTCTACGGCCAACTGCGACCGGCGAATCCGTGCTCACAAGACTAGTGGCTGGCCACTAGTGCTGCGAGATCACCCGGTCGATGATTCCGTATTCCTTGGCCTCCTCGGAGCTCATGAAGTAGTCACGCTCAGTGTCCTTGGCGACCGCCTCCACCGGCTTGCCCGTGTGGTGGGCGATGATCTCGTCGAGCCGGTGGCGCAGGTCGATGATCTCGCGCGCATGGATCTCTATGTCGGTCGCCTGGCCCTGAAAGCCGGCGGAGACCTGGTGGATCAGGATCTTGGCGTTGGGGAGCGCCATCCGCTTGCCGGCGGCGCCGCCGCCGAGCAGCAGCGCACCCATCGACATCGCGATGCCGACGCAGATCGTCTGCACGTCCGGCTTGATGAACTGCATCGTGTCGTAGATCGCCAGGCCCGCGTACACCGATCCCCCAGGCGAGTTGATGTAGAGCGAGATGTCCTTGTCTGGGTCCTCGGACTCTAGGTGCAGCAGTTGCGCGACGATCAGGTTTGCGATCTGGTCATCAACCGGTGTTCCCAGGAAGATGATCCGCTCGTTCAGGAGACGGGAGTAGATGTCGAACGCGCGTTCCCCGCGTGAGGTCTGCTCGACGACCATCGGAACCAGTGGGCTCATGCTTCTCGCTTCTTTCGCTTCCGGGGGCGGATTCCTGCCGACTCTAGCGGTCGTCCTGTGCGGGCGCGACCGGCTTGGCTTCGGCCACCAGCCACTTGAGTGCGCTGCGGCCGGCGACCTCGGCGCGCAGGCGTCCGCTGCGCCCGCCCGCGTCCAGGCGCGCGAGCAGCTTCGCAGCGGTGGTGCGCTCGCGCGCCGCGACCGGCTCGAGCGCCTCGAGCAGCTCCTCCTCCTGCGCCTCGATCCCCTCAGCCGCCACCACGGCGGCGATCACGGCCTCGCGCCGCAGCGCCCGCTCGGCCTCCTGCTCGGCCTCATGGGCGAGCTCCTCCTCGCTCTGGCCAGCGATCCGCAGGTACGTCTCCTTGGGGATCCCCTGCCGGGCGAGCGCAGCCAACGTCTCTTCGACCAGCTCGTGCGCGCGGGCGTGGATCAGCTGGTGGGGAACATCGATCGCGGTGCCGGCGACGACCGTGTCGAGCACAGCGCGCTCGTACTCCTCCTCGATCGCCGCCCGCTGATATTCGATCAGGCGCGCGGCGATGTCCTCGCGCAGCTCGGCGAGCGTGTCGAAACCGGCCGCACTGGAGGCGAAGTCGTCGTCGATCGCGGGCAGCCGCTTGTCCTTCACCTCGCGGATCGTGACCACAAAGCTCACCGGCTTGCCCGCCAGCTCGGGGGCACCGTAGTCGTCGGGGAAGGTGACCTCGAAGTGGCGCTCCTCGCCGGGGCTGGCTCCGATCAGTTGCTCCTCGAAGCCTGGGACCAGGCCGCCGGCGCCGAGCTCGACCAGCTGGTCGCGTCCAGTCGAGCCGGGAAAGGGCTCGCCGTCCATGGTGCCCGAGTAGTCGATCACCAGGTGGTCGCCCATGGCTGCGGCGCGCTCGACGGTCTCTAGCGTCGCGAGGCGCTCACGCAGGCGCTCGATTTCGGCATCGATCGCCTCCTCCGTGGCGGCCGGTTCGCGGCGTGGCACCTCGATGCCACGGTAGGCGCCGAGCGTCGCCACCGGGCGCACGCCAATCTCGATCGAGAAGGCCAGCGGTGCCCCGTCGCCGGGCAGGTCTCCGACCTTGATCTCCGGCTCCCCCACCGGGGCTATGCCGGCACCGTCGATCGCGTGGTCATACCAGGCGCCGATCGAGTCGCGCAGCGCTTCGTCCAGGACGTATTGCCGTCCAAGGCGGCCGATCACAACTGGCGGCGGAACCTTGCCCTTACGGAAGCCGGGGATCTTGAGCTGGCGCCCGAGCTTGCGGGCTGCCTGCTCGATGCGGCGCTCGACCTCCGCGGGAGCCACTTGCGCCTCGACGCGTACGCGTGACTCTGGCAGCTCGGTGACGGTGGTGGTAACTGTTGTTGTCATGTGGCGCCAGACGATAGCTACCGGCGTGCCTCGGCGGTCTTGGCCTGACCGCGCACGGGCACTCCCGGGGCGCCTGCTGACCGGGCCCTGGGCCTTTCTGCTGGCCGGCGTGATCGACGTGCTGGCTGCAGGGCTGCGCCTGCTCGCCCATAGCCGTCGCCACGAGCGTGCAGCTCGTGCGCGAGCCGGCCGAGGATGCGAGCGCCTGAGGCGCCCAGCGGATGGCCGATCGCGATCGCGCCGCCGCGCTGGTTGACCTTCTCCGGGTCGAGCTCGGGCCAGGCTTGCAGGCAGGCGAGCGACTGACCCGCAAAGGCCTCGTTCAGCTCGACCACGTCGATCTGGTCCCAGCTCAGGCCCGCGCGCGAGAGCACCTTGTTCGCTGCCTGCACCGGGCCGATGCCGAACACGTCCGGGTCGACACCGTGGGCGGCGCGGGCGACGATGCGGGCCAGGGGAGCGCGGCCCAGCGGGGCCGCGCTCCCCTCGTCGGCTACCAGCACCGCGGCGGCGCCGTCGCTCAGGGGCGAGGAGTTGCCCGCCGTGAGGGTGCCGCCGTCGACGAACGCGGCCGGGAGCTTGGCGAGCTTCTGAAGCGAAGTGTCAGGGCCGATCCCGTAGGTGGCGGCCAGCTTCTCGGTGCTCTCACCGAGTGAGATTGTGTGGTGCCCCGGCATCCGCGGGTTGACCATGCGCCACCCCAGCGCCGAGGAGTGAAGCGTCTCATTGCCCGCCGGGAACGCTCGCGAGGGCTTCTGCATGACCCAGGGCGAGCGGCTCATCGACTCACCGCCGCCGGCCACGATGATCGTGGCGTCCCCGACCTCGATCGCGCGGCTTGCCTGGACCGCCGCCTCGAGGCTCGAACCGCAGAGCCAGTTCACGGTCACACCGGTCACGTGCGTCGGCCAGCCGGCCACCAGCGCCTGCAGCACCTGAGCGGCCAGGTCATCCGGCCGCACGGCCGCGAGCGCGCCACCGTAGCGGCCGACGGGAACTCGGACAGCCTCATAAACGTAGGCGCTGCTCATGCTCGTGCTCCTGATATCCGCCGCCCCGCGGGCGGAGACCGCCGAGCCAGGAGCCGGTGCTCGACCAGTTCTGCCGTTCGCTATCACGTACAAGCGTTCAGGGCGACCCCTCCGCGGAGGGGTCGCCCTGAACGGATCCTGAAGCGGGGATCCTGAAGCGGGCTGCCATATCACCCGCATATCCAACACGCCAACCTCGGCATCACCAGCATCTACCTCCAAGGCATCGACAGCAGCGAAATCATCGCCACCGTCCACGGAAGGCCATCACCAACGATCTCCGCAACCGCCAGTCTCCAGATGAGGCGGTAGCGCCAACCCCCGGGTCGCCCGAAACACACCGGCCGACCCAACCTCGCACCACCGCATGGCGACGAGCAGGGCGCACGAGCCGCTCTCGTATCAGTCCTGCTCTTGCGTCGTCGCGGGCACGCTGGCCCGCGTCCGCCTGGACACCCCTCTCCGTTCCCGCTTCGCCGCGGCGACTGTCACGCCCGGTGATACGTCGATTTGCCGGAGTAGCAAGTCGCACACAGCGCAGGGCGCGCGCTTCGCTGCCCGCACCCGGCGGCTAGGCGTCCTATGCCGCCCGGGCGGCCGGTCCGTCCAGCCACATCGGCCGCTGACCGTCGCGGTACCGGGTCAGATAGGCGACGCCTATGGTCGGGCGCGCGGCGGGAATAAGCACGCGCCAGAGCCCGCGGGTTGGGTGATACCCGGGCATGACCGCGACGCACACGCCATTGCGGTAGGCGGCCGAGCGAGACCGGATGGCCTGCCAGCCGTTCGCCTCCCCGAACCGGGCGAGGTTCGGGCAGCGGCCGTAGTCGTCGGCGCGGAGCTGCGAGTCGCTTATCCCGCCGTCGGCGAGGATGGCCAGGTTGTGGGGCGTGGTCAGGTCGGCGATCCACTCCACGTCGAAGCGGACCTCGAACAGCGCCCTGGCGTCCACCGGAACGCCGAGCGGCCGGCCGGCGTAGTCCGCGAGGCTATCCGGATGAAGTCCCACCCCCCCGGTCGGGTCGGCGGCCGCGACCTCCGCCGCGCGTGCCCGACAGAGTTCCGCCCACACCGTGGTCGAGTCCTCCGCCAGGTACAGCGTGCCGCCGAGTGTCTGGAAGCGGCTCGGCGCGGCGGCGTTCACCCACAGCGGGTCCGGTGCCGCGTCGGCGGGCAGGTACACGTGGCGGACGTACGCCCGGACCGTTGCCCGCGTCAGCGTAAGCGCCGCGAGCGCCTGCGGGTCAAGCGGCGCGAGCGCGTCGATGCTCATGTGGCAACGCTGTCGCGCAGTCGCTCGGCCCGCGCGCGCAACTCCGAGTAGCGGCTCTCGTGTAAGAGCTGGATGCCGGGCGGCGAGCCGGTCTCAAGCCAGCGCCAGGCGCCGTCGGGCCCGAGCCCACCGATGATGATGAGTCCGACCGCGACGAGCGCTTCCAGCAACTCGCGGCGCTCCGGCGAGAGCCGCTCGGCGTCGAGGCGATGGGCCTGCCGTTCGGTTACCCCGAGCAGCGAGGCAAGATCTGCGTATGTCAGCCCGTAAAGGGCACGGACGTCATCCAGCGGGTCGCCGGTCATCTTCGGGACGTCAGGGAGCTCGACGGAGACCGCCGGTGCACGCACGACTGACCGCTCGGCGGCCAGTCGCATGGTCGTCGGGTCGTCGCGTGGTATCGCTGGCTCCGCCGGGGGCCGGGCGTTATGCGCTGCGGTGTCCGATGCGGTCACCGCAGCCGTGAATCCGAGCGGGAGCACTGTAGTGCTCGGGACCGTCAGGCGGCACAGCGTGTAGAGCGTGCTTAGGCCGACCGAGCCAGCGTCCACAACAGCGAGCCCTCTCATCCTCGCCAGGAGGTTGGCGTCGAGTACAACCTTCACCGCGACGTGCTCAAGCAGCTGTTGGGGCCGAACCTCGGCACTCTCTGTCGCGCCGGCCAGCCACGTGCTCATTCCGAGTAGCGCGAACTCTGGGAGAGTCTCGCGACGCAGTGGAACTGTGCCTGGCGCATCCGGGACGCGCGAGAAGAAAAACTCGTGCCCGGTGCCGCCTGTGAGGGCCGATTCAGGGGCGGTGACGCTCACTCGCTCACGTCGTCAGCCGGCTCGGCCAGGTACTCCAGGTACTCCGGTTGCAGGCACCAGGCGAACAACGCCTCGATGCGGGCATGGAACGCATCGGCCGCCTCCATCAGCCGCTCGATGTCGAACGGGCTCGTCGTCTCGTTGTAGGCGTCGAAGTCGAGCAGGTAGTGGCCGGGCGCCGTCATGCCGTGTCGAATCGAGAGATGCCCGAACGGCTCGCGGACCCGCAGCTCCGACAGCGAGGAGATCACCGGCGTCTGCAACGCCGCGGCGACTGCTACCAGCTCCTCGGTCAGGACCTGCGAGAGGGCCGCTGGGTCCTCGCCGGAAATCCGCTCGTCCGTCAGCTCATTGACGTACCGCACGCCGAAGCGGTTCACCCGGCTGGGCGCCGCGACTTCGGCGAGCGCCCCAAGCACTGCAGCAAGCCCAGCGCGAAAATCAGCCCACTGCGAGTATTCCCCGCATTCGACCGCGACGCTGGACTGGGAGAGCACCGCGCGGAATTGGCCGCGCGGGTCGGCGAGCACCCACACCGTCTCCGGTGGGCCGCCCTGCTGCTGGATGCCGCCCGGACCGAGCCGCACGGAAAGCTCGACATTCGACTGTCGGTCCACCAGCTCCCAGCCGAGCGCCTGGACCAGTAACGCAACCGTGCCGCTTTGCTCAAGCGCGAGCGTCGGCGTGGTGCGCGCCTGCACGAGCGCGAGCTTAAGCGGGGCCTTCGGCAGCGGCCTCAGTCCTCGAGCGGTCACCAGCCGTGTCATGACAGATGTCATGATATCCTCCTCAGACGCGCCTGAGTTAGCGGTCGACGGATATCTGACCGGCAGGGTCCCGAGTCACGGCGAAGACGGGGTGGAGCGAGCGTGGCGTGCACCTCATCTGGGCCGCAGACCTTACTGCGGCTCGGAGCTGCGGTCTGCTCGCAGCGCGTCGGCCATCTCGCTCCCGCACAGCGTCCGCGCCGCCCCAGGTCCGGACGGCGCGAGCAGAGCGGGCGGGTTCACCCATCATGCGGTCGACGGCCCGGGTCAGCGCACGTTCGCGGAGGCAGCGTGAGCCGCTGGCGCCTGTATCCGTGTCCCGGCATGCACCTCATGGTGCGGAGGCAGCGGCCCTCGTTTGTGCGGTGAGCAGGGTCGAGCGTCGGGTGGTCAAACGCCTTTAGGTGCGGGCGAGTTTTGTGAGCAGCTCCGCTTCGCGTTCGGACGAGATTCCTGACTTGCGTGCACGGTTCAGTCCCTGCTCGCGCTCCCAGGCCAGGATGTCGGTGAGTGTGTCGCTGATGGGCCGCTGCGCCAGCCCGGCCTCTTTTGCCGCCTCGCCACTGCGGGCGCAGAACCCTTGCCACTCAGGGTCAGCCAGCCAGAGCGGCAGCGACTCGGGGCCCATGAACTCCTCAACTCCTTCGGCCGCCAGCCATCCGTCAGTGGCGGGCACCAGCGGGCCGGTATGTCCGCCGATCTTTCGTGAGAGCTCGATCCACTCGGCCAGCGTGACCATCGGACCCACCGCGTCGTATATGCCCATGGTCCGGCTCTCGGCGCAGTCGATCAGCCATGCGGCAAGGTCACGGACGTCGATCACCTGGGTTAGCGGAGCCGGGCTTTCAGGTACGAGCATCGGCGTAAGCGGGTCACGCGCGGCGCGCGCGACCCAATAGCCGGCGCGGTCGCTGGGGTCACCCGGGCCACCGATGAGCCCCGATCTGGCGATCAGCACGCTCGAGTCCCCAGCCGATCGGCACGCGAGTTCACACGCGACCTTCGCCTCACCGTAGAGACCGATATCGACCTCGTCCAAGTCCGTGGGCGCCAACAAGCCAGCGTCCTCGTTCGCGCCTCTCTGGGCGTGGGAGGCATACACGCTGCCGGACGAGACGTAGATCCAATGGCCAGTCCGCTCGCGCAGCGCCACGAGCGCCGAGCGCACCAAGCCTGGCTGCCACACGACCTCGAGCACGGCATCCCAATCTTGGTCGCGGACCTCGTCGTAGGCGCCCTCCGAGCGGCGATCGGCCTGAATTAGCGTGGCTCCCGGTGCTGCGAGTCCGCTGTCGCCGCGAGCGAGACACCAGACCTCATGTCCGCGATCGACAGCCTCGATACAGACCTGACGCCCGAGCCACGCCGTCCCACCGAGGACCAGGATCCGCAGATGTGCCGATCCAGACATCGGATGTCAACCCTACGACGACAACTCAATGGTTGTCAACTGCTCTGCGCGTCAGCACACGACCAAGTCGGCAGCACGTGGCATCACTGACCCGCTTTGCTCTCGCAGCGCAACTCCCAACCGGCGGACCGTCAGTAGCACTTTGCGCGGCATGTGCAGTTTGACGGGCTTGCGCTGGTGCGCCACAATTGTGGCGTGACGACGGAACCGCTGCGATCAGCCCGAGACCATCTCTCCGAGATTGTCGACCGTGTCGAGCGCGAGCACGACCGGGTCGTAATCACCCGCAACGGTCGCGACGCGGCTGTGCTGATCAGCGCCGCCGATCTAGCAGAGCTCGAGGAAACGCTCTCGGTTCTTAGCGACCCCGCAGCGCTTGCCGACATCCGCGAGGCCGACGCCGCCTACAGCAGCGGTGAGGTGCTACGCGGCATCGACGCGGTCCGTGCGCTGCGGCCGTGAGCGCCGACGGTGAATACGAGCTCATCGTCGCACCGCCAGCCGCAAGAGCGATCCCAGAGCAGCTACCCGAGCCGGTGGCGGCGGCCGTCATCGAGTTCCTCACCACCAGCCTGATCCGGGAGCCGCGCAGGGTCGGCAAGCAACTCCGTCGTGAACTGGCCGGGATCTGGTCAGCGCGACGCGGCACCTACCGCGTGCTCTACCGGATCCACGCTAACCCACCCGAGGTCATCGTCCTTTGTGTCGAGCACCGCAGCGACGTCTACCGACCACGCTGACCAGCCGACCAGACAGCCCGACCCTGGCCACGCTCTCTTCCCGCGACAGGAATCTCGACGCCGACTTCGACGGACTGAGCCGTGTGATCCGCCAGCAGCACTGGCCCGAAGTGACCCGCGCGCTATGGGGCCAGCACTTCTGGTCCCCGTCCTACTGTGTGCTCTCCACCGGGGGCGCGCCCATCCAAACCGTCCGCGACTACATCACCAACCAACGCAACCCCAACCGCGCCCCAGGACGACCCCGGACGGGCTTGGCCCCTCCCTCACGGAAGGGGCTTGCGCCCTAAATCTGGTCAAGCGCCAACGCAAAACTGAGCGCCGGAAGGCACGCGGCCGCAAGTCGGCGAGCCGGTCCAATGGGAGGCAGCACACTGACGTTGGAGAGTCGGCTCGCCGGTTGGCCGATCCCAATCCGCTGCAGCTGAGTGACGTCATCACGATGCTGCGGGCAAACATGCGCGGCCCGGGAGAGGAGGCCGCCTACGACTACTGTGCTGACGACCACGGATGGTTCGTGGTGCCGCGCGCCGGCGAGACGTTCGAGCTTCCGCTCACAGCCGAGCTGCAGTCGAACTGGGAGCTGCTGGCCGAAGAGGACCCGAGGTGCGCTCCCCTAGCTGAACGGATCCGCGAGCTCCGTGGTGGCGGGCGCACACACGTGACGGCCACGCTCACGGACGTGTTCTGGGAGGCGTTGCTGCCAGATGAATCAACGATCCGCCTCGAGCCTGCAACCGATGATGAGCCGACGTCAGTGAGCTGCCCCGAGCTATCCGACGAGAGGATCGGGTTCTGGGCCTCAGAATTGGGATTCGATCGGTTCGACGGCGAGGTGGCACTGCCTGCGTACTCATGGATGTCGAGCGAGGATCAGCTCCCCGTCGCGCTGGCCAGGCGGGTCGGACAGCGCTGGACGGACGCCTACCAGGTCCGCCTCTACCGCGGTGCTGACACCGAGTACGCAAGCATCCCGCCTGAGGTGTGTCCGCCGCGCCAGAGCTGACCGGGCGGCTTTGCGCCGGTGGCTCAGGCCGGATTGAGCTTCGCCTTGTCGAGCATGGAGATCAGGGCTGGCCGCCGTCGGTGCTGCTCGCGTAGCGCGAGCACGCGTGCGTCGAACTCGGCGGCCTGGCCGGCCTCGCCGGCTGCGTCGCGAGCCCGTTTGAGGAGACGCACGGCGCTGGCGTAGGCGCGACGGTCGGCCGTCTCGAGAACGGTTCCGATCGTCCGCCAGTAGATCGGGAGCGCGTCGGCGGGATGGGTCTTTTGTCGCGCTTCGGCGAGCTTGAGCCAGGCGTGATCGCCTAATTTGAGACCATCGGTTGCACTGGCCGTCTGCCAGGCGAGCTCATCGTCGCCGTCATCGAGCAGCGCTTCGATCAGACCCGCGGGATTGTGTTCGCGCAGAGCCCAGCGTGCCCCGTCGCGCTCGAGCGACCATGCATCGACGGCCTCGGCCGCACGGCGCAGTTGGCGATAGCTCGAACTGGTCGGAGTCCGCTCATGCCGCGCCCGGCGCATCGCGAGCACCTCGACTGGCTGATCCTGGCGTAGGTAAGCGTCGCAGGCGAGATCGTAGAGCTGATCGGTCTGCCAGCCACTGGTCTGCGCGATCCCCCGCCGCGCCCACTCGATCACCTCTTCGTCACGGCCGAGCTCGGCCATCGCCTCGGCCACCTTGATGAACTGGTACGGGCCGGATAGGTCGCCGCCCAGCAGAGCGACGATCGCGTCGCTGTCGCCGTCGAGCACCGCAAGCCGCTCGCGGGCATACCGGCTGGCGAACGTGTCGCGGTCGCCCTGTGCCTCCAGCAGCGAGCGGTACTCGGCCAGTCCGACGTCGCCAAGAGCGTTCCGATAGCGGACCGGGTCAGGCTCGAAGAAGTCCTGCTCGGCGAAGCGGAACCTGATCATCCAGCGCGCGAGTTCGACCGGCTCCGCAACGCCCGTATCGCACGCGCGGGCGTGAAGGTCCAGGAGATCGCGGGCGAGATCTCCGATCAGCCCGGAGGAGTCATCAGCTCGGGTCTGGATCACCTTCACGACATGCGACACCGCCCGCTCCAGCAACTGCACGAGCTCTCGGGACGGGCCGCTGACGACCGCAACCTCGAGCTCGGTCAGGACAGGCCGTGCGGCGTGCGCCCACTCGACAGACTCGCGGTAGCCGAGAAACCGGCGGGTCCGAAGCGCTCGATCGACCTCGGCCCGCAGCGCCCTCAGGTCACCGCTCGACCTTGCGGCCAGCAGGCGGACACGGCGCTCGACATCCTCATGCCAGTCGGCAGCCCACGCAAGCACCTCGCGAAGATCCTTGGCCGGGAGATCTTCCAGGATCCGCCTGATGTCGACGTCAGGCTCAGAGCCCGCCTTACGCGCCATCATCACTCCAGCGCAGACAGGTGGCCTGGGCAAGCAGCGGTGCCAGGATCGCGACCGCCTGCTGCTCGAGCTCAAGCCAGCCGTCGAGCACGAGCGGCAGTCCCGCGCGCGCCCGCTGCACCCGCTCCGCCGAACCAGGCAACCACCCCGCCATCATCGGCTGGAGACTAACGCGACCCGGATCGTGACCCGCTCACCCCAGGACAGGCCCCCTCCGGCATCGGAAGGAGTCGAGCCCAAGTGGTACAACGAAGCGGTACAACGGAGCAGGGTGCAGTTAGCCTGGCGACCCGGCCTAAACGGAAAAGCCCCGCAAATGCTGGGCTTTCTAAGAAGGTGAGCGATGGGATTCGAACCCACGACCGCCTGGACCACAACCAGGAGCTCTACCAGCTGAGCTACGCCCACCACGGGCCTACGAATCTACCAGCGCACAGTCACGAGCGGCGGACGCCCACGAGCGCGACGTCTATGAGCCGCTGCGCATGCGGCAGCCAGGCGCGGACATCCTGCGCCAGCAGGCTGATGAGGATGCCAGCCACCACGGCAAGCGCACCCGCGATCTGCCACGGGCCCACGGGGTCGGCAAACGCCACCCAGCCGACGACGGCGCCTACCAGCGGCTCGAGGTTCACAAACGCCCCGGCCAGCTCTGGAGCGACACGGGCCTGGCCGTAGGCAAACAGCCAGAACGGCAAGATCGTGCCGATCAGGGCGAGCGCGACGAAGGCAAACACCAGTCCAGGCGTGCCGGGGGCGTGCGGCAACCCGCTGCCGAGCGCCAGCGGTAGCGACACCGAAGCGCCGGCGAGGAACTGAACTGCGGTCACGGCCGCTGCATCGCGGCCGCGCAGCATGCCTGGCTGAACCGCGATGAACGCCCCGGAGAGCACGACCGAGGCGAACACGAGCATGTCACCCGAAACGGTGGCACCCCCGCCGCCGCCACCGGCCACGAGCACGACACCGAGCAGCGCCACGGCGTAGCCGAACCAGGCCGGCAGCCGGGCGGTGCCGTTGCCCAGCGCCATCGTCACGAGCGCGACAACGACTGGGAGCGCGCCCACGATGATCGCACCGTGGCTCACACTGGTCCGGTCGATGCCGGCGTTCTGGAGCAGCATCACAGCGCCGTAGCCCACGGCCCCGGACACGAAGATGCGCGGGGTCAGAGCCTGGTGCAGGCCGCGGCGGCCAATGGCGGCCAGCACGGGCGCCGCGATCAGGAACCGCATCGCGGTCAGCCAGCTCGGGTCCAGCCAGCGCAGCGACAACTTTGACAGCGCGACCGTGAGCCCCCATAGGGAGCCGGCGGCGATCAGCGCAAGGATGGCGGTGCGGTGCTTCATGACTAGCCATGATCGCGCGGATCTACCGTGAAAGTCGGCTACATGACCCATATATTTGTCGTCTAGCTCATATAGTGATTGAATATCTCGTATGCCTGCTATTTCACTGGATTTAATTGATCTACGACTGCTTAGAGAGCTCCAGCTCGACGCCGACCGCCCGAACGTGGAGCTGGCGCGCCTGGTGGCGCTCTCGCCCACCGCGACCATGCACCGGATCCGCAGGCTCAAGGCGACCGGCGTCATCCGCGCCGTGGTGGCACAGCTCGACGCCGCTGCGGCCGGATTCCCGCTGTACGTGCATCTGCTGGTAACCCTGCAGCGCCACGACGACTCGAGCCACCGGCGCTTCACAGCCGCGGTGCGGGAGGCCGACGAGGTGATCTCCGCCGACTGGGTGACTGGCGAGATCGACGCGATACTCGTGGTCGTCGCGCGCGAGGTGGCCGAGCTGCAACGGGTGATCCTGCGCCTCTCCGCGCGCGGCGGCGCCGGACGCGTGACGACCCTGCTGAGGCTCGAGCAGCTCAAGCCGGCTTCACCGCTGCCGCTGAGCTGAGCTGAGCGCCGGCCGCGCGCGGCAACTGCGCTGCGCAACGGTCAATCCTGGCGGCTGCTCACCTGAAGCTGACCAGCGACAGCAGCGCCTCGGTCCGCTTGGGGCCGGTCGTGACGGTCACGCGCGCCCCGAGCTGGTTTCCGGGCGCGGCGAGCAGCAGCTCATGGCCGCGCTTGTTCAGCCGGTAGGTCAGATAGCCGACCTCGCCCGCGCCGATGGTCACCGTGCGCGGCGGCGCCAGCGACTCACCCTTCAGCGTCACATGCGCGGTTGAGACACACGGGGTCGGCGACTTGCAGACCGCAAGGATCCCGCCGGCCCAGGCATTGCCCACGTAGCTGGTCTGACCGATGACCTGCAGCGCCAGGCTCGGCCAGGTGTGCTTGGTGGGAGCCTTGCCCGAGACCGAGTAAGGGATGAGGTTCAGTGGTCGCGTGGCGTCCGCACCAGAGCTGCTCTTGACCTCAACCGTCACGGGCAGCTTGTGGTCAACCGCGTATGTGACCATCTCACGGGTATGCGTGCTGAGCGGTACGAGCAGCTGTCCACCTTGACTGGCGACGGAAACCAGGCCCGTGTGGGCCAAGCGCCGGTGGCCGTCGAAGATCGCCGCCTGAACCTGACACGGCGAGGGAGCATTCAGGCAGGCGACCGGGATGCCCACGGGGCCGTGCGCGCCGACGTAGGCGCTGTGCCCGAAGATCGCGACGCTCGGCGGCGTCTGAACCGCGGCCGAGGTGCCAACCACCTGTCCCAACGAGTTCAAGCCCTGAACCGCGTAGTAGGCGTAGGAGGCGATCAGCTTGACTTTGGTGGTCGTCGCGGTGGCCGGGACGGTCTCGACGTTGCCAAGCGTGGTGGGCGAGGAACCGGCGAGCAGGGCGTACTCGGTGATCCCCGGCTCCCCTGGCCAGCTGGCGCTCAGATCTACCGAGCCGTCATAGCGCGGCGTGACGGCGAGCGATGGCGTTGTGAGCACCTGCAGCACGAACTGGCCGCTGCCGAAGGCGGCCGTCGCCGCGTTGACGAAGTCGCGGTCGATGCTGATCGTGACGCCGCCGTACGTTTCCGGGGCGTTCTGCTCGGCGTCGCTGTAGTACTGAAGCAGCTGATGCTGCCCGGGCCATTCGGTGCTCGGCACATACGCGTTGGCGGTGCTGGTCGGGGGGGTCGGCGGGGGAGTGCTGTCCCATGATCCAGTCCAGAGCTCGTCGGGCTCCACGTAGCTGGTGCCCCAGTTGTCGACCAGATCGGTGATGCCGGAGCTGCCGCTGCTGTAGACCCCGGAGTAGTAGCCGCTCAGGTGCAGCTGCTCGGTCCACGCCTGCAGAAACGCGAGCACCGCGCCTGACGTCGTCGCCGAGCGCGTGTAGTTCTCCATGTCGTAGTAGATCGGGTTGCCCGAGCCGATGCCGAGCGCTTGCGCCTGCGTGACCGCGTCCTGGGCCGCAGCCGTGCCCTGGCTCGCGGCCGTCATGTAGGCGCCGCTGGTGAGTGTGGTCGACATCGCCGCGCAGCCGCAGCTGTTGCCCGGCGCCTGCAGGCCGACATAGATCGGGATCATGTGCCAGCCCGCAGCCGACTCGGCGCTGACCCAGGAGGGCGTCAGGTTGCCGCCGATGCAGGCCGCGTTGACCCCGCCGATGTAGATGCCGATCGCACCGTAGGGAGAGCTCTGCCCCCAGGCGGCCATGCTGCTCGCGGGCGGGGTCGTGCAGACGTCAAAGCCGAGCCCGGTGTAGGGCTCGCCGGGGAGCGCCGGGGTTGCCGCCGATGTCGTCCGCGGCAGGCGCCCGGCCGGCGGCAGATGCCCGGCCGGCGGCAGCGACACCGGCCGGGGAGGCTGCCGCGCGGTCGCAAGCGCCGCCGCCCGCAGCGAACGCAGATGCAGCGCCCGGGCGATCACGCCCGGATGCCGGCCCCAGGTCGCCGTGATCACCACACCCTGCCGGTGCTCGTCCAGGCGCAGCATCGACCCGCTGCCGCCCCCTGCGCGTGCCTGCAGCTCGCTGACCGGCGCGAGCAGCCCGCCACGGTAGCTGGCCGGCGAGACAAGGATCGCCTCGGTCCGGCCAACCGGCGACGCCGCGCAGCGCTGGCTCGTACCCGGCGTGCCGAGATAGACAGCGTGGCGGTTGAAGCGCACGCAGACGTGCGAGGCCACCCCCAGGCGCAGGACCGGCCAGCTCCGGGGAACCCGCAGCCGCAGGCCACGGTAGCTGACGGCCTTGGTGCCCGGCAGCGCCTTGAACGCTCGCGCTCGCGCGAGAGCTGGCCCCGGCGCTGCGAGCAGGCCGATGAGCACGGCGAGCGCAGAGATCAGCGCCGTGTGTGCGACCTGAGGCTGGCGGGAACGGCTCCTGATCACGACACCAAGGAGAACATCATGGACACCTAAAGGTTTCGGTCACATCGCCGCCCCGCCCTACCGGTGCAACCGAGCTTGCGCACCGGCGTGGGGCACGCGCAGACCGGCCCCGCGGCGCGACCTCAAGGCGCGTAACGGCGGTGGAGCATCAGCGAGTTGCCCTCGCTGTCGGTGAAGAAGGCCATCTTGCAGACACCGCTGTCGTGCTCGCCGGTGAAGCTGACGCCGCAGTCTTCGAGCTCGCGCCGCGCCGCGGCTACGTCGGCCACGCGCAGCGCAATGTGGGCGACGTGCGGCGCAAACTCGAGCCCCATGGCCGCAGGGTCAACGAGATACAAGGAGACGTTACCGGCCTCGATCTCCGGAAAGCCGGCGCCCCAGTCGGGGCTGTGCATTCCCAGGATGTCGCGGTAGAAGGACTTGGCGCGCTCCATGTCCCGCACTGGGACAGAAACGAAGTCGGCGCGCTCGACCGGGTTCTCCATCAGCACGGATTGTTGCATGGACGAGAGTCTCTGTTGCCCAGCCGCACCAACTGCCGATAAGCTTATGTGGGCAGCCTACGCCCGCCCGGGCTGCTGCCGGGGGAAACGATCTTGGTACGCAAGCGCATAACGGCCACGATCCGCCACGAGAGCGGGCAGTCGCTCGTCGTGCTCGTGTTCGCGCTCGTGGTCATCCTGGGCGTATCCGCGCTCGCGATCGACGTCTCCGGCTGGTTCGTCACCCGCCACCACGCCCAGGTTGCCGCCGACGCCGCCGCACTCGCGGCCGCCAACTACATGGCGGTCAGCGAAGGTACGGGAACGACGGCTACGGCTACGTCCTACGCCCAGCAGTACGTGTCCAGAAACGGGTTCGACGGCAGCAACGCGACCGTGAACGTGAACACCACCGCAGCTACGGTCACGGTCACCGTACCGGCCAAGGGCTCGATCTTCTTCGCGCACGCGCTCGGCTTCGGCCCGCCGAACATCTCAGCCACCGCGGTTGCCAGTTGGACAACTGGCCATGCGCCCTACGCCCTGTTCGCTTACGGCACCTGCTTAAGCGACTCCAGCCAAGGCAACGGCAGTATCGGCATCTACGTTAACGGCAACACGAACCTCAGCGGTGGAGTGCATTCGAACGGCAATATGACCGGGCAGTACGGGAACAACACCACCGCGCCGCCGGGCACGATGAGCTACGGGTCTTCGGGTGGCTGTTCAAACACCCTCACGGCCGGTAACAGCGCAGGCTCGGGCACCGCTCCCGCGATCGGAGGCTCAAGCAACCTCAACTACCCAGTGCCGTACAACAGCTCAAGCTGCACCCTGCAAAACGGTACCTCCTGCTACTTCGACCCCAGCCAAAGCCCATCCGGCAACTGCAGCTACATAGCTTCGTCATCGGTTCCCAGTAGCCTCTCGGGCGCGATCACGACCTCGTACAACAGCACCGAGAATGCCTACGACATCACGATCAACGGCTCGGTCGGCTCGTCAACCAGCCCCGTCGTGCTGTGCGCACCGGGTGGCACCATCACGGTGGCCGCCACCGCCAACAACGTTTCCCTCGACGGGTCGCTCTACGCTGGTTCCGTCGTCATCCAGAGCAATAGTTTCACGGTCACTCCGCCAGCTGACCAGCTCGGCATCTACATGACGGGCACGGGAACGCTCAATCTGGATCCCAGCAACGGGGCAAAGGGCTCCAACAATGTCACTCTCAACAACGCATACGTCTTCGCGCCCAACGGCACTGTTGAAGTGGGCGGCAACAACGGCACGGGCTTTATCGAGGCGTTGAACATCTCGGTCGGCTCTGCCAGCAACGGCAAGAGCAGCTACGCCAACAACTGGACGTTCGCAGGCACCGGACCGACCGACACGCTCGTCTTTGCTGACACGCTCGTCGGGTGACTCCACGCTTCCGCGCGGCTAGCGACGCAGGCCGTGTGACCAGGGCAGGGTCGCCGCGGCGCCGGCCCGAGGCGGAGCTGTGAGCCTCGGGGCGCGCCGATTCTCAGACGCGCATTTCTCCTCAAATTGCGGGAACTGCCCAAGCCGCCACTTGCATTCGCGCCCGGACGCCCGTAAGTTCTCACTCAGCGGTTCGGGAGGGAGCGCAGCCCGCGAAAGCCAAGCGAGGCGGCTCCCGACGGCGAGCGACAAAGCTTTTTCCGTGCGCAGGCTACGCGCGAGAGCAGGCACAGTCATCGCCCCCGGGCCGCTTTTGCGTGCTCGTCCCCAGCCGCGGCGTCAGAACCTTGTGCTGCACGGCCGCCCGCCAGCTCACGCAGCAGCTTGCGCAGGAATCCCGCCGCCCGAGTACGCTGGGAACTGCTCCCGTCTGAGAAGCGCCGGCGACCAGCGGTGTCCACACCTGCCGGCGGCCGGCGCTTGAGACATCGCGGGAGCCCAACAGCGATGAACCCAGATCTCTCCTCGCAACCGGAGCCGGACTTTCACGGCCGCGCCGACACCGGCGCGACGCTCGACTCCGCCGCCGGCGCGACGCTCGACTCCGCCGCCGGCGCGACGCTCGACCCGGCCGCCGGCGCCACGCTCGATCAGCAGAACGCCGCAGCTGCTGGCGGCTCGCAGACGCCCACACCCGCGCGCAAGCCGGTCAACAGGCTCCACGCCGCGATCGAGCTCGTGGTCACCGTCGTGGTCGCGGCGTCGATCGCGCTGCTGGTGCAGGCCTTCCTGGTCAAGCCGTACAAGATCCCTAGCGGCTCGATGATTCCAACCCTGATGATCGGCCAGCGGATCCTGGTCGACCGGCTCGCGACGCACCCCGCGCTGGGCTCGGTGGTGGTCTTCCATCCGCCGCAGGGGGCGCTGGTGGGCGCCGACGGCGTGTGCGGCAACCCCCACCAGGGGTTCGGGCACCCGCAGGCGTGCGACCAGCCGTCCGGGGGAGCGTCCTCACAGACCTACGTCAAGCGGGTCGTCGGCCTCCCTGGCGACCACCTGGAGATCATCGGCGGCAAGGTCTACCGCAACGGGATCGAGGAGCGCGGCTCCTACGTCCAGCCCTGCGACACCGGGCCGAGCTACTGCAACTTCCCGGTGCAGATCACAGTCCCCAAGGGCTACTACTACATGATGGGCGACAACCGCGGCGTCTCCGATGACAGCCGCTACTGGGGACCGGTGCCGCAGTCCTCGATCATCGGCACCGCCTTCTTCACCTACTGGCCGCCGAGCCGCATCGGCGCGCTCTGAACGCCTCCCCGGGGTGCCTCGCCGCTGCTTCGGCACCCCGGCCAAAGCGCCCCGCTACTCAGCCTCCAGGAAGCCGCCCGATTGGTGCTGCCACAGCCGCGCGTAGGTGCCGCCGTGCGCGAGCAGCTCGCGGTGGGTGCCCGAGTCGGTGATCGCCCCGTTCTCGACCACCACGATCCGGTCAAGGCGCGCGATCGTCGAGAGCCGGTGCGCCACGACCAGCGACGTGCAGTCGGTCATCAGCCGCCAGAGCGCCTCCTGCACGAGCTGCTCGGAGGCGGAGTCAAGCGCGCTCGTGGCCTCGTCGAGGATCAGGATCGGGGCGTGCTTGAGCATCGCCTGCGCGATCGCCACCCGCTGGCGCTGGCCGCCTGAGAGCTTCAGGCCGCGCTCGCCGACGATCGTCTCATAGCCGTCGGGCAGCTCGGCGACGAACTCCTCGACGTGGGCGGCGCGGCTGACCTCGGCGATCCGCTCCATGTCCGGCGGCCCTTCCTGCCCGAGCCAGATGTTCTCGGCGATCGTCCGGTGCAGCATCTGCGGGTCCTGGGGCACGTAGGAGACCTGGTTGCGCAGCGAGCGCTGCGTGACCGCGCCGATCGCCTGGCCGTCGATCAGGATCTCACCGCCGGTCACGTCCATGAAGCGCAGCACCAGCCGGGTGAGCGTCGACTTGCCGCCGCCCGAGGGCCCGACCACGCCGACGCGTTCGCCGGGGGCGATCACCAGGTTCAGGTTCTCGATCAGCGGCTGCTGCGGCGTGTAGGAGAAGTCGACCGCACGGAAGGTGACCTCGCCACGTGAGACCGCGAGCGCGCCCGCCCCGGGTGCGTCGACCACCTCCGGCGGCGCGTTCACCAGCGCCACCAGCTTCGCGCCGCGTCCGAGCGCGCGCGAGAGCGAGCGCACCGTCTGGAAGCTCTGGATCACCGCGTCGGCGATCTGCGAGGTGTAGAACAGGATCAGATAGACGATTGCGGCCGAGACGTCGTGGTGCAGCGCCAGCACCACGCCGATGAAGAGCGCCCCCCAGCTCATCGTGTTGATCACAGACGACATCCAGGTGCGTGTGACCGTGAACACGCGCCGGGCACTGAGGTCGGCGGCGACTGAGCGGCCGAGCTTGGCGGCGAGCGTCGCGCGCTCGAGCCCCTCGCCGCTCTGCGCCTTGACGGTGGAGATGTTGCGGATCACGTCAAAGGCGACACCCTCGGCCTCGGTGTGGGCTGCGGAGAAGCGCGCCGAGGCCTCGGTCACGGGCTTTGAGCGGATCACGACCAGCCACACGAACAGGGCTGTGAACAGGGCAACGGTGACGCCCACCGGCCAGGCGACGATCAGCAGCACGATGATTCCCGCCAACACGCCCACGACGATCCGCAGCATCCCCCAGGTGAGCTCGTCGATCGACTGCATCAGCGCCCAGGAGAAGGCCGAGAGCGTTGAGGAGACCTCGCCGGAGGGGTGGTCTACGTGCCAGCGGTAGCTCAGCTCCAGCAGGCGGTCGAAGGCGACCCTGACCGAGTTTGAGAACGCCTTGGTGCAGCCCTCCCACTCGAGCCAGCCCGCCAGCCGCCAGCAGGCCGTGCCGGCCACAAGCAGCCCTGCGTAGACGATCACGAGCGTGCCGAAGGTCGGCCACAGGCGCGCGTGCGGCCGGAGCGTCACGATCCGCTCGAGCGCGTCGGCGAACACCAGCGGCGTGGCGACGCTCTCGACCAGCACGCCGATCACCACGCACACCGCCCCGCCGATCAGCATCCGCGCATACGGGCGCGAGACATCCACGCAGAAACGCAGGGTCTCGCGATTGCTCGCCTTGGCCTCCATCGCCCTCACCGGAGATCAGGCCAGACCCAGGCGGGCGCAGACGAGCCCTGCCGCCGGCGCGGCGTCACCGGAGAGCCGCGGCAAAAGCTGCGCCCAGCCGGGCTGGAGCGCGATGGCGCGGCGCACGAGCTCGAGCCCGCGCTCGGTCTCACCGGTCTGGACTGCGCCGAGCCCGGCCCAGAACAGCAGCTCGTGGTTGTCGGGGGCGAGCGCGAACGCCTGCTCGTAGCGCACGGCCGCCTCGTCGTGACGGCCCTCACCGGTCAGCTCATCGCCCTGTCCCGCGAGCTCGTAGGCACGCTGCAGCTCATACAGCCGGCGCAGCTCGGCGAGCGGCTCGGGGTGGTCCTCCACGTGCAGCCTGACGTCGAACTGCCAGGGCTCGCCGGTCGCGGGCACCACCAGGAGCGCGGCCGACTGGCGCCCGCGGATGTCACCACCCGCTTGCTCGGCCGCGTCGAGCGCCGCGAGCAGGCGGCTGGCCAGCGGGCCAGCCGCCGTAGTAAAGGCCTCGAGCATCCGCGGCCAGACCTCGGGGCTCGCCATGATGTTGGCCTGGCAGGAGACCTGCGCGCCGGTGACGTGCCCGGCGTAGGCCATGCAGGCCTCGCCGGTGTGGGCGGCCACGCCGCCGCGGGCGTCGACTATCGCCAGCTGACGGCTCGCCGCGCCCGGATCGGCGGCGATCAGGCGCGCCAGGGCATCGGCGGCGGTCATGCCGCCGGCCATCAGCTCCAGGGCGTCCGGCCCGTGAGCGACACGGACGTTAGCCTGCGTCGCGACCGCGCCCACGCCGGGACGCGCCCAGGGAACGATCGGGCCGACGCCGAACCAGTGCGACTGGACGGCGACTCCCAGCTCCCCGGTCTGCGGGTCGCGGGCGAGGATCGAGTAGGTCACGCTCCCATCCTAGAGCGGGGCCGGACGGATCTCACACCAGCCGGACCCTCGGGGCCGCGACAGCGATACTTTCTCACGGCTCATGGGTTGGGGTGGGTAACGGGCCGCGCAGCCGGCCTGACGGCCGGGCACTCGCGCCGGCAAACTGTCGTGGGGTGGGATAGGAGAATGTCATCTAGTCTCAGCGTGCAGCAGCGGGAAGACGGAGTGGTTCTGGTTGCGGGAGAGCTCTCGCTGGCCGAGGCGCCGCTGCTCGAGCAGCGGCTCAGCGAGCTGCTGGCCGGCGCGCCGGCGGCGATCGTGGTGGACCTCGCGGGGGTCGAGTTCATCGACTCGAGCGGGCTCAGCGTGCTGATCCGGGCGCAGCAGCAGGCGAGCGCCAGCGGCGTTGCCTTCGGCGTACAGAACCCGCGCGCGCAGGCTCACCGGCTCTTCAGCCTGACCGGCCTCGACGAGCGCCTGACCGGCGGGGCCACCGGCGAGGGCCGTCAGTCCGGCGCGTCTTGACCGTCACGCCACGGGGGCGCGGCCGCGGTCGACCAGCTCCAGCCTGAGCAGCTCGCCACCGTCGCAGGGCTCGACGCTCATCTGGTGAACGAGGCCCGCGAGCGCCAGGCGGTGGTCGTCGAGCGCGCCGTGCCCGGAGCCCGCCCAGCCCGCGCGGGGTCCGGCACCAGCCGGCCGTCTCCCGGCGACGCCGTGATCGCAAGGAAGACCCACGATCGGCCCGGCGTGGAGCGTGAGCAGGTGCGGAGCGGTCTCAATCGTGACCTCCAGGTGTCCGTTTGCGGCCGCCTCGGCGAGCCCCGCCACGGCGTCGTTGATCGCGTACAGATCAGCTGCGCCGGCGATGGTGAAGTGCGACGCGGAAGCCGCTGCCCGCGCCACCCGTCCCACCAGGTGGCGCGCCACCGCCACCGGCTCCACGCGCATCACAATCGCGCTGCCCGTGCTCGCAAGCGGCGACCCGGGCCAGGCCCCCTCCGGAAAGCCAGGTTCGGCCGCGGGAGCGGAAGCCGCGCCAGGCCCGGCCGCGGTCACCGGCTGGCCATCGGCCTGCAGAGTGCGAAAGCGCATCCGCACCTCCGTGCCGGCCAGGCGCGGGCTGTGAAAGACGGCATGGTCTGCGAGCGCGCTGATCAACGGCAGCCCGAGACCCATGTGGCCGGCGCTGGTGGAGATCCTGCGGATGCCCGAACCGTCGTCAGCGACGACGACGTCGACCAACTCACCGTTGCTGCTGATGACAACGCGCATCGGACCGCGGTGCCCGTCGTAAGCGTGCAGGACAGCGTTGTTACACGCCTCGCTCACAGCGGTCAGCACATCGGCCGTCACCTCGGAGCCCAGCCCCGCCGCCTCAGCGACTCCGCTGAGCGCAGCACGGACGACGGCAACGTTCTCCGGCCGGTTCTCTAGCTGGAGCCAAACACAAGCCCCGTGATCAATCAAGTCGGTGTCCAAGGTATCGCAGCGGGTGGTCAGCAGGGCCGGCGCCAGGCAGGTGTCCGGCTAACTGACGCCACCTATGTCAAGCTTCCGCAAACCGGGCTCACTCTAAACTCAAGCCCCGCAACCGCCCGCCGACAGATCGGCCGGCTGAGCGGGCCGCTTTCAGCTATCAGTGCTCAGCGATCAACAGTCCACGGCAGCCGCAAGCTCCGCGAGCGCGCGGCTGAGAATGCGCGAGACCTGCATCTGCGAGACGCCGACATCCTGCGCTATCTCGCTCTGGGTCCGGTCGTGCGCGAAGCGCAGCGCCAACACCCGCCGGTCACGCTCCGACAACCGGCCAGCCACCGGCGCGAGCGAGGCCGCCAGGTTCACGAGCGAATAGCGTGCGTCCACCTCGCCGAGCAGGTCCGCGAGCGTGCCGGCCTCACCATCCCCGTCGTCGTGCGGCGTGTCGAGCGACACCGCGTGATGAGCCGCGGCTGCCTCCGCGGCCTCGAGCACCTCGCCCACGCTGATCTCGAGGAACTCAGCCACCTCCTGGTAGGTGGGCTCACGGCCGGTTCTGGTGGCCAGCTGCCGCTCAGCGTGCGAGACACGCAACGCCAGCTCCTGGATTCCGCGCGGCATGTGCACAGCCCAGCCACAGTCGCGGAAGTAGCGCTTCAGCTCGCCGAGGATTGTGGGCACAGCGAAGTGCTGAAAGCCGATCCCCCGGCTGGGGTCGTAGCGATCAATCGCCTTAACCAGGCCCAGGCTCGCGATCTGCTCGAGGTCATCCAGCGGCTCCCGGGCGCCGCGGTACCTCCGCGCGAGCCGGTGCGCAAGCGGCAGGTAGCGCCTGACCAGTTCCTCGCGGGCCGTCTCGTCCTGGTGTGAGCGCCAGCGCTCGAACAGCACCTGCACATCGGCACCGGACGCTCTGAAACCCATCAGCCAAGCCTAGCGCGCCGGTCCAGCCGCACGGCAGCGCCGGTTTCGGACAGCCGGGCCCGCTCGACTATCCTTGCCAGCCGTATGCTCGCGGCGGTTTATGGCAACGGCTCCACCGAACTGACGCTGCAGGAGCTCCCAACCCCAGAGCCGGGGCCCGGCATGGTGCGCGTCAAGGTGGCCGTCTCGGGCGTCAACCCAACCGACTGGAAGACGCGCAAGGGCCTCACCGGCCGCACCCCAGCGAGCGCGGATAGCTTCCAGGTCCCCAACCAGGATGGCGCCGGCACGATCGACGCGGTTGGCGACGGCGTCGATGAGGCACGCATCGGCGAGCGCGTATGGCTGCTCATGGCAGCGCACAACAGCCGCTACGGCACGGCGGCGGAGTACACCGTCCTGCCGAGCGAGCAGGCGATCACGCTTCCGGACACCGCGTCGTTTGAGCTCGGCGCCTCACTGGGCGTGCCGGCCCTGACCGCAGCCTACTGCCTCACAGCTCACGAGCCGCTGGCGGGCGCGGCGGTGCTCGTCTCCGGCGGCGCGGGCGCGGTCGGCCACGCCGCGATCGAGCTCGCGCGCTTTGAGCAGGCGGGGCAGATCGTGGCGACGGTCAGCGGCCCGGAGAAGGCCGCCCTAGCCCGCACAGCCGGCGCCGACACGGTGGTCAACTACCGCGCGGCCGGCGCCGCCGAGCAGATCAGGGCGGCGGCGGCGCACGGAATTGACCGCTTCGTCGAGGTGGCGCTTGACCAGAACCTCGAGCTGGACCTGGCGGTTGCCGCCCCGCGGGCCCTGATCACCGCCTACGCCGCCGATGCGCAGAGCGTCGCGCAGGTCGCGGTCCGCCGCCTGATGGCGGCAAATATCACGCTGCGCTTCATGCTGCTCTACGCCGTCAGGCCGGCCGAGCGGCGCGCCGCGGTCGAGCTCACCCGCCGCGCGCTGGCCGCCGGGGCGCTCACCACGCTGCCGTTGCACCGCTTCACGCTCGCCCAGGCGGCCGCGGCACACGACGCGGTCGAGCGCGGTGCGGTCGGCAAGGTCGTGATCGACCTGAGCTGAGCATCGCGCGGCCTCCCCGGGCTGGCTGCCGGCCGCAGTGGCGGGAGGAGGATTCGAACCTCCGAAGGCAGTGCCAACTGATTTACAGTCAGTCCCCTTTGACCGCTCGGGAATCCCGCCAAGAAGCGCGAGTGTAGTGGGTCACGGGTCCGGGCATCACGGTCGCCGACCCTGGTGTCACGGTCGCGGGCGCAGCGCTCAGCGCCGCCGGGCCAGCCCGCATCAGACCGCCTCCCGGAGCCGCTGTGCCTCCGGCAGGGCCTCGAGCTTCTTGAGCGTGTGGGTCTCGATCTGCCGGATCCGCTCGCGGGTGACGTTAAAGGCGCGCCCCACCTCCTCGAGCGTGCAGGGGCGCTCCCCGACGAGGCCGAAGCGCATCTCTATGACCTCGCGCTCGCGCTCAGGCAGCGCCGCCAGCACACGCCGCAGACTCTCCCGGCGCAGCCGCTCGGCGGCAAGCTCAAACGGCGACTCCGCCGCCTGATCCTCCACGAAGTCACCGAGCTCGGCGTCGTCCTCGTCACCGACGGGCTTGTCGAGCGATACCGGCTGCTGGGCCATGCGCATGACCTCGCGCACCTCCCTGACGGTCGTGCCGAGCTCGGCTGCGACCTCGGCGGGCGTCGGCTCCCGGCCCAGCTGCTGCACTAGCTGGCGCTCGGCATGCACGACCTTGTTGAGCCTCTCGACCATATGGACGGGGATCCGGATCGTCCGGCCCTTGTCCGCCAGCGCCCGCGTGACCGCCTGGCGGATCCACCAGGTGGCGTAGGTCGAGAACTTGTAGCCCCGCCGGTAGTCGAACTTCTCCACAGCACGGATCAAGCCCATCGACCCTTCCTGGATCAGGTCCAGGAAGGTCAGCCCCCGGCCCAGGTAGCACTTGGCGATCGAAACCACGAGCCGGAGATTTGCTTCGATCATCTGCTGCTTGGCGTCCATGTCGCCGCGCTCGATCCGGCGCGCGAGCACCACCTCCTGCTGCGCGGTGAGCAGGCTCACGCGCCCGATCGCGCGCAGGTAGAGGCGCAGCGAATCAAGGCTCGGCTCGACCGTGAGGTCAAGCTCGCCACGCTTGGCACGGCTGCGCTCAGCTTCGCTATCAGGGTCGGCATCGGGGTCGGCAGCCGCAGCCGCGCTCGCCTCCACGCTGTCGGTTTCGGAGCGCGCAAGCCGGCCGTCGGACTCGACGACCTCGATGCCCTGCTCGTCGAGGTAGCTGTGCAGCTCCCGGACCTGTTCCTTGCTCGCCTCGAACTCCTCGAGACACGCAACCACCTGCTCAAAGCTCACAAACCCACGCTCTTGCCCCTCCGCAATGAGCTCCCGCACCTCCTCGATCTCAGTGATCGGTGCCTCATCACTGAGCAATGCGGTTGCGTTGTCGCTCAACCTCCGACTCCTTCCGGACCAGGGACCAGCAATCACGGGCCCCTGTCGGACAGGGGCCCCCCACCGTTGTGTCCTCCCTCGAGGGACCGACGAGTGATACCACAGATTCGCGGCGCTCGTATCAAACAGCACGACGCTGACTCGCCTGGTTTGACTGCGCAGCCGACGCTCTAAGCTTGGATGTAATGAGGTGCTCGAATTCCCAAGCCACCGCGGTCGACGTCCAGGCACAGCTGCCGTCGCTGCGCCTGAGCCTCACGCAGGTCGGCGTGACCGGCGTCGAGAAGGTGATCCGGCTCCACATGGCCGGCAGCGATCACCTCTTCTGGGCGCGCTTTGAGTGCGTTGTCGAACTCGGCACCGACCAGAAGGGCGCGCACATGTCGCGCTTCGAGGAGGTCGTCAACGAGGCGATCGGCGAGGTCGTGCTCGGCGAATCACCGTTCCGCGCCGAGACGCTCGCCGAGCACATAGCCGAGCTGGTGCGTACCAGGCAGCACGCGCGCCGCGCGGAGGTCACGGTGGAGGCGCGTTTCCCCGAGCACAAGCCAGCCCCCGTATCGGGGATCGAGACGCAGGAGCTCTACACGCTGCACGGTTGCGCGGTCAGCTCGGCGTCCGGTACACGGCGCCTGATCGGGGTGGCCGCCCAGGGCATGACAGCCTGCCCCTGCGCCCAGGAGCTGGTGGCGGCCGGCGCCCGCGCCCGGCTCGACGAGGAGGGCTACGACGGCGACGAGATCGACCGCATCCTCGCCGCCGTACCGGTCGCCACGCACAACCAGCGCGGGCTCGGCACCCTGCACATCGGCCTGCCGGAAGGATCTGCGATCGAGCTCGACGCAACCCTGTTGCTCGATATCGTCGAGCAATCGATGTCGTCGGAGATCTACGAGCTGATGAAGCGCTCCGACGAGGCCCACGTCGTCGAGAAGGCGCACCGTCGCCCACGCTTCGTCGAGGACTGCGTGCGCGAGATGATCCGTGGCGTCGTCGAGCGGCTGCCCGATCTCCCTGACGAGGTGTTCGTCTCAGCCCGCCAGGAAAACCTGGAGACGATCCATCAGCACAACGTGGTCGCCGAGCGGTTCGGCACCCTCGGCGAGATCAGGCGCGAGCTCGACACGGGCGTGAGCGCGTCCCAGCACACGAGCCGGCGAGCCTGGCTCGACGCGACAGCCTGACGCCCGCGGAGCAACGCCGCCGCATGGCTCCCGGCGAAATGGCGCTGTCGCCACGCAATGCGGTAGCTTGACGGTATGCCTCTAGTCCCCATGGTCATCGAGCGCACCGCCCGGGGCGAGCGCGAATTCGACATCTACAGCCGGCTGCTGAACGAGCGGATCATCTTCCTTGGGGTGCCGATTGACGACATCGTCGCCAACCTGGTCGTCGCCCAGCTGCTGCATCTGGAGTCCTCAGACCCCGACAAGGACATCTCCATCTACATCAACTGCCCCGGCGGGTCGATCTACGCCGGGCTCGCGATCTACGACACAATGCAGTTCATCAAGCCGCAGGTGCAGACGATCTGCGTCGGGATCGCGATGTCGATGGGCTCGCTGCTGCTGATGGCCGGCGCGAAGGGCAAGCGCTTCTCACTGCCCAACAGCCGCATCCTCATCCACCAGCCGTCCTCCGGCTTCGAGGGGCAGTCCACCGACATTGAGATCCATGCCCGCGAGGTGCTCAACATCCGGCGGCGGATCGACGAGATCTACGCGCATCACACCGGCCAGACGGTGGAGAAGGTTCACGCCGACATGGAGCGCGACCGCTTCTTCAAGGCTCACGAGGCCGCCGAGTATGGCCTCATCGACAGAGTCATAGAGAAACACTGATCCCGTCGAGATCTACTACCCTGCGCGTCATGAGCAACCTCCACGAGCAAGGGTTCGACGACGACGACGACTCCGGCTACGACGACGGTGGCCTGGACGAGGAGTCGGAGTTCGACGACCCCGAGGCATTTGACGACCTCGAATTTGACGAGGACGAAGACGAAGACGAGGAGTGAGACGGGCTCCTGGCGCTGGGCCGGCGTTACGCCGCAGCCCACGCCAGAAGCGCGTCGGACTCAGGCGACCTGGTGCTCGATCGCGCCCAGGGAGTCGATCTCGATCCTGATCGTGTCTCCGGACTGCAGGTAGCGCGGCGGGTCCATGCCCTGACCGACACCACCGGGCGTGCCGGTGAGGATCAGATCGCCGGGGCGAAGCGTGCAGGTCTCGCTGATGAAGGCGGTCAGCGCGCCGATCCCGAATACGAGGTTTGAGGTGTTCGAGTGCTGCCGCAGCTCACCGTTGACCCAGGTCCGCAGCTCCAGCTTGCCCGGCTCAGGCACCTCATCGGCCGTGGTCAGCCAGGGACCGAACGGGCAGAACGTATCTGCACCCTTCCCGCGTACCCACTGGGGCTCGCGCTTCTGCAGGTCGCGGCCGGTGACGTCATCTGCGACGCAGTAGCCGGCGACCTGGCCGCCGGCGCCAATCACGACCATCAGCTCGCCCTCGTAGTCGAGGCGCTGCACCACCTCGGGCTTGACGATCGGCCCGCCGGGCGGCGCCACCGAGCTCGTCACCTTGACGAACACCGTCGGCCACTGCGGCGGCTCGTGACCCATCTCGGCGATGTGGTCGGCGTAGTTGAGGCCAATCGCGAAGATGGTTCCGGGATGGGGGACCGGAGCGAGCAGCGTGACCTCGGCGAGCGCAAAGCGCCCGAGGTTCGCGTCAGTCCCGCGCGTCCCGGCGAGCACATCCCGGACGGCGTCAGCGCCCTCGGCGAACACGCGCACGTGCTCACCCTCGACGACGCCGCCGAGTGGCTGGTCGAAGCTGGCAGTCCTGAAGGTGGCGAGTTTCATCGCCACAGCCTAGCCGACCAGGTACCTGGCTGGCGGTCCCGGGCCGCGAGGCAGCTTAGGCGAGCAAGCTGCACTGGCCGGCTGCGCTGGTTGGCGCTGAGCCGTCGCGCCCGTCAACCCGCGCGGAGCCAGCCCTCAGCCACCACCACCGCGCTGCCACCGACCGTGATCCGCGCCGGCGAGTCGGGCGGCCCCTCAACACGTGCGACCAGCCGCGAAGGGCGGCCGATCTCTGCGCCCTGAATTATCTCGAGCGCCCCGCCAGGTGAGTACCGCCCGTGACGGGCTAGGTGCAGCGCCAGCGGACCGGCCGCCGAGCCCGTGGCCGGGTCCTCCGGCACACCCAGGCCGGGACAGAAGACACGGCAGCGCACACGCGCGGGCACGTCCGCCGGCGAGCCCGCGCCCGGCGCCGGCGAGCCCACGCCCGGATCACACGCAGCGAAGCAGTCGATGCCGAGCGGCCCGAGCTTCGCGATCGCGGCCAGGTCGGGCTCGAGTACGCCCAGCCCGGACACATCGGCGACGCCGACCATGACGTGGGTCGGCCCATTGGTGTAGGCCTCGACCGGCAGCAGTGAGCCGTCCACACCGAGCGCGCTCAGCAGCTCGCCGGCACGGTCAAACGCGCACACGCTCGGCAGCGGCTGTTCCATCTCGCCAAAGACGATCGCCCCGTGCTCGCGCATGAGCGTGACCGGCACGATCCCCGCCCCGGTGCGCAGCCGCACGCGCTCCAGCTCGTGCTCGGCCCCCACCACGAAGGCGGCGCCGAGCACCGGATGCCCGGCGAACGGCAGCTCGGACTGGGGCGTGAAGATCCGCACGGTCGCGTCCGCCTCACCATCTCCGGGCAGCAGGAACACGGTCTCGGAGAGGTGAAGCTCGCGTGCGACCGCCTGCATCAGCCGGCTCGGGATCAGTTCGCCCGCCGTGAACACAGCCAGCGGGTTGCCGGTCAGGGGCGTGTCGGTGAAGACGTCGAGGACTGTGTAGGGGTGAGTGGACCCGGCCATCGCTGCCGCTAGAGCATGCCACGAAGCGCCGCCATCTTTACTCTGCTGCTAACGCCGAGGTTGACCCCGCGCAGCAGCACGACCTGGGCGCCGATCAGGGCTCCAACCGCGGTTGGAGCCCTGATCGCATGCTCAGCCTAGCCGCAGGCGTTGCTCATCACCGGCCCCTCGAACTCCGGGTAGCCGAGCGTGGACTGCAGGTCGCTGCCGTACTGGGCGTCGCCGCTGAAGTCGTTGACGCCCGCACCCGTGCTGACGTTGCCGAACTCGATCGTGCAGGTCGCCTGCCCGCGCCCGTGCCCGCTCGTCACCCTCGTCCAGTACGGGTAGAACGCGCCCGGAGCGGTCGGCGGTGGCAGCGCACAGCCGGTGCCGTTTGGCTGGCAGGTCGACTCGCTGAGCGCCGTGTCGGTCTGCATGAAGAACTGCGCGTACTGCTTGCCCGCGGTCGTTGGCAGCTGCTGCACGAAGCTCCCAGGCAGCGTCGCGGTCGGCTGCGAGCCGGTCGGCCACTCCGGCCAGTACGAACTGCCGTCAAAGTCCAGGTCGCCGTTCTGGGCGAAATCGTCCATGCACCCGGACATCAGGTCCGGGGCGGACCTGAGTTGGCCATGCGTGTCTCCCGCCGGATAGCAGAGCGCGTCTGAGACCTCCCCGCTCAGACTGGTCGGGCCGTCGCCGCTGGCGCCAGCGGCCGCTTCGTAGGGTCCGTTGCAGGTGTTGTAGTAGGTGTCATGCACCCCGAGCCCGAGCGTGAGCGTGGCCGGGCTGCTCACCGACGTGCACGGCGTGAAGTGGCCGATCTCAAACTCGGTCGAGATGTTGGTCTGCAGCGCCGCCCACGGCACGATGTTGGCCTTGGCCGCGGTCGCATACTCAGGCTGGAAGTTGAACGGGGTTCCCGAGCAGTTGGCGGGTGAGGTGTTGGCAAAACCGTTGGCCGCCGAGGCCTGCATGTAGCCCGTCTGGCCCGTGGTCAGATCCTGGATCACCACCTCAAAGGCGTGCCCACCTCCGGGGGCTTTGGCGTCGTACATGTGGACGGTGATCTGATCGCCGGGGTTCATCATCAGCGTGTGGCTGTTGGGCGTGAAGGTGGCCAGGTTCGAGAGCTGCGGTGAGGCCGGCCCGGTCGGCACCCCGTTGGTCTGGATCCAGGCGAAGTTGACAGGCTCGATACAGGCCGGATTGCAGGTCGTAAAGCCGCTCGTGCACTCGAGGCTGTCGATCGTCAGCGCCGCGCACCACTGCGTGTCGTTGCAGCTGGTCGAGTCGACAAACGGCGGCATCCCCGGCGGGTAGAGCTGAAGCTCCATGAACGCCGAGCCGCCGCCCGCGTAGCAGCCCGTTGTCTGGAACGGGGCACAGGTCGAGGCGTTGCTGTCGCTGAGCGGTGTGCACGCCGCCTCCGGGTAGGAGTTGGGGTCGCACATCGCCATCGAGAACCACGGCGCCACGGTCAGCTCAAACCAGTGCGACACGTCGGAGCCCGGGGTCTTGACAGTCGGCGCCGCGCTCGGGTCGCGCGGCAGCGTCTCGGTCCAGGTCACGTTGTTTCCTGAGCCTGGAGTCGTTGAGAGGAACGTCATGTCCGGCTCGTCATGGCCGATGTAGAGGCCGTTGTCATAGAAGCGCCCGTTCCAGGTGTTGGGCGTCCAGGTGCTGAAGCCGCGGACGTCGGTGCAGTTCAGCCGCCGGTTGACTGAGGTCTGCACCGTACTCTGCCCGTTGCAGTCAAGCTCACCGAAGCTCGACGGCTTCAGTGGACCGGCCACGGCGGTGGCCGCCGTGCCGAGGTACAGCAGGGCGCTGAGGACCAGCCCCAGCCCGACCCGAAGAACTATTCGTGACGACATCTCTCCTCCTCGACAGTCGCCTCGCCTTATTTGGGGTGCGAGCCTAACGCGCGCGCCGCCGCGTTGCAAGCCCTCAGCGCAACAGGCTGAGGCTCAGCCCAGGATCAGCCCGAGGCGGCGCTCGAGCGCGCCGGCCAGCAGCTCGCGCACCTGCCCGGGCTCGAAGCGCTCGACCAGTGCCGCCAGGAAGCCCCCGATCACGAGCTGCTTGGCCTCGGCCTCCGGCAGGCCGTCGAAGCGCGAGTGTGCGCAACACTATTGGAGCGGCCGCGGAATTCTCCGGTTGTGGATCGCGCACTCAAACCGCCATTGCGCGCGGGCGGCGGGTTTGCCGCGGACCAGCACCCGGCGGTGAGCGAGATCACGCTCAACACGCCGTCGCGGTCCTGGGTCACGAATCCAGGCGTGCCGTTGACCTCGGCTAGGAGCATGGGTCGCTCAAAGGCGAATAAGTCCTTCCAATCGTCGGGGCCGATCTGATCGACGATGAAGCAACCCTTCATCAGGCGGATTGGATCCAGCGGATACGGACCGTCCGCGCCGTCGGCGATCAACAGCATGATGTCTTGACGATCTACGCTGGCCATTGCTCCCTCCTCATTAACGACAGACCCGCTGATCCTGAAGCCGAGATCGTAACGTCCGGTTCGGCGCGCTATTCGCATTGCCTGCTTTCTGGTCGGTGAGGTCGGTGGCGCGCACCTCTACTGTGCGGCACCGCGCAGCTAGCTGGGTATCGCTTCGCCACTCGTGTCCGCCTGCTCCTCGCTATCGCGATGGCGACTTCTTGCCGTTGCGGTCAGGGCGAGATGAGATCGGCGCCGGGGATGTAGCGCGCGATGCGGGTGGGGTCTCGTGTAAGCAACGGGCGGCCGGTCACGGCTGCATGAGCACCGATCAGGAAGTCGGGCAGAATCGCCTGACGGCTACCGCCTGCGCGGCGGTACTCGGCGTGAGCATGACCGGCCAGGAAGCTGGCGGCCGACGGGATCGCTTCGATAACGCACATCGACGGCAGTGCGTCGCGCAGCGCCTCGACACGCGAGAAGCGCGGAGCGATCTCGGCGAGCACGACGGCGTTGAGCACCAGCGCCCCGCGCTCTGCGGCCTCGGTCAATCGCGCTTGTGACCACGCAAGCCAGGTCTCATCCTCGGTGAACACGTCCAGCAGGACGCTGCTGTCCACCACCGTGCCGGCGGTCGCGCTCACCTGCGAGTCAGCGCAAGGATCTCGTCAGTGCTCAGCTCGATGTCGCCGGCGCCGCGGATACGAGCTATTTCTGCTGCGGCTCGTTCACGGTCGGGAACCAGCCGGGCAGTGCCGTCGTCGAGCTCGAAGCGAACCTCGGTCCCCGGTGCGATCCCGAGCGCGCGACGAACCTCAAGCGGGATCGTGACCTGCCCCTTTTGAGTGACTCTCATGTCGGTAATACTAGAGAGTCTTACCGACTCCTCGGGGCCAGCGCCCCTCTGGTCGACTATCGCCTTTGTGAATCCACGCCGTTCAGCCTCGCGATTGCGTTGGCGACAAACCGCATGCATCCGATAAGGGTGGTTGCGCTAACTGTCGTGGAGTTGTCTGGGTGATCGTACGTCGACGAGGTCTTGGATGATCTCGAAGTCGCTGGCGTTCTCGGTTATCAGAGTGACGGAGTGGAGGTTGGCTGTCGCGGCGATCACGAGATCCATCGCGCGTCTGCGTGGCTGCCCGCCGCGGGCTGTGACTGCGGCGGCGAGTCGTCCCCACTCGCGGGCGATCGGGGCTGTTACGGGCAGCGGATCGAAGGTGGATTCGATTGCGCCGAGTCGTTGCGTTCGCGCTGCCCGCTCGTCCGGGTCAGCGGCGACCTGTACGCCGAAGTGCAGCTCTGCGATCGACGCGACGCTGATCGCGGCTTCGACGTCGCCGGGCGCTGTGTCGCTGATCAGGACTGACGTGTCCAGGATTGCGCGCATTATCGGCGAAACGGGTCGGTCAGGCCGGTGGGGTAGTGCTCGAGGTCCGTGTCAAGCGTCTTTGGTGCCGGTGTTTGCCAGACCGCGTGAAGCGCGGGTCCTGTGACCCACCGGCGTCGGTGGGCTGGTCCGAGTCTTGCGACTTCTCGGCCTTGCACGGTGATGGTTAGCTCCTCGCCTGCTTCGGCGCGTCGGAGGATCTCACCGATGTTGTTGCGCAGTTCTTTTTGGGGGATAATCACCATCCGAGAACAGTAGCAGAACTGCTACCCGGTTGTGTGGGTGTGAGGGGAGCGATCTGCTCAGCACTCAGCCACGCCGGCAACAAGCCCTCGCAAGAGCGAGGGCCAATCGTTGCTGACGTCTGGCGGCCGGTGCGGGTTTGCAACGACGACTGTCACTCTGAGATTCGCGGGTCGGGACCGCATGACAGTGTCCGGTCGTGGGTTGCACCCAGGACCGCCCCCTTCCCGGACGTCGTTGCGAGCCCGCGCGGGGCGGCCGAGCCGTCACCGAGCACAGCGAGGGAAAGGGAAAGCAACGCGACCCTGCCAGCCAAGCTCGGGAGCCTCACCGAGATCGTGGCCAGCCGAGCCACCCGGTGGGTGGCGCACACCGCTTCGCGTTACGGCAAGGACCAGACGCTTCAGCTTGCCGGCATAAACTGCCTGTGGGAGCCACTTGGCCCCGACACCCCGGTCCGGGTGATCCTCATCAAAGACGACCAGCGGCCGGGCGGCTACCAGATCGCGCTGATCACCACCGACCGCCACAGCACCCCCGCCCAGATCGTGGAACGCTACGCGGACCGCTGGCCGATCGAAGTCGCATCCGAGGACGGCAAAGAGCTTTCGGGGCAGGTGACGCCCGCAATCGCACCCCCAGCGCCGTGGCGCGAACCGTCCCGTGAGACACCAACATTCCGCGCCGTCCACGGGGCCCAGGAACAACAGACGAGTCTGGTAAACGTGCTCAGGGCACAGTCCGGCATTCCGGCAAGGGCCCCGCGCCAAACTTTCGTCGGGCCTCAACGGGCACCAAGTCAGCAAAGACGCGGCGTCAACCCGGACGCCACACGCCATCATGGCCGACCACCCGGACAACGCCACGACCCACACCATTTTCACGACGTCCGCATGGCCGGCCACGGCCCCGGAAACTTCTTGGATACTTGGGCCAAAGCCTCGCGACTGTGGACGGCAACAGGGGCGCGGTGATAATGAACGCTGGCGCACCTCAAAGCGGCAGAACTCTCTCAGCGGGCTGCGACGGCTGTTTTCCTGTCAATTGTCCTGGCCAGCTTCGTTGTCCTGGCCAGCTTCGCCGACCACTCGGGACAGCTGAAAACAGGCCGACACACAACAATCCGGTAAGCCGTCAGCACCGCAGTTCCCCGATAGCATTGAGCGCACACAGCGAGGGCCAGCTGGCAGCCCCGCGGCTCAATGGGGCGCGAGCCTAACGCGCGCGCCGCCGCGTTGCAAGCCCTCAGCGCAACAGGCTGAGGCTCAGCCCAGGATCAGCCCGAGGCGGCGCTCGAGCGCGCCGGCCAGCAGCTCGCGCACCTGCCCGGGCTCGAAGCGCTCGACCAGTGCCGCCAGAAAGCCCTCGATCACGAGCTGCTTGGCCTCGGCCTCCGGCAGGCCGTGGGAGCGCAGGTAGAAGAGCTGCTCGGCATCTACCTGGGCGACCGCCGCCGCGTGCGTGCAGCGGACGTCGTTGGCCTGAATCTCGAGCCCCGGGATCGCGTCGGCGTGCGCGCGCTTTGAGATCAGCAGGTTGCGCGACTCCTGGAAGGCGTCGGTCTTCTGGGCGCCGGGGTCGACGATGATGTTGCCCTTCCAGACCGCGCTCGAGCGGCCCGCCAGCACGCCGCGGAAGGCCAGGTCGGAGGTGGTGTGCGCGGCGGCGTGCTCCTGGGTGGTGTCAAAGTCGATGTGCTGGGCACCCCGGGTCGCGTAGGCGCCGGTCACGCGCGCCTCGGCGCCCTCGCCGGCCAGCCGCGTCTGCATCAGCACGTGGCCAGAGCGTGAGCCGAAGCCGAGCGCCACCCAGTCGAGGCGCGCGTCGCGCCCGACGGTCGCGTGCTGGGCGCCGAAGATCCAGGCCTGCTCGGAGAGGCCCTGGCCGCACACGTAGCGCAGCACGGCGCCGTCACCGACGGTGATCTCGGTGCTGACGTTGAGCAGGCAGTCACCGTCTGAGAGGTACTGCTCCCAGACCTCAGCCTGCGCGCCCGGCTCGATCACCACCCGCATGCGCTGGTTGTAGAGCTTGCCGTCGGGCACGACCACGCTCAAGGGCAGCGGCGCCTCGAGTACCGTGCCACGGGCGACCGTCACAACGGTCGCGCCATCCTCGAAGCCGACTGAGACACCGGCGGGCAGCTCCGGCGCGGGTAGCTGCCACAGTGAGCCGGAGGCCGGCGCCGGCGTGCCCAAAGCCGCCGGCGCCGCAGAGATCAGCTCGTACGCTGATACGTCCAGCGCCGAGATGTCGGTGAACTCCCAGCCCGGACGGCCCTTGAAGGTGGGGAACTCCAGGGCCGAGCTAGCCAATTGAGCCCTCCATCTGCAGCTCGACCAGCCGGTTCATCTCGACCGCGTACTCCATCGGCAGCTCCTTGGTGATCGGCTCGATGAAGCCGTTGACGATCAGCTTGGAGGCCTCCTCCTCGGGGATGCCGTGGGCCATCAGGTAGAAGAGCTGGTCCTCGCCGACCTTGGAGACGGTCGCCTCGTGGCCGACGTTGACGTCGTCCTCGGAGATCCGGATCGTCGGGTAGGTGTCAGAGCGCGAGGTCTCGTCCAACAGCAGGGCGTCGCAGACGACCTTCGAGCGCGCACCGTGGGCGCCCTTGGCGATCTCCAACAGACCCCGGTAGGAGCCGCGCCCGCCGTCCTTGGAGATCGACTTGGCGAAGATGTTGGAGGTCGTGTTGGGCGCCGCGTGGATGATCTTGCCGCCCGCGTCCTGGTGCTGGCCGTGGCCGGCGAACGCGATCGAGAGGATCTCGCCGTGGGCGCGCTCGCCGAGCAGGTAGACGCTCGGGTACTTCATCGTCAGCTTCGAGTTGTGCACGACGATCCCGTTGGCGGTGAAGTTGGCGATCCCGTCGACCTCGACGTCGTAGGTCGGCTGCTCGCCGAGCGGCTCGATGCTCGTCACCTTGACGAACTCAACGACCGGCCGCGGTGGCGCAACCCGGCGCTTGATCACGTCGAGGTTTCCGCGCAGGTTCAGCGTCAGCGCGTAGTTGGTGTAGGTCTTGACCTCGGCACCGAGCGGCAGCCGCTTGGTGAAGCTGTGCTCGGAGATCTTGCGCGGCTCGAGACCACAGTCGATCAAGAGCAGCTTGAGATCCTCGAGCATGGCGCGGTTCGCGCTCGACCAGACGATCTGGCCGTACTCGACACCGTCCTTGACCTGGCGCTTGCGCTCGTGGCCGTCGGTATCGAGGTAGCCCTCGATGAAAGCGAGCTTCTGCTCGACCGGCAGGCTCCACACCCAGCCGGGGATGCGCTTCTGGTGGGCGGTCTGCGCGAAGCCGAGCCATTCGATGAAGGCACCGAGCACAGAGGAGGAGACCGCCAGGCTGACCGGTCCCTTCTGCACGCCGCTGACACCGAAGAGATCGTTTAGGGCGCGCTCGAGCCTCGGCCGGGCCGGATCGGTCGGTGGCACGGCGAAGTTGACCCGCCGCGCGCGCCCCTTCACGTGCTCGATGTAGCCGTCGCCGACGTACGCGCCGAGCAGCCACATCAGCTCGGGCGTGGTCTCGAGCGGCAGCGCCAGCGGGCGCGGCCGCGAGCGCGCCGAGGCCGGCTGATAGCTGAAGTCGCCGAGGAAGCGGGCAGAGCCGGTGGCGCCGAGGCCCTTGGCGACGGCGACGTAGTCACCCACCTGGATGTGCTCGAGCCGGCGCCAGCGCACGCTGTAGGCGTCGCGCCCGCGCGGGCGGTCGAGGACCAGCAGGGGGTGGTTGGCGGTCGCCTCGAGCTGGCGGAAGTCGTTGGTCGTAACCCGGAACGTGGGCTTGACGCCGTTGTCGCGAAAGGCGGTTACGGCCCGGGCGACGGGCTTCATGGTCTGCAAATCGGTCCCGTAGACCACGTCTCCGGCGCGGACCTCGGCGATCGAGACGGGGCCGCGGTCGGCTGTGAACAGCTTCGCTTCGGCCGTCAGGCAGCCGAGGTTGCAGTCGACCCACTCGACGGTCGCATCCTCGTAGGCGACCGCGCGCTTGGTCACGAGGTTGAAGACGTTGGTGGACCAGTTCTGCACGGTCGTGTAGCGGATGCGGGCGCCGGGCTTGGCGATCAGCTCGACTACCGCGGAGTGCAAGCTCGAGCTCGAGTACGTCGGGGCTGTGCAGTTGTGCGAGACGACGCCCTCGCAGACGTAGCTCTCATCCTCCTCAACGCTCATGTTGAAGACCTCGCACGCGGCGTGGAACTGCTCGATCGAGGAGATCGGCATCCACAGGTAGCCGTCGGCCAGCACCGTCTGCGCGTGGCTCGCCCTCGCCGGGCCGGGATCAGCCGCACCGAGGACCAGCCGCTCGAAGCGGGGATGGTCGACTTTGGAAACCGCGACCTGCCAGATCGGCTGGCGCGGTAGCGGGCGCTCGGTCACGCTGAGCGTGGCACGGATGCCAAGCGAGAGCAGGAGCTCGCGCAGCCGCTGTGCCACCTCCCGGTTGGTCTGATTGATGCGGTAGAGGTCAAGCTCGCTGTCGTAGGAGCCCTCCCCGTCGTAGAGCCCGCGGACGAAGGCCGCCCGGTCGCGCTCGCCCAGCGAGAAGACCCAGTCCGGGATGTGCAGCTCATCGGTGGTGCGCCCGAAGGTCTGGGCGAAGAAGCGCGCCGCCCGCACCGAGGAGAAGCGCAGCGAACGACCGGCGCGCTCGAGCGTGGCGGCGTGGCGGCCGGCGCCGACGCTGACATCGGTCTCGACCAGCAACGCCGGCTCACGCTCGACGTCGATCCGCGCCGGCAGCGCCAGGTAGTCGCCCTTGCGCAGCTCCTGGGCAGTCAGCCACTCGGGCTCAAACTCGCGGTTGTGCTCGCGCTCGCGTCCGCGGCGGGCGACGAGGAACGGGTGCCCAGGTGTGACGGCCAGCGACCGGTAACCCTCGCCTTGGAACCTGATCCGGTAGATCGGCCCCGAGCGGCGCCGGCGCATCGGCTCGGTCACGCGGCGGAAGCGCCCACGGTGCGTCAGCACCTCATCCCCAGCCTCAATCTCCTCGATCGGCTTTTCGCCGTCGCGCACCCGCACCATCGATCCAGCCAGGTGGCAACCCTCTACGTAGTGCACGTAGGAGCCCTCGTCGGCGATGATCAGGGTGCGCTCAAACTGGCCCATGTTCTCGGTGTTGATGCGGAAGTAGGCCTGCAGCGGCATCTCGACGTGGACGCCCTTGGGCACGTAGACGAACGAGCCTCCCGACCAGACGGCGGAGTTGAGGGCGGCGAGCTTGTTGTCGTTGGGCGGGATCACGGTGGCGAAGTACTCGCGCACGACGTCCTCGTGCTCGCGCAGGCCGGAGTCCATGTCGAGGAAGATCACGCCCTGCTTCTGGAGGTCCTCGCGCACCTGGTGGTAGATGACCTCGGACTCATACTGCGCACCGACCCCAGCCAGGAACTTGCGCTCGGCCTCGGGGATGCCGAGGCGGTCGAAGGTGCGCTTGACGTCGGCGGGCACGTCGTCCCAGGAGCGGCCGGGCTTCTCGGAGGCGCGGACGAAGTAGTGGATGTCGTCGTAGTTGACCTCCTGGAGCATCGGCGAGCCCCAGCCCGGCTGCGGCTTGGCGAAGAAGTTCTCGAGCGCCTTGAGGCGGAACTCGCGCATCCACTGGGGCTCTGACTTGAACTCGGAGATCTTCTCGACGATCTCACGGTTGATCCCCTTCGGAGCCTTGTAGAGGTAATTCTCGGCGTCGTGGAAGCCGTAGCGCTCGTCGTAGTCTGAGTTGATCTTGGCGAGCTGCTCGTTCTCGCTCAGCGCGGCTGCCTGCGGCTCAACGGGCTTCTCGGCGGCGGTTCGGGGTTCGGTCGTGGCCATCTCTCAGCTCACCTCCAGCTTGATCATGTGCTCGTCGATGATCACCGGGAAGGTGTCCACCGGCTCGTATGCGGGCAGCGTCCTGGGCCTGCCCGTGCGCAGGTCGAAGATCGATCCGTGGCGCGGGCATTCGATCGTGCATGCCTCCGCGTCGAGTGTGCCCTCGGCCAGCGGACCGTCGTCGTGGGAGCAGCGGTCCTCGATCGCGAAGAACTCACCACCGCAGTTGAACACGCCGATCTCAGCGCCGTCGTGCACCACCAGGCGCATCTGGCCGGGAGCGAGCTCACTGATGGGGCAGACGTCGATCACGGTGCTCACACACAAATCCTAGCGGATGAATCGGAATTACCCGGACAGGCGGCGGCCATCACCCCGCATCAGACTCCCACGCGGCTTCGCGCCCCAGCGCCGCCGCCTTGACGACTTTGAGCGAGAGCAGCGCGCACTTCATGCGCGTGGCCGAGATGTCGATCCCAAGCAGGTCGAGCACCGCCTGGCGATCGAGCTTCAGCAGCTCGTCGGTCGTCATCCCCTGCAGTTCGTCTGAGAGCATCGACGCCGCCGCCTGCGAGATCGCGCAGCCATGACCGACGAACGCAACCTTGCTCACACGGCCATCGGCGTCGAGCGCGAACTGGAAGGTGATCTCGTCGCCGCAGAGCGGGTTCAGGTCGTGCGCCTCCAGGTCGGCGCGCTCGAGCGTCCCCTGGTTGCGCGGATGCTTGTAGTGCTCGAGGATGTACTCGCGGTACAGCTGGTCATCCATCACAGCGCCAGCACCCTTCTCACACTACCGAGCCCGTGCATCAGGCGGTCGATGTCGGCGGGCGTGTTGTGCACGGCAAACGACGCCCGCGTGGTCGAGCCGACGTCCAGGCGGCGCATCAGCGGCTGCGCGCAGTGGTGGCCCGTGCGCACGCATACGCCCTCACGTCCGAGGATCTCGCCGATGTCGTGGGGGTGTGCGCCGTCGAGCGCGAAGGACACGAGCGCGCCGCGCTGCTGCGCATCACGCGGGCCGTGGATGTGCAGGCCCGGGAACTCCGCCAGGCGCCCGAGCAGCTCTTCGGTCAGCGCCAGCTCGTGCGCGCGGATCGACTCGATGCCGATCCCCTGGATGAAGTCCACGGCCGCCCCCAGGCCGATCGCCTCGGCGATCTGAGAGGTGCCGGCCTCGAACTTGCCCGGGAGCTCGGTCCAGGTGGAGCTGGCCTCAAAGACCTGCTTGATCATGTGCCCGCCGCTGATGAACGGCGGCATCTCCTCGAGCAGCTCGCGGCGGCCGTGCAGGACCCCGATGCCCGTGGGACCGTAGGTCTTGTGACCGCTCCAGGCGTAGAAGTCAGCGTCGATCTCGCCCAGCTCCACCGGGATCTGCGGCACCGCCTGGGTTCCGTCGACCACCACGACCGCGCCGGCCTCGTGGGCCCGGCGCGTGATCTGCGCCACCGGGTTGATCGTCCCCAGCACGTTTGAGACGTGGGAGACGCAGACCAGCCGGGGCTCGAGCTCGAGCAGCTGCTCGTATGCCTCCAGATCCAGCGTGCCGTCGTCGAGCACCGGGATGTAGGCGAGCTTGGCGCCGCGCTCCTCGCAGATCAGCTGCCAGGGCACGAGGTCGGAGTGGTGCTCCATCTCGGTCACGAGCACGGTGTCGCCGGTCTTCAGGTTCGCCCGCCCCCAGGAGTGGGCAACCATGTTGACCGACGCGGTGGCATTGGCGGTAAAGATCGTCTCCCGCGGCGTCCACCCCACCCAGGCCGCAATCCGCTCGCGGGCGCCCTCGTAGAGCTCGGTGGCCTCGACGATCAGCGGGTAGACGCCCCGGTGCACCGAGGCGCGGTGGTTTGCGTAGTAGTCGACGATCGCGTCGATCACGACTTGCGGCGTCTGCGACGTCGCCGCCGAGTCCAGATAGGTTGTCGGCTGCCCGTCGATCCGCCGTCGCAGGACCGGGAACTGCGCGGCGATCTCAGCGAGCCGGCCGGCGTCCAGCAGGGCCGCTTGAGCGCTGTGGTCCGGGGCAGGTCCCGCTGGACCAGCCCCGGAAACGAGAGGTTCGGCGCTGACGGCCATCAGGCTGCCGCCGCTTCCTGCGCGTCGACCTCGTCGGTGATCCAGCCGTAGCCCTTGGCCTCCAGCTCCTCGACCAGCTCGGGACCGCCCTGGGTGACGATCTGGCCGCGGTAGAGCACGTGCACGTGGCTCGGCTTGACCATGTGCAGGATGCGCTGGTAGTGGGTGATGATCAGCACCCCGAGATCGGAGCCCTGCTGGCCGGCGACAGTGTTGACGCCCTCGGCCACGGTCCTGAGCGCGTCGATGTCGAGCCCTGAGTCGGTCTCGTCGAGGATCGCCAGCGACGGCCGCTGCACCGCGAGCTGCAGGATCTCGAGCTTCTTCTTCTCACCGCCGGAGAAGCCGTCGTTGAGGTAGCGGCGGGTGAACTCCTCGGGGACCTTGGTCAGCTCCATGGCCGCCTCCACGGTCTGGCGGAAGTCTTTTAGCGAGATCGGCTGCTCGCCGCGTGCGGTGCGGTGGGCGTTCAGCACCGTGCGCAGGTACTTGGTGACGGTCACGCCGGGCACTGCGACCGGATACTGGAAGGCCATGAACAGGCCCATGCGCGCCCGCTCGTCGGTGTCGGCCGCGGTGATGTTCTGGCCGCCCCAGATGATCTCCCCGTCGGTGACCTCGAGGCTCGGGTGACCCATGATCACGTTGGCGAGGGTCGACTTGCCGGAGCCGTTGGGGCCCATCAGCGCGTGGATCTCACCGCCGCCGACCGACAGGTCCACACCGCGCAGGATCTGCTTGTCCCCCGCCCGCACATGAAGGTTTCTGATCTCTAGGTCTGGCATCTGTCCTCGGGTTCTGCTTGTGATTGAAGTCGTGACGGGGCGTTGCGTAACTCTCAGGCGGCGGGCAGCGGGTCGGACGCCGGCTCGTGCGGCACTGGCCAGCGCCCGGTCACATCGCGGTCCGCGAGATGCACCGCGGGCGCGGCGTAGGGCGAGCGCACGGGCGCCTCTCGCAACGAGAACGCCACCAGCTCGGCCAGGGTCGTGGTCTGCAGCGAGCGGACGATGCCGCCCTGCACCCGCGTCCACAGCAGCTTGGTTGCGCAGGGGCCGACACCGTGCTCTGGCAGGTGCGAGCAGAGCACCCGCGCCATGTGGTCGTGGACGAAGCAATCCATCGGCGCGATCTGCCCTTCGAGCGCCGCGACCACGTCATACATCGTGATCTGCTCGGGGTCCCGGGCGAGCCAGTATCCTCCGTGCGCGCCGCGGGCGCTCATCACCAGGCCCGCCCGGCGCAGCCGGGCCACCACCTGCTCGAGGTAGGCCAGCGGCAAGCCCTCGGCGTCGGCGATCGCCTTCAGGCTCACCGGCTGCTCCGCCGTCTGCCGGCCGAGCTCCACCATCAGGCGCACGCCGTACTCCGCTTTGGAGGAGAAGATCATCACCATAAATCCTACCAACGTGGTAGGTGTTTGTCCCGCGGGCCGCGGCGGGCCGCGGTGAGCGCTGCTGGCAAAGCCGCTAGGGTCCGCTGATCGACCCACGCAGCGCACCTCACCTCGCCCTCGCAGGCTCAGCCGACGTGGCCCGCTGCGCGCGCCTGGCGCGTGCCGCTGGGCGGCTCGGGATCGACACCGAGTTCATGTCGGAGGGCCGCTACCGGGCGCTTCTGTGCCTCACGCAGGTCGCGGTCGAGGACCCGCAGCAGGTGAGTGGCGTGCAGACGATCCTGATCGACGGGCTCGATCACAGCGTCGACGTGCAGCCGCTCGCGGAGCTGATAGCCGATCCGGCCGTCGCGGTCGTGCTGCACGCCGGCCGTCAGGACGTGGCCATCCTGCGGCGCGCGTGGGCCACAGAGCCGGTCAACATCTTCGACACCCAGATCGCAGCCGGCTTCGTCGGCGAGAGCGCGCAATCCGGTTACGGCAACCTGGTCGGCGCCGTACTCGGCCTGCGCGTCGAGAAGACAGCCAGCTACACGCGCTGGGATGCCCGCCCGCTGACCGCCGAGCAGCTCGCCTACGCAGCCGGCGACGTCACCCACCTGCTGGCACTCGCAGACGCGCTGGTGCAGCGACTGCATGCCACAGGGCGTCTCGACTGGGCGCTCGAGGAGTGCCGCCGGCTCGAGTCAGCGACCGACGAACGCGATCCCGAGACCGCCTGGGAGCGGCTTCCCCGCGTCGGCCAGCTCGACCCGCAGTCACGCGCGGTGGCCAAGCGGCTGGCCGCGTGGCGAGAGCGCAAGGCTGCGGCTGAGAACCGGCCTGTGGGCCAGGTGCTCCCGGATCCGCCGCTGCTGGAGCTGGCCAAGCGCCAGCCGCGCCGGACCGATGCGCTGGGCCAGATCCGCGGCCTGCACCCGTCGCTGATCAAGCGGCGTGGGAGCGAGCTGCTCGAGGTGATCGCCGCGGGCGTCAGGGACCCACCGATCGCCCGCGAGGCGAGGCGCTCGAGCAGCGATCCGGGCGACAGCCCGATGATCGCCCTGGCCGAGGCCCTGCTGCGCGCCCGGGCACTCGAGAGCGGCCTCGCCTACGAGCTGATCGCCTCGCGCAGCGACCTCGAGCAGATCATCACCGCCGCGCGCCAGGGCGGCCCCGACCCAGAAGTGCGCACGCTCACCGGATGGCGCCGCGAGCTGGTCGGAGCCGACCTCGAAGCGCTGCTGGGCGGGCGCTGCGCGGTCGCGGTGGGAACCGGCCGGCGGCTGGAGCTGCGGGCCGTTCAGTAAGCTCGGGCGATGCCCGCCACCGAACAGCTGCTCTCAGACCCAGAGCTCCTGGGCAGCGGCTGGGATCTGGAGCCGATCGTCGGCGGCGAGGGGCCGGCCGGCGTCGAGCGCCTGCTCGACGAGGCGCTCAGCCGCGGCGCGCGCTTTGCGCAGGCCTACACCGGCCGGGTCGCGGCGCTCGACTCAGGCGGCCTGCGCGAGGCGATGCTCGAGCTGGCGGCGATCGGCGAGCTCGCCGACCGGGCGGGCAGTTACGCGATGCTCGCGTTCGCGACCGACACCGCCGACCCGGCTCGCGGCGCGCTGCTGCAGCGCGTCCAGGAGCGCGGCACAGAGCTCGAGACGCAGCTGCTGTTCTTCGAGCTCGAGTGGGCTGCGCTCGATGATCCTGCGGCCGAGGCGATGCTCTCGGGCGGCGCCGAGCTGGCGTTCTGCGCCCACCACCTGCGCAGCGCCCGGCGCTACCGCCCGCACCTGCTCTCCGAGCCGGAGGAGCGCGTGCTGGCAGAGAAGAGCCTCGCCTCGAGCGCCTCCTGGGCACGGCTGTTCGGTGAGCAGGTCGCTGCTATCCGGGTCACGATCGACGGGGGCGAGCGGCCGCTCGAGGCCGCCCTCAGCGACCTTCAGAGCCCCGATCGCGATCTGCGCAGGCGCAGCGCCGAGGCGATCAGCGCGGCGCTCGAGCCCGGGCTGCGCACCCGTGCCTTCATCTACAACACGCTCGTCTACGACAAGTCGGTGGACGACCGCCTGCGCCGCTACCCGCACTGGCTGGCGGCGCGCAACCTCGCCAACGAGGCACCGGATGAGTCCGTCCTGGCACTGATCCACGCCGTCCGCGGGCGCTACGACATCCCGCAGCGCTGGTACCGCCTCAAGGCACGCCTGCTGGGTCTGGACCGGCTGAGTGACTACGACCGCAACGCGACCATCGCCAGCAGCGAGCCGCTGTTCTCCTATGCGCAGGCGCGGGAGCTCGTCACCGACACCTACGCACGCTTCTCACCCCAGGCCGGGGAGATCGCCAGGCGCTTCTTCGACGAGCGCTGGATCGACGCGCCGCTGCGCGACAACAAGCGCCCTGGCGCCTTCTGCGCGACCGTATACGGGGTGCACCCCTACGTGTTGCTCAACTTCACGGCCAAGCGCCGCGACGTGATGACGGTCGCACACGAGCTCGGCCACGGCCTGCACGCCGTGCTGGCCGCCGGGCAGGGCGTCTTTCACCAGTCCACGCCGCTGACCGTGGCGGAAACCGCGTCGGTGTTCGGGGAGACGCTCGTGTTCGAGCGGCTGCTGGCCGAGTCGGGCAGCGGCGAGGAGCGCCTCGACCTGCTCGCCGGCCGGATTGACGACTCGGTGGCGACCGTCTTCAGGCAGATCGCCATGAACCGCTTCGAGCATCTGGTGCACACGCGCCGGCGGGCCCAGGGCGAGCTCTCGATCGACGACATCTCCGCCGCCTGGGTGGAGAGCCAGGGTGAGATGCTGGGCGACGCCGTAGAGATCACCGATGGCTACCGCTCCTGGTGGTCCTACATACCGCACTTCATCAACACCCCCGGATACGTATACGCCTACGCCTACGGGCAGCTCTTGGCGCTGTCCGTGTACGGCCGCTACCGCGAGACGGGCGAGGCGCTGGTGCCGCGCTACCTGGAGATGCTCGCCGCCGGCGGCTCGCTGCCGCCCGAGCGCCTCGGGGAGATCGTCGGCGTCGACCTGGGTGACCCCGGCTTCTGGGACGCGGGACTCGCGCTCGTCGACGAGCAGCTCAGCCAGGCCGAGCAGCTGGCCGGTTGAGCACGGTCCCCGCCGAGCTCAGTCTGTCTTGACGGCCGCAAACGCGCGCCACGCCTCCTGCGTCCTTGCGATCCTCGGCCCTCGCTCGTCAATCCACGACGGAACTTACGACGGCAACCACTCAGTGGGAGCGGGCGCGGCGCGTCCGCGCCCGCTCCTCCTGCGCCTCGACCACCTTCACGATCAGCCGCAGGTACTGCTCTATGCCCGTCGCGCGGGCCTCGCCGCGCTCGAACGCGCGGCGCCAGTCGGCCACGTGGCCCTTCACCGCAAGCTCGTTGAACCGCTCGCGCCGCAGCTCGAGCGTCACCTTGGCATCGGTCGCGAGCGCCTTGGCGACGGCCGGGCCGGGCAGCTCGACCCGGTAGATCTGGACATCACCGCGGCCGTGGAGCTCGAGCCCGGCCACGAGCTTCAGGTTCGCCAGGCCCGGAACCTCGTCCAGGAACCGCTCGACCGCGGTCTCAATCAGCGTCTTGGTGTCGGCGGGGGCAGTCAGAACACAGCGAGCTTACCGTGCGCGAGCCCGGCAGCCGGCGAGGCAGCGGCCGGCCGGCGCTGGGCGCGAGCAGCCCGGCGTGACCCTCGCCGAAGAGCTGCTCGCCGACGGCTTGGAATGCGCCCAACCGCGTTGCAAGCGTCCGCCGGTGCGACCACCTCTGAAAAGACGGTCCACGGTCTGCTAGCGCCGCTGCGTTCCCGTCCCGCTGAACGAGCACCCGTTCAGGCTACTGCCGGGACGCCCTCGGGGTCGGCGCTGGTGCGCGGGTCGGCAACTGCCACCGACTCGGCCAGGATGCGGATCCCGACACGGGTGCCGATGGTGGCGGCGACGTCGTGACTCGAAGCCTCGACGAGCACCTTCTGGCCGCCGTCCATGGTCACCTCCAGCCGCACCGCCGAGCCCAGGAAGGTGCGGCGCGTGACCTCTCCGGCGCCGGCGCTGTCAGCCACCACGGCGACTGCCTCCGGCCGCAGCAGGGCCTCGCAGGCTGAGCCCGCCCGGAATCCGTCGGGGTTGATCACCTGCAGGCGCTGCCCGAGCACCTGCACCTCCCCGCCCTCACCGATGCGCCCGGGGATCCGGTTCATGGCACCGACGAACTCGGCCGCGAAGGCGGTCGCGGGGTGGCGGTAGACGTTCTCCGGGGTGTCGAGCTGCTCGAGCCGCCCGGCCTGCATCACGCCGACGCGGTCTGCCATCGACAACGCCTCGGACTGGTCGTGGGTGACGAACAGGGTGGTGATCCCGAGGCGCTGCTGGAGGCTGCGGATCTCCATGCGCAGCTGTGCGCGCACGCGCGCGTCGAGCGCCGACAGCGGCTCGTCCAGCAACAGCACCTTGGGCTCGATCGCCAGCGCCCGGGCGATCGCCACGCGCTGCTGCTGTCCGCCTGAGAGCTGGTGCGCGTAGCGCTCCGCCACCTCGGTGAGGCCGACCAGCTCGAGCAGCTCATCGGCGCGGCGCAGCCGGGTGGGCTTGTCCTGGCCGCGCATGCGCAGGCCGAAGGCGACGTTGTTGCGCACATCCATGTTCGGGAACAGGCTGTATGCCTGAAAGACCATACCCATGTCGCGCTTGTTGGCCGGCACGCCAGTGATGTCGCGGCCGTCGATCAGGATGCGGCCGGAGGTCGGCTGGTCGAAGCCGCCGAGAATCCGCAGCGCGGTGGTCTTACCGCAGCCGGAAGGGCCGAGCAGCGCCACCAGCTCGCCGTCGGCGATCTCCAGGTCAAGGCCCGCCAGGGCAGCAAGCGAGCCGTAATAGCGCTGCACGGCTTCGAAGCGAATCATCAGATCACCCGGACGGATTTGGAGCCGCGCCTGCGCCCGGCCAGGAAGGACAAGAGGAAGAGCAGCCCGAAGACGAACAGGAGGCTCAGCACCGACAGCGCCACCGAGGTGCCCGCGTTGCCCGCCTGGCTCGCTTGGATGATCTCCACCGGCAGCGTAACGTAAAGCAGGATCGTCGAGATCACGACCTCCCCCAGGCAGAAGGCGACCGTCAGGAAGACCGCGCCGAGCACGGCGGTCTCGACGTTGGGGAGG
>JAJYHG010000040.1 GCA_021784895.1 Actinomycetes bacterium
ACCGCGTGGGGCGCACCGGCCGCGCGGGCGCCAGCGGCACCGGGATCACGCTGGTCTCCCCCGATCAGCACCGTGATGTGGCCGCGCTCGCCGACGAGCTTGGGCTCGCCCACGGGCTCCCGGGCACGGGCACGGGCATCGGTGCGGGCGGGTTCAAGCGCGGCACCAAGAGCAGCTCCCGGCATGCCCCGGCGGCCGGGAAGCGGCCCGCCAGCGCGCAACGGCACGCCAGCGGACAACGGCCCGCCAGCGCGCAACGGCACGAGCCCGGCAAGCGGCCCAAGCACCGGACCGGCCAGCAGCGCCAGCACTCGGGGCGCGGCTGAGAGCCGCGCGCGAGCGGCGGCGGTCCCAGCCCGTATCCTGGGCTGGCAATGCAGGCACCACCAGGCGAGGAGCAGACCACGTCCGGCGAGGAGCATCGCAGTCCGCTCCAGCCCGAGCGGTTCGCGCTGCGCGAGGCCTATAGGCGCCACTTCACCGACCACCGCCGCGAACGCGCCTTCCTGCACGCCGCTGGTTTCACCGCTGGCTTTGCCGGCTGCCGCATCGTCACCCACTCGATCCGTGCCGGCCGCGGCCCGTTTCGCAACCTGAGCGCCGGCGGCCGCCACCTCCACCACTCGACGCCGGGCATCATCGGTCAGATCACGCTCGGGTACCTGTGGACCTGGCAGGTTGCCGTCGGCACCAGGCCCGGCCACCGGACCGGATCGCGCCTTGCGGCCTTCGCGGCCGGCCTCGCGACGGCGCTCACGCTCGATGAGTTCGCGCTCTGGTTCGACCTCGCCGACGACTACTGGGATAGCGCCGGCCGTAAGAGCATCGACGCGGTCGTCCTCTTCTGGGGCGCCTCGGCGATGCTGCTGACGGGCCGCGGGCTGGCCACCGAAGCCGGCCGCGCGCTGCGCGACCTCGAGCGCCGCCGTCTGCGTCTGTAGCGGTGCACCTGGCCCGCTTGGCCAGGTGCACCGAGCAGCGCGCTCAGCGCCCGCCGACAGGTGGCCGATCGCCTGCCCACGGCCGCGCGGCCTCTATCTGCGCCGCCAGCGAGTAGAGCGTCTGCTCGCCGCCATGGCGGGCGACCAGCTGTACGCTCAGCGGCAGCCCATCAGCGCCGAAGCCGGCCGGCAGCGAGATGGCCGGCTGGCCGGTCAGGTTGAAGACCGGGTAGAAGGGCATGAAGCGCCCGGCCCGATCGAGCGCCACGAGCGCCGAGCGGCCGTAGGCGCCCTCGGCCGGTATCGCCGTGCGGGCAAGCCCCGGTGTCAGCAGCACGTCGTACTCCTGCCACAGCGCGGCGATCCGCGCGATCGTGCGCGGCCGGCGGACCAGCAGGCGCTGGCGGCGGCGGTCGGGCACGAGCCGCGCGCCGATGGCGGCCAGCTGCCTGGTGGAGCGCTCGGCCAGCTCCGGCCGCTCGAGCGTCGCGAACTCATCGGCGGCGCCGCGCATGTAGCTCTGGATGAACTCGAGCGCGACCGCGCCGTAGCGCGGATCGCGCTCGCTGACCTGGTGACCGAGTTCCTCCAGCAGCCGCGCCGTCTGGTCAAACGCCCGCCGCTGATCGGCCGACAGGCGCGCGAACGACCCGGGGGGCAGCTTCGAGGAGACCGCGATGCGCAGGCCCCGCTCGGACGGTGCCTGCGCCGAGTGCAGAAAGCTGCCCCGCGGTGGCGTGAGCGCCACCGCCTCGCCCGGCGCGGCACCGTGGATCACGTCCAGCAGCAGGGCGCTGTCGGCGACGGTGCGGGCGAGCGCGCCGAAGGTGGCAAGCCCGAGCCAGCCATCGCCGCAGGGCGCAGATGAGACCAGCCCGCGGGTCGGCTTCATGCCGACCAGGCCGCAGCAGGCCGCCGGGATGCGGATCGACCCGCCACCGTCAGACGCGCCCGCGGCCGCCACCAGGCCCGCGGCCACCGCCGCCGCCGACCCTCCCGACGAGCCCCCGGGCGTGCGCCCCAGATCCCAGGGGTTGCGCGTGATTCCGCCCGCCTGGCTCGCCGTCCACGGGAACAGCATCAGCTCGGGCACGCGCGTGATCCCGACCGGGATCGCGCCGGCCCGCCGGAGGCGGCGCAGGACCTCAGCGTCGGCGGCCTGCGGCGGCGCCGGCGAGCGCGAGCCGCGCGTCATCGCCTGGCCGGCAAAGGGCATGTCGTCCTTGATCGCGATCGGCACGCCCGCCAGCGCGCCCCGGTCGCGGCCGGCGTCCGCGTCGAGCGCTGAGGCCGCGGCCAGCGCCTGCTCGGGCAGGAGGATGCGGAACGCGTTCAGCTGCGGGTCGAGGCGCTCGATCCGCTGCAGTGAGAGCTCAACCAGCTCGCGCGCGCTGAGCTCGCGCGCCTGGACGCGACGGGCCAGCTCGAGCGGGCCGGCGAACAACAACTCCTGCTCGTGGCCGTTGTTCATGGCCCCTAGTTTCCCAGATCGTCCAGCCTTTTCAGGAGTTCGCCGATCGCCGGCGCGTAGCGGCCCGACAGCCCGTCGTGGCCGCCGTCGAAGAGCTCGAGCGTGTGCGCCACGCCGAGCCGTGTGAGTTCCTGTGCGAACGCGCAGGTACCGACGTCGAGCATGAATTCGTCAGCGCGCCCAGCGGCCAGATGGATGTGGCGCAGGCCGCGCAGCGCACCGGCGTAGCGCGGCGCCATCCTCACCGGATCATGCTCAAGCCAGCGCTCCCAGACAGCGCCGATCACCTTGCCGCTGGCGGTGTCAAAGGGCAGCAGCACCGCGCCGGGGCGATCGGGGTCGGGCGAGTACGCGGCCGCCATCGCGTAGACGCTCACGGCCGCCGCCCAGCGTCCCCAGTCGAACCGGTCGGCGCTGCGAAAATCGGCGAGCAGCCGTTCGTAGGAGCCATCGTAGTGATCGCGCAGGGCGCGAACCACGCGCGGGAAGTCGGCCATGTAACAGGCCTCAAACAGGGTATCGGGCGCGAACGCGACCAGCGCCCGGAAGCGGTCGGGGCGCAGCATCGGCAGCACGAGCGCGCCGTAGCCACCCGATGAGTGCCCGCAGACGGCGCGCCGGGTTGCAGCCTGCGCGGTCGGGTGGCGGGTGTCGATGAACGGCACAACCTCGTCGCAGATGTAGTCGAGGTAGTTGCCGGTGGCGGTCGAGTTGAGGTACTGCGAGCCGCCCAGCGAGGTCCAGGCGTCCACGAACACCACCACCGCATCCGGGAGCTCACCACCACAGAACATGGCATCCAGGCGCTCCACGAGCGTGGACTCGTAGAGCTTGCGCGCGAGCCAGCTGTCCAGCTGCCCGCCGAAAGCCTGGAGCAGGTAGACGGAGCTCACGGCAGTGGCCGTGCCGGCGGCCACCCCCGGCGAGCTGTAGACATACAAGGGACGGGTGACCGGGTCTCTGAGCGGGTTTCCCGCCAGCACCTCGGACTGCACCACCAACTGGTCGAACCTCCCTGCCAGCGGGCGGGCCCAGGGACTGCCGAGCGGTGTGTCTACCTCTCTCAGCACGATCAGCTGACCGTACCTCAAAGCTGGGCCTTCAGTCACTCGCCGGTCACAAGCACCGGCGTTTATAGTCAGGATCGAGCCTGCCTTCCCCACGACTGCGTGAGTGTTAGATGACCGAGACTCTCGACGGAACCTCAAATGACGGCGACGTAGACATCGACACCGCCGAAACCGGTGAATGGCTCGAGGCGCTGGACGCCGTCGTCGAGCACGACGGCCTGGGCCGGGCGCGGCAGTTGCTCGGCCGTGTCGTCGAGCGTGCCCAGCACGCGGGCAGCGGCCCGATCGGCTCGCTGAACACCCCCTACGTGAACACCATTCCCGCCTCGCTGGATGAGCCGATCCCGGGCGACCCGCAGATCGAGCGCCGCCTGCGCTCGATCGTGCGCTGGAATGCGATGGCGATGGTCGTGCGGGCGAACAAGGTCTCGTCCGAGCTTGGTGGCCACATCGCCTCCTACCAGTCGCTGGCCACGCTGTATGAGGTTGGCTTCAACCACTTCTGGCACGCCCCTTCGGCCGCGCACGGCGGGGACCTGATCTACTTTCAGGGCCACTCATCCCCCGGCAACTACGCGCGCGCCTTCCTCGAGGGGCGGCTGAGCGCCGAGCAGCTCGACAACTTCCGCCAGGAGGTCGGCGGCAACGGGCTGTCGTCCTATCCGCACCCCTGGCTGATGCCGGAGTTCTGGCAGTTCCCGACGGTGTCACTCGGTATCGGGGCGATCACGTCGATCTACCAGGCCCGCTTCATGCAGTACCTCAGCCACCGCTCGATCACCGACACCGCCGGACGCAAGGTCTGGGCGTTTCTCGGCGACGGTGAGATGGACGAGCCGGAGACCATGGGTGCGATCGGCCTGGCCGGGCGCGAACAGCTGGACAACCTGATCTGGGTGGTCAACTGCAACCTGCAGCGCCTCGACGGCCCGGTGCGCGGCAACGGCAAGATCATCCAGGAGCTCGAGTCTGACTTCCGCGGCGCCGGCTGGAACGTGATCAAGGTGATCTGGGGATCACGCTGGGACGCGCTGCTTGAGGCCGACGTCGACGGCCGTCTCGTGCACGTGATGAACGAGTCCGTCGACGGTGAGTATCAGACCTACAAGTCCCGTAACGGCGCCTACGTGCGCGAGCACTTTTTCGGGAAGGACCCGGTCCTGCTCGAGCGGGTTGCGCACATGTCAGACGAGCAGATCTGGCAGCTCAACCGCGGCGGTCTTGACCAGCAGAAGATCTACTCGGCCTACGCGCACGCGGTGCGCGAGCGGGGACGGCCGACGGTGATCCTCGCCAAGACGATCAAGGGCTACGGGATGGGCATCTCCGGCGAGGGCCAGAACGTCGCGCACCAGGCCAAGCACATGGCGGACGCGGCGCTGCTCGCCTTCCGTGACCGCTTCGATCTGCCGCTGACCGACGAGCAGGTGCGTGCCGCCGAGTACTACAAGCCGGCCGATGACGCGCCTGAGATGCGTTATCTGCGCGAGTGCCGGGCTGCCCTGGGCGGATCGCTGCCCGTCCGCCGCCGCCGGGCCGAGCCGCTCGGCGTGCCGGACCTCTCGGCCTTCCAGTCGCAGCTCGATGGCACCGGCGAGCGTGAGATCTCGACCACGATGGCGTTCGTGCG
>JAJYHG010000112.1 GCA_021784895.1 Actinomycetes bacterium
CTGTAGCTGCTGTAGCTGCTGTAGCTGCTGTAGCTGCTGTAGCTGCTGTAGCTGGTGTCGTCGAGCAGCGCCGTGGCCGCGTGCCGGGAGGCGGTTTCAGGCGCCTGCGCCATCGCCATCATCGCCGCCCTCGTCTCCCGGCTGCGGCGGCGGTGGGCGTCGGTCGCCTTGCGGGCGGCGATCGTGAACAGCCACCCGCGCAGGTTGGTGGCGTGACGCAGCCGCGGGTAGGCGTCGAGCGCTGCGACCCAGGTCTCCTGGTAGCAGTCGTCGGCGTCGCGTCTGCCCACGCTCGCGACCAGGAAGCGGTGCACGTCGTGGCTGTGGTCGTCCAGCAGTCTCTGAAACGGGGGCAGGCTCATCTATCTGTCAGCTAAGAACGAGCGGGCGGCCCATATTGTGAGACGGGCGGCCAAGTTCGTGAGGCCGAGAGAGAGTGGAGGGGCCAAAGGCACACCCCAGTGTGCCTTTGGCCCCTCCACTCGTCGGCCGCTGCGCTCCGGGAGCCGGCATCCAGGCGGCGAATCCCAAACCCGGTACCGTTTGCTTTGAACCCTGACCCCCAGTCACGCCACTGGGTGCGCGCTCCCGCGCGGTGCGCCGCCCGCGCCTCTCTCCCCGCCGATGAACCACGCAGCGCCAGCACCGGGGCCAAGCGGCCTCTACCACCCAAACAGCGAGCGCGACGCCTGCGGCGTCGCGCTCGTGGCCAAGCTCTGGGGAGAGGCCACCCACGCGGTGATCGAAAAGGGCCTCGAAGCGCTCGGCAACCTCGAACACCGTGGTGCCGCCGGCGCCGATCCCAACACCGGCGACGGGGCGGGCATCCTGCTACAGATCCCGGACGCGTTCTTCAGGGGCGTGGCGGCGGGCGTCGATCTGCCGCAACCTGGGCGCTACGCGGTGGCCGTGGTTTTTTTGCCCAGCGAATACGAACGGCGCGCGCAGCTCGAGGAGCTGATCGAGCAGACGGTCCGCGCGGAGGGCCAGCGCGTGATCTGGTGGCGGGATGTGCCTGTGGACGAGCGCTACGCGGGCGACACGGCGCGCGCTTCGCAGCCGTTCATCCGCCAGCTGCTGGTCGGCGCCGCCGACGGCCTGGCCGACCAGGATGCCTTTGAGCGCAAGCTGTACGTGATCCGGCGCCTGATCGAGCTGGAAGCCGGCGATGAGCTTGCGCTGCCGAGTTTCTCCTCCCGCACCCTGGTCTACAAGGGCATGCTCACCGCCCCGCAGCTGCCGCGCTACTTCACCGACCTGCGTGACCCGCGGCTCGCGAGCCGCCTGGCGCTCGTGCACTCGCGCTTCAGCACCAACACCTTTCCCAGCTGGACGCTCGCGCACCCGTTCCGGATGATCGCCCACAACGGCGAGATCAACACGCTGCGCGGCAACGCCAACTGGATGCGCGCGCGCGAGTCGCAACTGGCATCCGAGCTCTTCGGCGACGACCTGCAGCGGATCCTGCCGGTGATCGGGCCCGACGCCTCCGACTCGGCGGCCTTTGACAACGTGCTCGAGCTGCTGGTGCTCGGCGGGCGCTCGATCCCCCACGCGATGATGATGATGATCCCGGAGGCGTATCGCACGCGCCGCGACCTGGATCCTGACGTGAAGGGGTTCTACGACTTCCACTCCTGCCTGCTGGAACCGTGGGATGGGCCCGCGGCAGTGGTGTTCACCGACGGCAAGATCGCCGGCGCGACGCTCGACCGCAACGGCCTGCGCCCGGGCCGCTGGATCCAGGACACCGAGGGCTACGTGGTGCTCGCATCCGAGGCCGGCGTGCTCACGGTCGCTCCCGAGCACATCCAGCGCAAGGGCCGCCTGGCGCCGGGCAAGATGTTCCTGCTCGACCTCGAGCAGGGCAGGATCGTCGATGATGAGGAGGTCAAGCGTCACGTCGCGCGCCGGCGCCCCTACGGAGAGTGGTACAGCCAGGCGGTGGTCCACATCGACGACCTGCCAGAGCGCGAGCCGCTGGTGCCGCGAATCGAGCCGCTGCGCGCCAAGCAGCTCGCCTTCGGCTACTCCCAGGAGGACCTCAAGCTTGTCATCGCGCCGATGGCCGCCAAGGGTGAGGAGCCGGTCGCCTCGATGGGCAACGACGCCGCGCTGGCGGTGCTATCCGACCGTCAGCCGCCGCTGTTCGCGTACTTCAAGCAGCTCTTTGCGCAGGTGACCAACCCGCCGATCGACCCGCTCCGCGAGCAGGTGGTGATGAGCCTGCAGGTCGGTGTCGGCCGTGAGCGCAACCTGCTGTCCGAGCAGCCTGAGCAGGCGCACCAGCTGGTGATGGACCAGCCGATCCTGCGCAACCACGAGCTCGAGAAGCTCCGCCAGGTATCGCACGAGATCTTCGACGCCGCCACGCTCGACATCACCTGGCCGGTTGAGCACGGCGAGGACGGCATGGCGGCGCGGCTTGACGCGCTCTGCGACGAGGCGGCTCGCTACGTGGAGCACGGGGCCAACATCCTGATCCTCTCCGATCGCAACGTCGGTGCCGAGCGCGTGGCGATGCCCTCGCTGCTGGCGGTCGCGGCGGTCCATCAGCACCTCGTGCGGCGCGGCACCAGGCTCTCCACCGGCCTGGTGATCGAGTCGGGCGAGCCGCGCCAGATCCACGACATGGCGACGCTGATCGGCTTCGGCGCCTCGGCGATCAACCCCTACGTGATGTTCGAGTCCCTCGATGAGCTCGCTGACCACGCGCTGCTGCCCGAGGACCTTGGCCGCGAGGAGGCGGAGAAGCGGATCGTCAAGGCGATCGGCAAGGGCCTCTTGAAGACGATCTCCAAGATGGGGATCTCAACCATCCAGTCCTACTGCGGTGCGCAGATCTTCGAGGCGGTCGGTCTCGAGCGCGAGCTGGTCGACCGCCACTTCACGGGCACGGCCACACGGATCGGGGGGATCGGCATAACCGAACTCGGCCGTGAGGCGCTCGAGCGCCACTTCCGTGCCTACCCGCGCACGCAGCGCAATGTGCTGCCCGTCGGCGGCGTCCTGCAGTGGCGCCGTGACGGCGAGGTGCACAACTGGAACCCGGACACGATCGCCAAGCTCCAGCACTCCGTCCGCGGCGAGAGCGGCGACGGGGCCAGGACGTACGCGGAGTTCGCGCAGCTCGCCAACGAGGAGGCGACCGGCCGCTCGGCGCTGCGCGGCCTGATCAGGCTGAAGACGCTGCCGGAGCCGGTCCCGCTCGACCAGGTCGAGCCGGCGACCCAGATCGTCCGGCGCTTCAGCACCGGCGCGATGTCGCTCGGGGCGCTCAGCCGCGAGGCGCACGAGACGCTCGCGATCGCGATGAACCGCATCGGCGGCAAGTCGAACACCGGCGAGGGCGGCGAGGACCCGGCGCGCTTCACGCCCGACGCAAACGGTGACGACCGCCGCTCGAAGATCAAGCAGATCGCCTCGGGCCGCTTTGGCGTCACGATCCACTACCTGGTCAACGCCGACCAGCTGCAGATCAAGATGGCGCAGGGTGCCAAGCCCGGCGAGGGCGGCCAGCTCCCCGGACACAAGGTTGACGACTACATCGCCAGGATCCGCCACTCGACCCCCGGCGTGGGCCTGATCTCGCCGCCGCCGCACCACGACATCTACTCGATCGAGGACCTCAAGCAGCTGATCTATGACCTGCGCTGCGCCAACCCCAAGGCCAGCGTCTCGGTCAAGCTGGTCAGCGAGGTCGGCGTCGGCACCGTGGCCGCCGGCGTCGCCAAGGCCAACGCCGATCACATCACCATCTCCGGCGGTGAGGGCGGCACCGGCGCATCGCCCCAGTCCTCGCTGCACGGCGCCGGGATCCCCTGGGAGATCGGCCTCGCCGAGACCCAGCAGACGCTGATGCTCAACGACCTGCGCAGCCGGGTGACGGTCGAGGTCGACGGACAGATGAAGACCGGACGGGATGTGGTGATCGCCGCCCTGCTGGGCGCCGACGAGTTCGGCTTCTCGACCGCGCCGCTGATCGCGATGGGCTGCATCATGATGCGGGTCTGCCATCTGAACACCTGTCCGGTCGGGGTCGCGACTCAGGACCCGGTTCTGCGGGCACGCTTCCGGGGCACCCCGGATCATGTGGTCAACTATCTGATGCACGTCGCCGAGGAGGCGCGCCCGCTGATGGCCTCGCTGGGCATCCGCCGTTTCGAGGAGCTGATTGGGCGCACAGACCTGCTTGACATGCGGGACGCCATCGAGCACTGGAAGGCGCGCCGGGTGGACCTCTCGATGGTCCTTGCCAGCGCGGACGTGCCAGCTGATGTCGCCCGCCGGCGTACCCGCGGCCCCGAGCCGGTGCTCGACGACGCGCTCGACTGGGCGCTGTTGCGCCAGTGCTTCCCCGCGCTCGAGCACCGCGAGCCCGTCAAGCTCGGGCCGATCGGCCTGCGCAACGTCAACCGCACGGTCGGCGGGATCCTCTCCGGCGAGCTCAGCCGGCGCTGCGGCCCCGATGGCCTGCCGGAGGGCACGATCAGCATCGAGTTCACCGGCTCGGCCGGGCAGAGCTTCGGCGCCTGGCTTGCGCCCGGCATCACGCTGACACTGCGCGGCGAGACCAACGACTACGCCGGCAAGGGGCTCTCCGGCGGGATCCTGGCCGTGCGCCCGCCGGAGGCGGCGCTGTTCCGGGCGGAGGAGAACTCGATCGTCGGCAACACCGTGCTCTACGGCGCCACCGCCGGGCGCGCCTTCTTCCGCGGCCTGGCCGGCGAGCGCTTTGCGGTGCGCAACTCGGGCGCGCTGGCGGTCGTGGAGGGCGTCGGCGACCACGGCTGCGAGTACATGACCGGCGGCCGCGTGGTTGTGCTCGGCCCGACCGGCCGCAACTTCGCGGCCGGCATGAGCGGCGGCATCGCCTACGTCTACGACTCCGACAACCGTTTCGCGGGCCGCTGCAACACCGATCTGGTCGACCTCGAGCCGCTCGCGGCGCAGGACGACGAGGAGCTGCGCAGCCTGATCGCCGAGCACGCCCAGCGCACCGGATCGCTGGTCGCGCGCAACATCCTCGCCCGCTGGGAGGCCGCGCGCGGGCGTTTCATCAAGGTGATGCCGAGCGACTACCGGCGGGCGCTCGAACA
>JAJYHG010000193.1 GCA_021784895.1 Actinomycetes bacterium
GGTCAGCTCCGAGTAGACGCCGGAGAAGCCGCCGGGCAGGCCGTCGGCCAGCACCTGCTCGCGGGTCAGCACCCCGTAGCGCTCGAGCAGCAGCTCGGCCCGCGCGCGGCGGGAGTCGGCCGCGGACCACGCTCCTGTCCGCTGACCGAGCAGCGGCGAGGTCAGCGACCACCGCCCCTGAATCTGCGGTGCGCCGAGCCGCCCCCGCCGCGCATAACGGCCGCGGCGTGTCGTGGCCGCGTGCCGGGCAGCCCCGCTCTGCTCGCGCGCGAGCGTGAGCCGCGGTGCTCGCAGCGGCGCGAACGCGTCGTTTGTCACCTCCCCGGCCCACACCAGGTCCCAGAGCGCGTCCTGAAGCTCGCCTGCATGCACCTCGGCGCCGACATCCACCAGCAGGTCGGTGAAGAACGCCGCCCCGCCGGCCAAACGCGCCCGCAACGCGTCGTGCAGCGATGCGCCGGACCGCTCCCCCGCCACGCCGGACCGCTCCCCCGCCACGCCGGACCGCTCCCCCGCCACGCCGGACCTCGCGAGGGAGGGGTTTCCGTCCCTGGGGGACGGAAACCCCTCCCTCGCGCCACCCAAAGCGAGTGCACCGCCCACCGCGGGCGCCAGCAGAGCCACTTCGTCGCGGAAGTAGAGCGCCACCCGCCCCGAGCGCCCGAGCGCGCCCGCGCCCAGCCAGACGAGCTCGCCCGAGGCGCAGAGCTCGTCCATCCAGGCAGGCGAGTAGGCCCCCACCCGGCGCGGCAACACCTCGCGCTCCCAGAGCTCGGCCGGCAGCGCCAACCCCTGCAAAGGCACCAGCACATCACGCAGGCGGTCGACCGACGCGCCGGCGGCGGCGTGACGGTCGACCCCCTGCCAGCCCGGTAGGAAGCGCGCCAGCGCGACCGGCTCGACCGGCTCGACCTCGCGCCGCAACGCCGCCAGCGACGCGCGACGCAGGCGCCGCAGCACCTCCCGGTGGCACCACTCGCGCCCGCCACCCGGACCGCCGGGCGCCGACCCCCCGGGGCGCAGCTCGCCCTGCACCAGCTCGCCGGAGCGCTCGAGCAGCGCCAAGACAGCGCTGCAGTCGACGCCGTAGCGATCGCGCAGCGCCGCGCCGGCAAACGGCCCGTGGGTCGCCGCGAAGCGCTCGAGCACCCGCGCCAGAGCGTCCGGCACCTGCGCCAGGAACGCGTCTGGCAGGCCACCGGGCGGCACGGCACCGAGCGCATCCCGGTAAAGGCCGGCGTCGGCGGTCGCGATCCAGCGCTCCTCGCCGCCTAGCCGCACGCTCACCGCCCGCCGCTCGCCGCGCAGCGCCGCGAGCATCGGCGCCGCCGCAACCCCCGCCACCACGCGCGCCGCGATCTCCGCCGAGCTCAGGTCGCCAAGCGCGCGCAGCATGTCGTGCAGCTGATCGCGCCCCGCAACCAGGCGGTCCTCAGAGAGCCACTGCAGGTCTGCCTCGACCGCCGCCAGGGCGCCCGGGTCGATCAGGTCGCGCAGCTCCTCCTGCCCGAGCAGCTCGCGCAGCAGGTCGCGGTCCAGGGAGAGCGCCGCGGCGCGCCGCTCGGCGTTGGGCGTATCGCCCTCGTACATGTAGGTGGCGACGTAGTCGAACAGCAGCGAGGAGGCCATCGGTGAGGCGGTGGCGGTCTCCACCTCTACCAGCGACACCTCCCGACGGCCCAGCCGCTCGAGCAGCGCCCGCAGGGCCGGCAGGTCAAAGACGTCGCGCAGGCACTCGCGGTAGGTCTCTAGAACGATCGGGAAGTCGCCGTACCTGGAGGCGACCTCGAGCAGCGACTGCGCCTTGAGCCGCTGCTGCCACAGCGGCGTGCGCCGCCCCGGGTAGGCGCGCGGGATGAGTAGCGCCCGGCCGGCGGCCTCGCGAAAGCGGGCGCCGAAGAGCGCGCTGCCCGACAGCTCCCCCACCACCAGCTCCTCCACCTCGTCCGGATCCACCAGCACGAGATCCACCAGCCGCCCCATATCGATCTCCTCGGCGTCTGGCAGGTGCACGATGATCCCGTCGTCTGACCAGATCGCGTCGGCCTCCAGGCCGAGCTCGTCGCGGATGCGCGCGCCGAGCGCGAGCCCCCAGGCGGCGTGCACACGGCCTCCGAACGGGCTGAGCACGCACAGCCGCCAGTCGCCGATCTCGTCCCGGAAGCGCTCAACGACCACGGCCGTGTCGCTCGGAACCACCCGCGTGGCGTCGCGCTGTTCGCGCAGAAACTCGACCAGGTTGCGGGCCGCCCGCGCGTCCAGGTCGTATTCGCGCTCCAGCACGCTCGGCTCTTGGTCCACAGCCCAGCGGCTGAAGGCGCCGATCGCCTCGCCAAGCTCGCTGGCGCGCCCCATGCTGTCGCCCTTCCAGAACGGCACCGCGCCCGGCATCCCCGGCGCCGGGGTGACGATCACGCGGTCGCGCCCGATCTCCTCGATCCGCCAGGTGGAGGCGCCGAGCAGGAACGTCTGGCCGGGCCGGGCCTCGTAGACCATCTCCTCGTCGAACTCCCCGACCCGCCGCCCGTCAGGCAGCGTCACCAGGTAGTTGCCGCGGTCGGGGATCGTGCCGGCGTTGGTGACCGCCAGCTGCCGCGCCCCGGCCCGCGCCCTCAGCGTCCCGGCGATCCGGTCCCAGACCACGCGCGGCCGCAGCGCCGCGAACTCCTGCGACGGGTAGCTGCCGTCCAGCATGTCGAGCACGTTCTCAAAGGACGCCCGCGCGAGCTCGGCGTAGCTGTGGGTGCGCGTGACCAGCGCGTAGAGCTCATCCACCGCGACCGGCTCATCGGCGGCCGCGCACACCGCAACGATCTGCTGTGCCAGCACGTCCAGCGGATTGCGCGGCACGACCGTCGTCTCGATCGCGCCCTCGCGCATCCGCCGCGCCACCACGGCGCACTCGAGCAGGTCAGCGCGGAACTTCGGGAAGATCCGCCCGCGGCTGACGTCGCCGACGTTGTGGCCCGCACGGCCGATCCGCTGCAGTCCCCGCGCGACCGACTTTGGCGACTCGACCTGGATCACCAGGTCAACGGCGCCCATGTCGATCCCAAGCTCGAGCGATGAGGTCGCCACCAGGCAGGGCAGCTGGCCAGCCTTCAAGAGCTCCTCGACAACGGTGCGCTCCTCCCGCGCGAGCGAGCCGTGGTGGGCACGAGCGATCTCGCGCGCCGGCCGCCCGGCGGCCTCGTCCTCGGCGGCGGCGAGTTCGTTCAGCCGCAGCGCCAGGCGCTCCGCGGAGCGCCGCGCGTTGACGAAGATGATCGTCGAGTGATGCTCGCGCACGAGCGCGAGCAGCTCCGGATACATCGCCGGCCAGATCGAGTGAAGCGTCGGCTCGCTGCCACCGGCCAACGGGTCCAGCGCCGCCCCCGGCGTGTCGCCCGGCGCCGCCATCGACTCCACCGGCACCTGGATCCTCAGGTCGAGCTGCTTGCGCACGCCCGCGTCGACGATCCGGCACTCACGGCCCGGGCCGGCCATGAAGCGCGCCACCTCCTCAAGCGGGTTCTGGGTGGCGCTCAGCCCGATCCGCTGCGGCTCTGCCCCGCCGCCGCGCGCCGCCGCCGCGCTCAGCCGCTCGAGGCTCAGCGCCAGGTGCGCGCCGCGCTTGCTGGAGGCGACGGCGTGGATCTCGTCGATGATGCACCAGCGCGTGGCCTCAAACAGCGCCTGCGCCTGCCCGGTGAGCATCAGGTAGAGCGACTCGGGCGTCGTGATCAGGATGTCCGGCGGGTCACGCAGCATCTGCTGGCGCTCGCGCGCCGGCGTGTCGCCGGAGCGCACCGCGACCCTCAGTGGCGCGCCGATCCCGGCCAGCGGCAGGCGCAGGTTGCGGTCGATGTCGTAGGAGAGCGCCTTTAGCGGCGAGACGTAGAGGAGGCTGATCCCAGGCTTCTCCCGGGCGGGCTCGCCGCTGCTCCGCCCGCCCGCCGGAGCGCGCTCGCCGGCCAGCCGGTCGATCGCCCACAGAAAGGCGGCGAGCGTCTTGCCCGAGCCGGTGGGCGCCGAGATCAGCACGTGCTCACCGGAGGCAATCGCCGGCCAGGCGGCCGCCTGCGCGGCGGTCGGCGCCGCAAAGGCGCGCTCAAACCAGGCCCGCGTGGCGGGGCTGAACGCGTCGAGTGCGGGTGCCGCCTGCGCTGCCACCTGCACGCGAGGCTAGCGCTCACAGCGCCGTCCGGCGTGGCTTTCTACCATGGCCCGGCAGTGCTCAGGCGTCGCACCTATCCGAGGCTGCTGGTCCGCGGACTGGTGCTGTTCGCCGTCTGCATGACCGCCTTCGCGGCGCTCGCCTCGCGTGAGTGGCACTCGGCGGCGGCCGGCCGCGACGCCGCGCTCGCAGACTACATCGCGCTCGAGGCTCAGGGGATGGGGCAGGCGAACCCGGCGCTGGCGCGCCAGCTCGCACTGGTCGCCGACCGCCTCTCACCGACCTTGCAGGCCACCTCGACGCTGCTCGACGCGACCGCCGGAGCGGTGCCGGCCGCACAGGCAGTTGGCGGGACCCCGGTGCCAGCGGCCGCGCCAGCGCCCGCGAGCGCGCTTGCGGCTGCCCGCCGGGCGCTTGCAAGCACGCGCGCGTTCACGCAGGTGACGGCCACGACGCTCAGCCAGAGCGCTCAATTGTTCGTCGCCGCGGGCACCAACGAGGTCGTCTACCTCTGGAACCTGACCGCGACACAGGGGCCAACGCTTGAAGCGACGCTCACAGGGCCGCGCTCGCCGATCATCCGCGTCGCGCTCAACCGCGACCGCGGCCGGCTCGCGGTGGCGACCAGCGCGGGCCACATCTGGCTGTTTGCGACCTCTGACGCGGTCCGGGCGAGCCTGATCGCAACGCTCACGGTGGCCACGCGCGGGCTGCGAACGCTCGCCTTCTCACCCAACAACCAGGTGCTGACGGTTTCACGCGGCCACCACCTGAGCGGATGGTTCTTCCGCCCCTATCAGGCCGCAACCGAGGTCTGCGCGCTGGCGGTGACGCCGCTGAGCGCCGAGCAGTGGGCGCAGTACGTCCCAGAGCTTCCCTACCGGCCGCCCTGCCCGGCCACGGGCTGACCGCCGCAGCGAGCGCT
>JAJYHG010000273.1 GCA_021784895.1 Actinomycetes bacterium
GTGGCGTTGGCGTCGAGCGCACCCGTGCTGCTGGTCGCGTCCGAGGCCGAGTAGAGCCACGAGTACGTGTAGCCGTCATTGCCCGCGGCCACGTTGGCATTGAGCTGGGCGCTGCTGGCGGTGATCGCCGTGGCCGCCTCGTCGGTCACGTAGCCGCCGGTGCGGAAGCTCTCGATCGGGCCGGCGAACGTCATTGGCGGGTTGTTTCCCGATATTCCCTGCGAGATCGCGTCGAGGCGGTAGTAGATCGTCGTGCCCGCCGGCAGGCTGCCGACCGCCGCGCTGACCGCGATCGGCGCCGCCGGCGTGCTCGAGCTGGAGGGGCACTGCGAAAACGGCGGCGTGGCGTTGTACAGGCCCTGCGCGGTCGTTGCGCTGAAGGCGCTCAGCTGCGAGTCGGTCGAGTAGACGAACTGATACTGAACGTCGTCGCACTTGTCGCCGTTTAGCTGCAGCGAGCCGTTGAGCACCGCGCTCGAGCCGGTGATCTGGGTCGCAGCGGAGGTGGTCGCACCGATCGGCTGCGTGGTGAACTGCGGACAGCTGACGAGCGAGCCGCTGGAGAGATAACACTGGTCAATCGCCGTCCAGTTGAGACCGCTCGTGCTCTGTGTGCAGTAGGTGACGCCGGAACTGACCGTTGTGGCTGCGCACTGGACCGCCGCGTAGGTCCAGGCCTCGCCCGGCCCAAAGAAGAACTGGTTGACGGTGACGGAGTAGCTGCCGCCGCAGGGCTGGGCCGGATACTGATCGAGCAGCTGCGGCGTATCGCCCGTTGAGAGCTCGCCAACCACGAACGAGCAGTAGCCGGTATAGCCCGTGGCGGTCCCGTTGAGCGTCGCCTGGACGGCGTTGACGTTGGTGGCCGGCTGGGTTGTAATCGACTGTTGCGCGAGCGCCGGCGGGGCCATCAGCCCGAGCCATGCGAGCATCGAGACGGTCAGTGCAAGCCCGGCAACGAGCGACCGCCGCGCGCCATGCGGCCGCTGAGCAATCAGTGCCGACACCTCCGTCACATCAGCGCTTATACCACAGCCGCCGGAGGTTCAAACGTGGCGCTGGCCGAATGTTGGGCCGCTGCTCAAGTTTGAAGCTTGCGCGATCTATCCGAGAATTCAGGCCTGGCGGGCTTTCAGGCAGCGGCCTTGCCCTCTGACGAGGACGAGCTGTCCGAGGGCGGAGACTTAGGAGCTGCGGACTCCTGCTTGCCGGGCCCCTCCGAGCCGCCCGAGCCGGACTCGCCGCCCTCCTTGGCTTCGCGGGCGCGGCGGCGGGTGCCGTAGTCGGTGTTGTGGAAGCCGGAACCCTTGAAGTGCACCGACACCGGGTGCAGCACCTTCTGAACGGGCGCATCGCACACCTGGCAGGCGGAGACCGGCTCGTCGCTGAAGCTCTGCATGACCTCGAAGACATGCCCCTGCTTGCACTTGTACTCGTAGATCGGCATTGCGCTCACAACTATACCTCGGCGGTGGGACATGTTGGCACTCTCGGCTGCCGAGTGCCAAGTAGCACGGCTTCGGGTGAGCCGCGGTCGCGGGCCAGGCCGCCGCTAGCATGCGCCGCCATGGCCACCGACGCTGTGACGATGGAGAAGATCGTGTCGCTGTGCAAGCGGCGCGGCTTCATCTTTCCCTCCAGCGAGATTTACGGCGGGATCGGCTCGAGCTACGACTACGGCCACTACGGGGTCCTGCTCAAGAACAACCTCAAGGGCCGCTGGTGGCATGCGCTGCTGCAGGAGCGCGATGATGTCGTCGCGCTCGACTCGGCGATCATCCAGCACCCGCGGACCTGGGAGGCGAGCGGCCACCTGGCGGGCTTCACCGACCCGCTGGTTGACTGCCGCACCTGCAAGCTGCGCTTCCGGGCTGACAAGCTCGAGGACGGCCGTTGCGGGCGCCGCCCGTCACAGGCGCCCGGCGCCGGCCCCGACTGCGACCTCACCGCCGCACGCAACTTCAACCTCATGTTCGAGACCACCGTCGGGCCGGTCAGGGACGAGGGCTCCACCGTGTTCCTGCGCCCCGAGACCGCCCAGGGGATCTTCCTGAACTTCAAGCACTATCTGCAGTTTGCGCGCAAGAAGCCACCTTTCGGGATCGCCCAGGTCGGCAAGAGCTTCCGCAACGAGATCACCCCGGGGAACTTCGTCTTCCGCATGCGCGAGTTCGAGCAGATGGAGATGGAGTTCTTCGTGCCGCCCGGCCAGGCAGAGCACTGGTATGAGTTCTGGAAGCAGGCCCGCTATGACTGGTATGTGAACCTGGGCATCCGCCCCGACCACCTGCGGCTGCGTGCGCACGAGGCCGGCGAGCTGTCGCACTACTCGAGCGCCACCAGCGACGTCGAGTACCTCTACCCGATCGGCTGGCAGGAGCTCGAGGGGATCGCCAACCGTGGTGACTACGACCTGTCCCAGCACGCCGAACACTCGCACCAGAAGCTCGAATACGTCGACACGGCGACCGGCGAACGCCACCTGCCGCAGGTGATCGAGCCGGCCGCAGGTGCTGACCGGGCGACGCTCGCGTTCCTGTGCGACGCCTACGACGAAGATGAGGTCGACGGGGAAGCGCGCACGGTGCTGAGGCTGCACCCGCTGCTCGCGCCCGTGAAGGCGGCAGTGCTGCCACTGGTCAAGCGCGACGGCCAGCCAGAGCTCGCCCGCGAGGTGGTCGGCCTGCTGCGCGATCAGCTCCAGGTGGAGTACGACGAGGGCGGCGCGATCGGGAGGCGCTACCGCCGCCAAGACGAGATCGGCACACCCTGGTGCGTGACCGTCGACCACCAGTCGCTGAACGATCGCACCGTCACCGTGCGCGACCGGGACACCCTCGCACAGGAACGCGTCGCGATTGGCTCGCTTGCGGCCGAGCTGGAGCGACGGCTGCGGGCGCGGTGGCGCTCGCCGAAGCTGAGCGCTTGAGGCGGCTCAGCCTCGGCGAGCAACCGCGGTCCTCCCTCACCAGCCAGATGACCCGCCGCCGTAGCCGCTTGAGCTCTTCGGCGCGGTCTTTGGCACCGGCCTGCCGGCGGCGGTGAACAGCTCCCAGACGCCACCGAAGTTGTTGATGCCCTCGCCCGAGGCCGTTCCGGCGCTGTCGGCCGCGAACGTGAACAGCGGATGGCCGTTGAGCATCAGCTGGTTCAGGCGGTTGTGGCGCCAGATCGCCAGCTTGCCCCTCACACCCTTGCCGAGCAGCAGCTTCTTGGCGTTGGTTGTGACCGGCCGCCAAGCGCTGTGGCAGGCCGCCGTGGTGCACTTGGGGTGCAGGCGGGTTTCGCCGGTCACCATGTAGACCGGGCGGTTCGCGGCATCGACCAGCACCACGCGCGGCACGGTGCTGCCATTCAGCACGACGTGAACCTTCGCCTCCCTGAGCACCAGCACCCCGCGGACGCGGGTCGCGCGGTGGCGGACGGCGTGACGGCTGACGTGGGCGGTGGCCGCACCGGCGCTCTGGACGACCACGGCGGCGGTAGCGGCGCCGAGTGCAGCGACCGCGACCGCAGCCATCACCAACCTTGACCTCAACACTTAGCTTCCTCCTCCTATCGGTGGGCCTGTTGATCTCAAGGACGCCCGCTGCGCAGAGTTTCTTCCCGTAACCGCTGAAATCCGTTCCGCTGCCAGGCGTAGCGCAGGGGCCGCTCGGGCGCGCCTGCCACACAGCGCCCGGTGGCGGCGTCCTATGCTGGCGCGCGTCATGTCCTCAGGCCACCGGCTCGATCCAGACTCGCTGGGCGACCACATCGACCGCCTGTATCGCGCTGCCTGGAGCCTCTGCGGCTCACGTGAGGAGGCCGATGACCTGGTGCAGGAGACGTTTGCGCGGGTGCTGCGCAAGCCGCGCTACCTGCGCGGCGAGGACGACCTCGGCTACCTGCTGCGGGTGCTGCGCAACACCTTTGTCAGTGGCCGGCGGGCCGCTGCCCGCCGGCCACTCACCGACCCTCTGCCCGACGACCTCACCGCGATCGAGGACCGCTTTGCCCCATCGCCCGAGGCCCACCTGGAGACCGCGGCGCTGTATGCGGCGATCGCCTCGCTGCCGCCTCAGTTCCGCGACGCGATCATCGCCGTCGACGTGGCTGGGCTCTCCTACCGGGAAGCGGCCCGCGCCCTGCACATCCGCGAGGCGACGCTCACCACCCGTGTCTACCGCGCCCGCCTGCGAGTCGCGGACACGCTGGACATCTGAGCGAGCCTCAGCGCCCGCGGTAGGTTGAGGCCAGCGCCCAGAGCTCGGCGGCTGAGATGCCGGCGCCGGAGAGCAGGCAGGTGTGCCCGTGCTCGTCCCAGATCACCACGGCGCGGTGATCCAGCCACATCGCCGTGTGGGCGCCGGCGGCAGTGGCGCTGCCGGGAAGCACGGGTGCGGAGACGATCGAGTAGGCGACCCGCCGGCCGGAAGCCGCGTAGTAGACGGTGGTGACGGTGCGATCGCCCACCCGGTCCCGGCGCTCGCCGACGCTGCGCCAGGCGCCGTCGGAGCGCCAGTTGGGGAAGTTGAGCGTCCTGGGGAAGCTGAGCCTCCCGACCCGGGTCGCGAGCAGCGACGGCGAGCCCGGCAGCGCCGCCGGCCCCGGTGACGTGGGGCCACGAGCCGCGAGCGCCGCTGCCTGCGCGAGCGACGGTGCCCCGGCCCCCGCGCCGAGCGCCACCACCAGGGCCGCTGCCACCGCTGCCAGGCATGCAGCAAAAGCCCCCGCCCAACCGGCCGGGGACCTGCGCGCGCCCAGCCTGCGACCGCGCGCGCGCACGGGCCGAGGCTGCTGGGCGACCCAGACGCGCAGGCTCTGTGGCGCCCGCTCACGGCTGGCCGCCGCTCTCAGCAGCCCCGCCACCTGCTCCGCGCGGCTCGGCTGGTCACTCATATCGCTTTGCTTGTCGGCGGGCATCGAGAGCTTGGGGCTGGCTTCACAACGCGGATCTGTTACCTAGAAGCTAAAGACGCCCGCAAACGCCCGAACCTTCCCAGACCCGGCACGGCCGCGCAGGCGCTGTCCGGGGCGCGCCCCAAACCAGCGCACGCGCAGATCAGGACCCAGTTCCCGCGGCACCGTCCGGCGCTGCAGCAGGTGGCGTGTACTGGAACTCCTCCTCGGAGCCAAACAGCGCGTCGAGCGCCTTGTTGCGCAGATCCTCTGACAGCACCAGCGCTCCCGCGCCACCGGCGACCGCCAGCAACAGCAGCCGCCGGCCCCGCCGCTTCTTGCGCCTCTCCCGCTTGGGAGGGTTCTCTGCATTGCGCTTTCCCATCGCTTCTCCCGTGCTCGCCAATTTCAGTCAGGCCGAGGATATAGCGCTGCGCTCACGGCGGCCCGATACCACATAACTACACCCTTCGGCGGCGAGCTCGACCGGTCCGCCGAAGCCAGCTTCGGCGGCGGCCTGCAGCTGCTGGCGCGCTGCAGTGTCGGAGTAGTGGGTCAAGAGCAGCCGCCGGGCGCAAGCCAGGCGCGCCAGCTCGCCAGCCTCAGCGGCAGTCAGGTGGCCGCGGAAGCCGGCCCCGCGATGCGGCCCCGGTCCCTCGGTCGCCTCCAGCATCAGCAGGTCGGTCGCGCGCGCAAACTCGGCGATCGCGTCGCTCGGACCGCAGTCAGCACCGAACGTCAGCCGCGTGCCCTCGGCTGAGCGCAGGTCACACGCCCAGGTCCGCACGTAGTGCGGCACCTCGCAGAAGCTCACCGTCAGCGGGCCGAGCCTGAGCGGCAGCGCCGGGTCATACTCCGTCACGGCGAACGCCGCTGTGATCTGGCGTCCCATGCCCAGCGTCTGCGTGAACCGGTCCAGGACAGCCGCGCCTCCCGGCGGAACCCAGAGCGGCGGGCGCCGTCCTCGCAGGCCAGCGAGGCCCTGAGCCAGCGCGAAGCCAAACGGCAGCAGGTCCAGCACATGATCGGCATGCAGGTGGCTGATCAGGACAGCGTCCACCTGGGCCGGATCCCGCAATGCGCGAAGCTTGGCGAACACGCCGCCACCGCAGTCGAGCAGCAAGCCGTAGCCGTGCTCAGATAACAGGTACCCACTCTGCGCGCCGCCGGCGTCCGGGATCGCGGGCGACTTACCCAAGACCGTTAACTCCACTGCGCCGCCACAGTAGCCCCATCACCCGGGCGATGTTGCTCAGGCGTGCAGCGCAACCTGCTCGCTGGCCGAGGGGAAGGCCCAGGCGACCTGCTCTCGCCGCTCCTGACGGAAGCTGAACCGCATCTGGCCCGGCGGCCTGAGCCCCTCGGGACGGTTGGGCCGGAAGGTGGCGCAGGGCCCCGACTGCGTCACCGCGCAGAGCATGTTCTGCTTGAAGAAGCAGCCGTCACATGAGACTTTCCCAGCACGGGCACGACCATCAGCCATCGAGACCTGACACCTCTTCCAATTCGGGACCTCGCCGCGCACCCCCCGGCACGCTGGCAATCGCCATCAAAGCGCTTTAACCCCCCCGGTGCGAGCCCGAATCCCGGAAAACGCAAACACTTTCGGCCACAGCCTTTTCCCTGCTATTAGCGGCTCTTTTTGGCCGCCGCAGGGAAATAGCCCGCACTTTCCGTAGCTTTCAATCAGACATGCGCATTCTCGTCACAGGCATCAGCGGCGCGATCGGAGCCGGCCTGGCCCCAGCCCTGCTCGGCGCGGGCCACGATCTGGCTGCGCTGACTCGCAACCCGGAGAGCCCGCTGCTCGCCGACCTGCCAGCCCGCGTGGTGCTCCACACCGGCGATGCCGTTTCTGGCGCCGGCCTCGACCGGGCACTCGCCGACGTCGAGGTCGCCTACTACCTGATCCATTCGATGGAGCCCGGGCCCAGCGAGCGCTTCGAGGCGCGCGAGCATCTCGCCGCCGAGAACTTCGCCCGGGCCGCCATCCGAGCCGGCGTGCGGAGGATCATCTACCTTGGCGGCCTGGTACCCCGCGGCCACCCGTCGCAACATCTGGCTAGCAGGCTGGCGGTGGAACGCGTGCTGCTCGACGCGCTGCCGGAGTCGATCGCGCTCAGAGCGTCGATCGTCATCGGCGCAAGGTCGCGCTCATTCAGGTTTCTGGTGCGCCTGATCGAGCGCCTTCCGATCCTGATCGTTCCCGGCTGGGGCTCTCACCGCACGACACCCGTGGATCAACGCGACGTGATCCGCTGCCTGGCGGGCTGCGCCGACGCCGCCGGGCTCGGCGGGCGCTCGCTGGACCTGGTCGGGCCAGAGACGCTGACGTATCAGCTGCTGATCGAGCGCATCCGCGATCACCTGCTGCTCGCGCGCCCGGCGCTGCGGCTCTCCCGCGTCGAGCTGACGCCGATCGCGAGCCGGCTGTCGGCCGCCATCACCGGCGAGGATCACGCGCTCATCGGCCCGTTGATGCGCGGGCTCAGCGGTGATCTGCTGGCCAGCCAGGAGCTTGCGACTGACGTGCTGGCGGTCGCGCCACACCGGCTGGATGCGGCCATCGAGCACGCACTGCGCGAATGGGAGGCGACCGAACAGCTCGCCGGACGGTAGTGTCGTAGCGGCTGAAGCCAGCAGGCGATGAGTACCGTCCACGTACAGATCGAGATCAACGCGCCACCACGAAAGGTGTGGGATACAGTCATGGATCCCAGCCGCCTGGCGGACTGGGTGACGATCCACCGCTCCGTGAAGCTGCGCTCCGAGGATCCCCGCGAAGCGGGCGCCAGCATGGACCAGGTGCTGCAGATCCTCGGCGTGCCGTTCAAGGTTCGTTGGACACTCGTCTCGGTGGTCGCGCCGCGGCACGCGGAGTGGCACGGACGTGGACCGGCGCTGTCCCGGGCACTGATCCGCTACGGGCTCACGGCCACACCGGACGGCACCACGACGTTCGATTATGTAAATGAGTTCCACCCTCCCGGCGGCCCGCTTGGCACCGTCGCATCGCGCGTGCTGGTTGGGCACGTACCGGAGCGTGAGGCACAGGAGTCACTGGCACGGCTCAAGCGTGTCATCGAAAGTGCGTGACTACGCGTTATGGTTATGCCACTGACGCACCCGCGTCTTCACCTGATGTAAAGGAGCCTATACATGGCCGGCTTTATCGATGCGACCGTCCAGGACATAGACAGTCGCCTGAAGGAACTCAAGGAGGAGGAGAGCCGGCTGCTGGCGGCGCGGGCGGCACTCGCTGGCGCTGCGCCACGGCAGCCCGCCACCAGACAGCCGCGGCGCGCCGCGGCGCCCGCCGCCCGGCGTGGCCCGGGACGCCCTCGCGGGCGGCGCGGCGGCAACACACGCTCAGCCCAGGCACTCGAGCTGGTTCGCAACCAGCCTGGGATCACGATCCCCGAGATCGCGGCCGCAATGAAGATCGAACCGAATTACCTTTACCGGGTGATGCCGAAGCTCACAGCTGACGGTCTCATCACCCGCAAGGAGCAGGGCTGGCATCCAGCCGCCGAGCCGGCCGCCTAACCATCTCCAGATCACGGCGGGCAGTGCCCTTCCGTGAGCCGTGTACAACGGTGTGGCGCGCCGCCTCAGCGCGGCTCGCCACACCGTCCCCAGCCGCCGTGGCCGTCAGCCACCGCGGCAGCATCGCCCAAGCAAGACCGCTCGGGGCTCAGATCAGGCCGAGCTGCCTGACCGCCTCACGCTCGGCCTCGAGCTCCGCGACCGTTATCGCGATGCGCTCACGCGAGAAGGCACTGTGATCGAGTCCCTCGACGATCGTGTACTCACCGTCTGCGCACCTGACCGGAAAGCCGGAGATCAGCCCCTCGGGGACACCGTAGGAGCCGTCGGAGGGAACCGACATGGACACCCAGTCACCATCACGCGTACCGAGCAGCCAGTCGTGAACGTGGTCGATTGCGGCGCTGGCGGCTGACGCCGCGCTTGAGGCGCCGCGGGCGTCGATGATCGCCGCACCGCGCTTCTGCACCGTGGGAATGAAGTCACCCTCGAGCCAGGCCTGGTCACCGATCTGGTCGGCGGCGCTCACGCCACCAATCTGCGCGTGGAAAATATCGGGGTATTGCGTCGCCGAGTGGTTACCCCAGATGGTGACGCGCGTGACCTCAGCTACGGGGACACCAGCCCGCTTGGCCATTTGCGCGATCGCACGGTTGTGGTCGAGCCGGGTCATGGCGGTGAATCTCTGCGGCGGGATGTCGGGAGCGTGCTGTTGCGCGATCAGCGCGTTGGTATTGGCGGGGTTGCCGACCACCAGCACTCTGATGTCAGCTGCGGCGTGCGCATTGAGCGCCTGGCCCTGGGGTCCGAAGATGCCACCGTTGGCGCCCAGCAGGTCACTGCGCTCCATGCCAGCGGTGCGCGGGCGCGCACCCACCAGCAGCGCGACGTTGGCGCCGTCAAACGCCCGCTTCGGATCATCGGTTATATCGACCGCTGACAGCAGCGGGAAGGCGCAGTCATCGAGCTCCATCGCCGTTCCCTCCGCCGCCTTGACCGCTGGGGGAATCTCCAACAACGACAGCGCGACTGGCGTGTCATGCCCGAGCATGGCGCCGCTCGCAATCCGGAATAGAAGCGCATAGCCGATCTGGCCGGCCGCGCCGGTGACGGTCACCTTGACGGGTGTCTTACTCATGTCATCTCCGTGGTTTGATGCTCTTTGGCCCCTGCTGTCAGCCTACGCCAAGTCGAGCTGATACACATCCGAGAGCTTGGCCCTGAGATAGCGCATGAACGGCGCCACGCTCAGCGGCTCGCCAGTGATGCGCGTGAGCAGCTCATCGTCGCTTAGGCGCGACCCGTGGCGGTAGATGTGCTCGCGCAGCCAGTCCCGCAGCGGTACGAGTTCGTGACGCGCCAGCTGCTCGTCCAGCTCCGGCAGATCGGCCCGGATACGCTCCCAGAGCTGGGCCGCGATCAGGTTGCCGATCGCGTAGCTTGGGAAGTAGCCGATAGACCCGGCGCTCCAGTGGACGTCCTGCATCACGCCGTCGGCGTCGCGTGGCACCTCGACCCCCAGGTACTCACGCATGCGCAGATTCCACGCCTCCGGCAGCTGCGCCACCGCGAGCTCCCCGTGCAGCAGCAAGCGCTCGAGCTCGTAGCGCAGGATCACGTGCAGGCCGTAGGTGGTCTCGTCGGCCTCGATCCGGATCAGCGAGCGACGCACCGCGTTGACCGCCCGGAACAGAGCCATTGGATCCAGGCCTGCCAGCGAGCCCTGCGAGCACCTCTCAAGCTCGGGTGCGAGCGCGCGGCAGAAGGACAGGCTGCGCCCGACGAGGTTCTCCCACAGCCGGCTCTGGGATTCGTTGAAGGCGTAGGAGCGGATCGCGCCGAGCGGAGTGCGCTCGAGCCCTGGGGCAATCCCAGCGTGGTAGAGCCCGTGGCCGCACTCGTGCATCGCCCCATAGAGCGCCGTCGGGAAGTAGTCGGGCTCATAGCGCGTCGTCAGCCGGACATCTGCGACCGAGATCCCGGTCGCGAACGGGTGCACCGTGTCATCGAGCCGCCAGGCGCGGCCCTCAAACCCCTGCCAGGACAGCACCTTCGCTACCAGTGCCCGCTGCCCGGCCTCCGGGTAGCGGGCACTCAGCACCGCCGTGTCCAGCTCTCGCCCGGCCAGCGTGTCGATCAGCGGCACGAGCTCGCCGCGCAGATCCGCAAACAGCGCACCCACCTGCACCGAGGTCATGCCGGGCGCGTAGTCGTCGAGCAGGACGTCATACGGATCCGCGTAACCGTCAAAGCAGCCGGCGTACTCACGCGCGAGCTCGATGTTGCGCTCGAGTGCCGGCGCATAGGCGCGAAAGTCATTCTCGGCGCGGGCGCCAACCCACAGCTGATAGCCCTCTGACGCGGCCCTGGCCATCTGCTCGGCGAGCTCCGCCGGGATCCGGGCCTCCTTGTCGTAGAGCCGCCTGGCCTCCGCGACGGTGCGCCGTTCCACGCCGTCTTCAGCTAGCTCGCCGAGCTCGGCTTCGGCCGCCGCGATCAGCTCTCCGGTCTCGGCCGCGGTGAGGCGCTCGTGCCTCACCCGCGCGAGCGTCGCCAGCTGGGCCGCGCGCGCACGCCCACCGCCCGCAGGCATCATCGTGTTCTGGTCCCAGTGCAGCAGGCTGAGCACCTGCTCGAGGTCGGAGATCTCCCCGAGCCGGGCCTGCAGTCTCTTCATCGCGTCTTCCAAATCACTCACTCCTGATCGCCCGGGCTTGGCTGTGCCACCATTGCAGCATGTTTCGCGGCTCACGCTCGATCAAGCTGATGACCGTCGCCGGCATCCGCATCGGCGTCGACGCAACCTGGTTTGTCATGCTGTTCTTCCTGATCTTCCTGCTGTCGGGGCCGTTCCGCGACGCGCTGCACTCCTCCGACTACATCGCCTACCTGACCACCGTGATCACGGTGCTGCTGTTTTACGGCTCGCTGATCGTGCACGAGCTGGGGCACGCGATCGCCGCCCGGCACGAGGGGATAGCCGTCAACCGCATCGAGCTCTTCCTGTTCGGCGGCACGACATCGATGAGCCGTGACTCGCAGAGCCCGGGCGAGGAGTTCCGCATCGCCGCGGCCGGCCCCCTGGGCACGGTGCTGTTCATCCTCGGGTGCCTCGGCCTCGACCTGGCGCTGGTGGGACCGCACCGCCTGATCGGCGCGATCGCGCTGACCGGCAATGTTCCGATCACGCCGGTCCTGCTCGCGCTGAGCTGGCTTTTGCCGATGAACGTCCTGATCTTCGTCTTCAACATCCTTCCGGCATACCCGCTCGATGGCGGCCGCATGACCCGCGCCCTGGTGTGGCGGCTCACGGGCGACAAGCTGCGCGGCACGCGCGCCGCCGCCCGGCTCGGGCAGGGTCTCGGCATGCTGCTCGGCGGCCTTGGGCTCTATCTGACGCTGCAGAGCGGCAGCTTCACCGGGATCTGGCTGATGCTGCTGGCGTTCATGGTCTGGCAGTCAGCGCGGATGGCGCTGAACGGAACCGCAGCGGCGTCCCGGTTCAGCGGTGTCCGGGTCGCCGACATCATGGATCACGAGCCGGTCGTGGTGCGCGGCACCGCCTCCGTCGAGCGGGCCTACGACGAGTCGTTCCTGCGCTACCAGCGCGACTGGCTGCCGGTCATCGACGGCGACGGACGCTTCATCGGCATCGCCCGGCGCGAGCGGGCACACGAGCTGCTGCTCGCCGGCGAGGGCAGCGCCACAGTCGGCTCGATCCTCGAGCCCGGCAGCGAGCGGCTGACGATCGGCGAGAACCACCCGCTCACCGACGTGCTCGGGCTCGATGCACTCCGGCGGCTCGGAGCCGTGATGGCCACGGGAGATGACGACACGCTCACCGGCGTGCTGACGGTCGACCAGGTGCGCCGGGTGCTGCAGACGGCGGTCGCTACGCCGGCGGCCCGCTAGCCGCCGGCTCCGGCAGGCGCTGGCGCAGGCCGTCGGCGCGGCTGATCGGAGGCGAGCAGCAGCTCGGCGAGCTGGACCGCGTTGGTGGCGGCGCCCTTACGCAGGTTGTCTGCGACCACGAACATCGCCAGCCCGTTGGGGTGCGTCTGGTCGCGGCGCAGCCGCCCGACAAAGACCTCGTCGCGGCCCTCACAGCCGAGCGGTGAGGGCACGTCGGTGAGCACCAGGCCGGGCGCCGAGGCGAGCAGCTCACGGGCGCGGTCAAGCGGCAGGTGCTCACGGGTCTCCAAGTTGACCGACTCTGAATGTCCGACCCTGACCGGGACGCGCACGCAGGTGACGGCGACGGCGATGCGCTCGTCCTCGAGGATCTTGGTGGTCTCGAACATCATCTTGCGTTCCTCGTCGGTGTGGTCATCACCGTCGGCGAAGCTGCCGGCTGCGCCGATCACGTTGAAGGCGATCTGATCGGGATAGACCGCCGGCGGCGGGACCGGCTCCGAGGCGAGCGCGGCACGGGCCTGGGCATCGAGCTCCTCGAGCGCCCGCCTGCCGGTGCCCGACACCGACTGGTAGGTCGAGACAATCAGGCGGTCGATGCCAGCCGCGCGATGGATCGGGGCCAGCGCCACCATCAGCTGCATGGTCGAGCAGTTCGGATTGGCGATCAAGCCGCGGTGGCGGGCCAGTGCGTGCGGGTTGACCTCGGCGACCACCAGCGGCACATCGGGGTCGCGCCGGAATGCCGAGGAGTTGTCGATCACGGTCGCCCCCGCGTCCACGAAACGCGGCGCCCACGTTCTGGAGGTGCCCGCGCCGGCCGAGAACAGTGCAATGTCGATCCCGCGCAGGTCCGCGCGCTCCTCCAGCGCCTGCACAGTGCGCCCGCCGATCACCCGGCCCGCCGAGCGCTCGCTGGCGAACAGGACCAGCTCGTGGTCACGGTCGAGGCCGCGCTCGGCCAGGCACTGCAGCATGACCGTGCCGACGGTACCGGTCGCGCCGACCACGGCGATGCGGGGGCGATGACGCTGCTCGACGCTGCCGGCCAGCGGGCCGGCAGCGGAGGCGGTCGCGCTCATCGCGCCTCGACCCCCAGCCCGACTTCGGCCTTGATATCACCGGCTGCCAGGTCAAAGGCGCTGTGCAGCGCACCAACCGCGCGGGGAACCGACTCGGCGCGGATCAGGCAGGTGATCTTGATCGGCGAGGTGTTGATCAGCTCGATGTTGATCTCCTCGTCGGCGAGCACCCGGAAGACCTTGGCGGCGACGCCCGGGTGTGAGCGCATGCCGGCGCCGATGATCGACACCTTCCCCACCTCCGGGTCGGTCTCGATCTCCGCGCCGCCGAACCGCGCGATCACAGGCGCGAGCGTCGCCTCGGCGGTGCGCAGGTCCTCGGTCGCGCAGGTGAAGGAGAGCTCCGCCTCGGCGTCCTGGGAGCGGGGCTCGTTCTGCACGATGGTGTCGACATTGACGTTGGCCGCCGCCAGCGCCTCGAAGATCTCGGCCGCGGCACCGGGGCGGTCGGGCACGCCCACGACCGTGATCCGAGCCTCCTCGGTCGAGTGCGTGACGGCGGTGATCAGCGGGTGCTCCATGGTTTCGTCTTCTCCAATCACAACGGTACCGGGACCATCCTCGAAGCTCGAACGGCAGTGGATGCGCACGCCGTGGGTGCGCGCGTACTCGACTGAGCGCAGCTGCAACACCTTGGCCCCGGAGGCGGCCATCTCGAGCATCTCCTCGAAGCTCACCAGCGGCAGCTTGCGTGCGTCGGGCACAAGCCGCGGGTCGGCGCTGAACACGCCGCTGACATCGGTGTAGATCTCGCAGACCTCGGCTCCAAGCGCGGCCGCGACCGCGACCGCGGTCGTGTCGGAGCCACCACGGCCGAGCGTGGTCACGTCACGGCTCGTGGAAACGCCCTGAAAGCCCGCGACCAGCACGATCATGTCCTCGTCCAGCGCCCGCACGATCCGCTCAGCACGGACGTCGAGGATCCGGGCTCTGGTGTGAGAGGTGTCGGTGACGATCCCGGCCTGCGAGCCGGTGAGGCTGATCGCCCGGTGGCCAAGGTCGTTGATCGCCATCGCGCAGAGCGCGCAGGAGATGCGCTCGCCGGTCGACAGCAGCATGTCCAGCTCACGCGGGTCGGGGCTGGATGAGACCTCGTAGGCCAGCTGCAGCAGCTCGTCGGTCGTGTGCCCCTGCGCCGAGAGCACCGCCACCACGCGTTTGCCGGCCTCGCGCTGGGCGACGATGCGGCCGGCGGCACGCTTGATCCGGCCGGCGTCGGCCACGGAGGTGCCTCCGAACTTCATCACGACTGTCGGCTGCGGCAGCATCTCCTCGGAGCTTACGGCGTACGCCTCGGAGCCGTCAGAGCGCGCGGCGTCCGGATAAGGCGCGGCCGAGCGTCAGCTCGTCAGCGTATTCCAGGTCGGAGCCGACGGGCAGGCCGGAGGCCAGGCGGGTCACCGTCGTCTCGGGCGCGATCACTCTGATGCCGGCGCCGATGTGCAGCGCCGTCGCCTCGCCGGTGGTGGTCGGGTTGGTGGCGATCACGACCTCACGGATGTGGCCCGCGCGCAGGCGCGCGTAGAGCTGCTCGATCTTCAGGTGCTCGGGGTCGATGCCGTCGATCGGTGATAGTGCGCCGCCCAGTACGTGGTAGCGGCCGCGGAACTCGTGTGTGCGCTCGATCGAGATCAGATCGACCGGCTCCTCGACGACACAGATCAGCTCGTCGTCACGCCGGTCGTCCGCGCAGATGGCGCAGCGCGGGCCCTCGGCCAGGTTGAAGCAGATCTCGCAGAGACCAATGCGCTGCTTGAGCTCGGTGATCGCTGCCGCGAGCGCCAGCGCGTCCTCCTCGCTGGCGCGCAGCAGGTGGAAGGCGAGCCGCTGGGCGGTGCGGCCACCGACGCCCGGCAGCTTCGAGAGCTCGTTGATGAGCCGCTGCAGCGGCGGTGCGTAGGTGCTCACCGGAGCCGGCGGCTAGAAGCCCGGGAGCCCGAGACCCCCGAGCCCACCGGGGCCAGCGAGTCCGCCGGTGGCAGCGCCAAGCTTCTCCGCGGCGAGCTCCTGGGCGGCCTGCAGGCCCTGGTTGACGGCGGCCAGCACGAGATCTGAGAGCATCTCAGGGTCGTCTGGGTCGATCGCCTCCGGCGTGATCGCGATCGACTGAAAGACCAGGTCGCCCGTCACCTCGACGGTCACCGCGCCACCCCCGACGGTCGCCTTCACGGTCTCCGCCTTGAGCTCCTCCTGCGCCCTGGCCATGTCGGCCTGCATCTTCTGGACCTGCTTCATCATCTGCTGCATGTTGGGCATGCCGGGTTGTGGCATCAGCTCCCCCGTTCCGTGTCGTCTTCCAGTATCTCCTCGGCGCCGAACTGCGCGACCAGGCGGGCAACCAGCTCGTCGTCGCTCATCCGCGGCGCGGGCTCGGCCGCGCCTGAGAGCTCCTCGCCTGTCATATCAGAGAGCTCGTAGCGCAGCGCCAGCGCCAGGCCGGTGACGTTACGCACCGCCTCGGCCGTGCTGCGGCGATGATCCTCCTGCTCGGCCTTGCGCTTGTAGAAGTCGGCCTGCGCCGGGAAGCTCAGCACGAGCTCACGGCCCTGCAGCGCAGTCGGGCGGGCAGAGTCGAGCAGCACCGCCAGCATCGGGTTGGCGCCGCGGACGAGCTCGACCACGGCCGGCCAGGTCCGCTCGATCTCCGCTACGCCCAGCGCGGCGCCGTCGCCCTCCGCGACGCCTATGGCGGCGCCGTCCGGCTCCGGGGCGTCTGACCAGCCGCTCGAGCACTCAGGCGCCGTGGGCCGGCCCGCGGCTTGAGCCGGGGGCGGGGGCGAAGGCGGTGGCGGGGCGAGGGCGGAGGCGGGGGCGGGGGCGGCCGGCGACACGCCGCGCTCGAGCCGCTCCAGCCGCGCCAGCAGCGCGCTGAGCGAGGGATCCAGCTCGGGCGCCGCCGCGCGGACCAGCGCCAGCTCGAGCTGGATCCGGGCCTGCGCGCCGCCGGCGGCGGCGGCCAGCGCCGCCGAGATGAGATCCAGCAGTCGCACCGCATCCGTCCGGCCGAGCGCGCCCGCCTGCTGGATGATGCGCTGATCCTGCTCGAGCGTGACCCTCAGTTCGGGCGGCACCGCACCGAGCACCTGGACGGTCAACAGCTCGCGAGCGTGCGCCTCCAGGTCGCGCAGCATCTGTCCCGGGTCACGGCCGGAGGACGCCAGCGCGGCTGCGGCCCGCAGGGCCGCAGCCGGGTCGCGCTCGATCACCGCGTCGACCGCCTGAAGCAACTGCTCGCTGTCGGCCACACCGAGCACCGCGAGCACGTCCGCGGGCGTGACCCGGGCGCCGGCGGCATAGGTGATCAGCTGCTCGAGCGTCCCCAGCGCGTCGCGGAACGAGCCCGAGGCGTGGCGGGCGATCAGCGCCACGGCGCCGCCGTCGATCGGGACCTGCTCGGCGGCCGCCACCCGGCTCACGACCGTTGCCACCTGCTCGGCGGTGGGCCGGCCGAAGTCGAAGCGGTGACAGCGATCCACAACCGTCGGCAGCACCTTCTGCGCCTCGGTGGTTGCGAGCACGAACACGGTTCGTGGCGGCGGCTCTTCGAGCGTCTTCAAGAACGCGTTCCAGGCCTGGGTCGAAAGCATGTGCGCCTCGTCCAGGATGTAGACCTTGTGGCGTCCTGAAACGGGCGCGTAGGCGACGCGCTCGCGCAGCTCGCGGATGTCGTCCACGGAGTTGTTGGAGGCGGCGTCCATCTCGATCACGTCGAGCGACGTGGCAGCAGCGATCGCAGCGCAGGAGTCGCAGGTCCCGCACGGCGAGACGGTCGGTCCGCTGGCACAGTTCAGGCAGGCGGCGAGGATCTTCGCCATGCTGGTCTTGCCCGTGCCGCGCGAGCCGACGAACAGGTAGGCGTGGTGGACGTGGTCGCGCTCGATGGCGTGGGAGAGCGTGCGCACAACATGCTCCTGGCCGACCACATCGGCGAAGCTGCGCGGTCGGTGGCGGCGGTAGAGCGACGGCAGAGCAGACACGCCGCCGAGTCTATGCGGTCGCGCACGGGGCGGCCCCAGACGACCAGCCTTGCAGCGTTTACGTGGGCGGAGGCGACGTTTGAGAGCTGCCGGCAGGCCCGGGGGCGCTGGTGGCAGCTGAGACGAGCAGACTGGCTCGCTGCGCCCGTAATTTGCTCGCAGCGTCCCGGCGGCCGTTTTTGAGCAATCTGCCGGGACCGCCGGCAGATTGTCACTTCAGGCTGCCTCGGCGCCGGCGCGTGCCGTCCGGGCCTGAACCCGGCGGGCCCAGACGGTAGGATCGGGGCATGCCACTGCAGGGCGACTACGCACCGCCTGACCCCGCGAGCTGGGTACGCGAGCAGATCGAGGCCTGGGAGCGCTCCGGCGGGACCGACGGCACGACGCTGCGCGACACCGGGCTGCCGGTGGTGATAGTCGTCAACCGCGGCGCGCGCAGCGGGCTGCTGCGGCGCACCCCGCTGATGCGGGTCGAGCACGCTGGAAGCTACCTGGCCGTCGGCTCCAAGGGTGGCGCACCCAAGGACCCGGCGTGGGTGGCAAACCTGCGCGCGGACGCTCACGTTGAGGTTTGGGACGGGCCGTCCCGCGGCGACTACATGGCCCGTGAGATCAGCGCCGATGAGCGCGCCGCCTGGTGGGAGCGGGCGGTGGCAGCCTATCCGCCCTACGCCGAGTACCAGCAGCGCACCGCCCGGCTGATCCCGCTGTTCGTGCTCGAGCCGGCCTGAGGCCCGCAGCCATGCCGGGACGCCTTGCGCTCCCGGTCCTGCGCCGCCGGCGCCGGGCCCCGGCCGGCGCGGGGCGGCGCGGGGCGGCGCCCCGCGGTGATGGATCGTGCACCCCCCTCTGTGGTGCCGGCCCACGGGGCGGTCCTGCCCGTAACTCCGGCCCGGTACCCCCTTTGCGCCTGTAGGTGACCGCTTAAGGCTGCTTCCTTCCGGACCTGACCTGGTTCACGGGCCTCCATCGCTTAGGGACCGGACCATCACCGCCACGTGCGGGATGCTGTCCGCGGACGTCCACCCCTCGGGAGGGAATTCAGCCCCGCTTAGAGCGGATTGCGGGTTACAGGGCACCGCTAGCGCCCCGCCTAGCACGATCCGCTTTGCATGCTAGAGCCTCGGACCAGAGTTCCGCGCTGCGCTTGCACGGCTCAGGCCGCGCGCGCTCGCCGATACCCTGCACACCATGTCAATCGGAGTCGTAGGTCTTGGATACGTTGGTCTCCCGCTCGTCGTGGCGTTCGCGCAGGCTGGCGAGGAGGTCGTGGCGGTCGATGTCGACGCCCACAAGGTAGAGTCGATCACCCGCGGTGAGTCGTACGTGGAGGACGTGCCGTCGGAGCTGCTGGAAACCGTGCTCGCGAAGATCCACGCGACCACCGACTACGGCCCACTGGCGCAGGCCGAAGCGATCATCGTCTGCGTGCCGACGCCGCTGAACAGCAACCGCGAGCCCGACCTGGGACCGCTCGAGGCTTCCGCGCAGGCGCTGGCCCAGGTTGTGCGCGCCGGGCAGCTGGTCGTGCTCGAGTCCACCACCTACCCCGGCACCACGCGTGAGCTGCTGGTCCCGGCGCTCGAAGCGAGCGGCTCGCTGACGGTCGGGGAGAACCTCAGTGTCGCGTTCTCGCCCGAGCGGGTTGACCCCGGCCGCACCGACTTCACGCTCCGCAACACGCCCAAGGTCGTGGGCGGCCTCACCACCAGCTGCACCGCCCGGGCCGCCGAGCTCTACAGCCGTGTCTGCGACCAGATCCAGCCCGTCTCGACGCCGGAGGCGGCAGAGCTGACGAAGCTGCTCGAGAACATCTTCCGCTCCGTCAACATCGCGCTCGTGAACGAGCTAGCGATGGTCGCCGAGCGCATGGGCATCGACATCTGGGAGGTCGTCGACGCAGCCGCCACCAAGCCGTACGGGTTCATGCGCTTCGAGCCCGGGCCGGGGATGGGCGGCCACTGCCTGCCGGTCGACCCGTTCTATCTGACCTGGCGGGCACGCGAGTTCCAGATGTCGACCGAGTTCATCGAGCTGGCGGGCAAGATCAACCAGCAGATGCCGCACTACTGCGTCGCGCGGATCGAGCTGGCTCTGAACGATTTGGCCAAGCCGATCCGGGGGTCGAAGATCGCGCTGCTCGGGGTCGCCTACAAGGGCGGCATCGGTGACATCCGCGAGTCACCGGCACTGCGGATCATCGAGGTGCTCGAGCGGCGCGGGGCGGAGCTCGTCTACCACGATCCGTTCGTACCGGTGCTGCGCGGCCCCGGGCTGCGCAGCACCCCACTCCCAGAGGCGCTCGAGGGGGCGGACGCGGTGGTGCTGGTGACGGCCCACCCAGGCGTAGATCACGACCAGATCGCGCGCGAGGCGGCGCTGTTCGTGGACCTGCGCGGGGTCACGCGGGGCGTGGACGGCGCCCCGAACCTGGTGCGGCTGTAGCGACCTCTGCGGCGCTCTGGCGCCGCCGCTGGCCAGCGGGCCAGCGGCGGCAGGACAGGCGAAGATCTGGGCCGTGCGGGGCCCAGCACGGAGCCGGGGCCGGCGGCTGGGCTGTATAAACCCGGGATGGACCTGACCGGCCCGGTCGCCCAGATCGTTGGTGACGCCCATATCTCGCGGGATGTGCGGATCGGCGACACGAGCGGCCTGCACGGGATCGCGCCAGTGCTGGCGCAGCCCGGGAGCGCCGAGGAGGTGCGCGAGCTCGTTGCCTGGGCGTACGCGCAGGACGTCGCGATCCTGCCGGTCGGCGGATGCAGCGGCTTCAGCGGTGGCGTGGTGCCGGTGTTCGATGGGCCCGGGGTAGCGATCGGGCTCGAGCGGCTTGACCGCGTGCGGGCGCTCGACCCGCTGCTGTGGCGGATGGAGGTGGAGGCGGGCGTCCGGACAGCCACGGTGAAGCGCCTCGCGCGCGAGAACGGGCTGAGCTTCCCGCCCGACCCGGGCGCACCCGAGCAGTCTCAGATCGGCGGTAACCTCGCGACCAACGCAGGCGGACCGCACGCGTTCAAGTACGGCGTGACCTCGCACTGGGTGATGGGGGTCGAGGCGGTGATCGCGCCCGGCGAGCTGGTCCGCTTCGGCGGCCCGGTGCGCAAGGACGTCGCCGGCTATGACCTGCGGGGGCTGTTGATCGGCAGCGAGGGCACGCTCGGGATCATCACCGCCGCCTGGCTGCGGCTGATTCCGGCGCCACCCGAGGTGATCCCACTGGCGGCCGGCTACGACTCGGTCGAAGCGGGCGTGGAGGCGATCGAGGCGGCGCTCGCGTCGGGCGTGGTGCCGGCGGCGCTCGAATACCTGGAGGGCGCGTGCATCGCGCTCGCGCCGCCGCCGTTCATGGCTGCATGCCCGCGGTTCATGCTCCTGGCCGAGGCAGAGTCAGGGGCTGAGCGCGACGCTCTGCTGGAGGCGCTCGGCCCGAGCGCGGTGGTGTGCGAGCCGCTCGAGCTGTGGCGCTGGCGCAGCGGCGTCTCGCTGGTGGTGCGTACCGCCCGGGGCGAGAAGCTCTCCGAAGACATAGTCGTGCCGCTCGACCGGCTGGGCGAGGCGATCACGAGCACGCTCGAGATCGGCGCCCGGCACGGGCTCGAGACGACCTCGTGGGGTCACGCGGGCGACGGCAACCTGCACTCGACCTTCATGTACGACCCGCACGATCCAGCCCAGGCCACGCGGGTCGAGCAGGCGGCGGGCGAGGTCTTCGACCTCGCCCGCCGGCTCGGCGGCAGCGTCAGCGGCGAGCACGGGCTCGGCCTGCTGAAGAACGGGCAGCTGCTCGGCCAGTGGGCGCAGGCCGCTGTCGGCGCTCACGAGCAGGTCAAGCGCGCGCTCGACCCCAAGGGGCTCTTGAACCCCGGTAAGAAGCTGCCGCGGCCTCAGCGCTGAGTGCGCTGCTCCACGAGGGCGTTGCGGCGGGCCGCCCGTCAGTGCGCGCGGGCGAGCGCGCCGCCGTTGCTGGACCCCGGTGCCTGCTCGATCACCTGCGCCATCTGCCGCAGCGCGGACCGGACCGTGACCCGGCTCAGCTTCTCTGTCAGCGCCGGGTCGTTCTGCAGTGCCTGAAACGGGGCGCGGAAGACACCCCGGAGCTGGAACTCGGCCCGCTCCGGGTCGATATGACGCACCGTCAGCTTGCCCTCGAAGCGAGAGGACGGGCCCTTCACGCCCCCGGCCTCCCAGAGCACACGTAGCTCCCTTTCGTCAGTCGTGGCCAGCTCTGCCGTGGCATGGTTCGGTGACGCGAGCACCGTGACCGCGTGCGGTATCCAGGTTAGATGCGGGGCGTCCAGGCTCTTGCGAATCGTCTCGGCCTCGGTGTAGGAGGCGAGCACACAGCCGGGCAGCCAGCTCTCGGCGGTCGCGAGCCGGCGCCACGCCTCTTCCGCGTCCACCTCGACCTGAACCCAGTCCTCGATGACCATCACCGGACCACCATGGCGGTGTGAATCCGCAGGTTCCACATATGTCCCCGCCTCTAGCGCCTCGTCGCGCGCCACGAGCGTCGCGAGGCTGGTCTCGGCCAGCGTCCCCCGGAGCGCCGCCGTGGCGGCACCCCAGGTCTCATGCACAGGACAGACCGCATTCCAGCGGCACGGACCATCGCCGAGGGCACAGCGCTCCGAGCGCAGGGGGCCCTCGCCGGCTTCCACCACCTCGAGCAGGGTGACCTGCTCGGGCGGGCGAACCAAGCGGTAGCCACCGCCCTTCCCGGCCTTGGACACCGCGAGTTCCGCACGCACGAGGTCAGAGAGGATCTGAGAGGCGTAGGTGAGAGGAACGTCCATCTCGGCGACGACCTCACGGATCTTGCGGGGTTCGCCGCTCGCATAGGCTCGCGCCAGACACAGCGCCGCCCTCACGACGTAGTCCCCCCGCTTGGAGAGGGTCATGTTCACGTCTATAAGTGTAGCTATGGACTTGACGTGTAGCAAGAGGTATGCAAAACTATTCACGTTGAGTTCGCTACTACACGTGAGGACGAGAACATGAAGATTCTCGACGAGGCTGAGACCGTCGCAACCGAGCCGACTCCGCCACCCGACCCCATCTCCGTCGCCATGCACCTCCGGCCGCCGGTTCAGAACGGCATCGAGGCGCGATTCGGGCCGAGCGACCCCGCCAAGGGCCTCGATGTCGCCCGGCACCCGCTGGTCGCGAGGATCCTCAAGAGCCGCCAGCTCCAGTTCATGCTCATCCTGCCCAACCAGATCATCTTCTGGCTGGTCATCTTCGTCGGCTTCCTCGGCACGATGATCCCCGGGCTCAACTTCGGCGCCGCGATCACCTGGTACGTCTGGTTCTGCCTCGTCTTCGTGATGATGGTCGTCGTCGGGCGAGCTTGGTGCGTGATGTGCCCCTTCGGTGGCTTCGGGGAGTGGATCCAGCGCCGCACACTGTGGCAACGGACCCAGCGCAGCCTCGGCCTCGGCCGCAAACTGCCCGAGCCGATCGCGCGCTACGGCTTCCTCCTCTCCGTCGCGGCGTTCCTGCTTCTCACCTGGATCGAGGAGTTCTTCAACGTCGCGGTGCCGGGCAACCCCGAGGCGACGGGCCTGATGGTGCTCGGCATCGTCACGAGCGCACTGACGTTCTTCCTCGTGTTCGAGCGCCGGACCTTCTGCCGCTACGTCTGCCCGCTTTCAGCCCTGATCG